>NZ_JBJGXV010000004.1:0-431126 GCF_045447295.1 Pseudomonas sp. O39
GCTCCCACATTTGATCTTCATCGGCTGGGCGACTTGCTCATGGCGAGGGATGGCGCTTATAGTTCGGCGGTCGTCCACATGGCGACACGGGTTTGGCGACTCGGTGGATATGAAGTATGCAAAAGCACCTGCTCCTTTGCAGGTTTTTTTGCACGCGTTAAGGCCGCTTTATGGCGGCTGTGCGCGGGAGACCTTCGGGTCTGCCGGCTTTGCTTCATTCCCCGGTTCGCCAACCTGCGTACAGCTGCCACCCATTCGTTTGGCGACGTGTGAGTAGCAGCTTCACTCTCTGGAATGAAGGTTAAAACATGAACCGATACATGCCGCTCACCGGCCACGACAGCACCACCCCTTCCCTGCTCATCGACACCCAAGTCCCACTGGACGTGCTCCACGACGCCGCCGTCTACCGCATCCGCGCGGTCACTCAAGTCATGGAAAACCTCGCGTTTCGCGAAGGCCTGCAAACCGACACCCTTGTCCTGCAGGACTTTGCTCTGCTCTGCGCCATTCCGCTGCGAGATGGCTGCGACTTGCTCGATGTCATCAGTCGACGCTTGCAGGCTTAAGCACCCGACGCAAAAAGGGCGACCCTAGGGTCGCCCTTTTGATTTTGCCAATGCTTATGCCGCGCTGAACAGTTTGTGCGGATCAATCACAAACTTCTTCGGCACGCCCGCATCAAACTCGCCGTACCCACGCGGCGCGTCATCCAGGCTGATGACTTCGACGCCGACGATATCGGCAATATGAATGCGGTCCCACATGATCGCCTGCATCAGCTGGCGGTTGTACTTCATCACCGGGGTTTGGCCGGTGTGGAAGCTGTGGGATTTAGCCCAGCCCAGACCGAAGCGAATGCTCAGGCTGCCCATTTTCGCGGCGGCGTCGACGGCGCCCGGGTCTTCGGTCACGTACAAGCCTGGAATGCCGATTTTGCCTGCCACACGCACCACGCCCATCAGCGAGTTGAGCACGGTGGCCGGGGCTTCGGCCTTGGCGCCGTCATGCCCGTGGCCACGCGCTTCGAAGCCCACGCAGTCAACGGCGCAGTCCACTTCCGGCTCGCCCAGCAGGGCGGCGATCTGTTCGTGCAGCGGGGTGTCGGTGGACAGGTCAACCACTTCAAACCCTTGCGCCTTGGCATGGGCCAGGCGGATAGAGTTGACGTCGCCGATGATCACGACCGCCGCGCCGAGCAGGCGTGCGGACGCCGCAGCGGCCAGGCCGACCGGGCCGGCACCCGCAATGTAAACGGTACTGCCCGGGCCGACGCCAGCAGTGACGGCACCGTGGTAACCCGTCGGGAGAATGTCGGAAAGGCAGGTCAGGTCGCGGATTTTCTCCATGGCCTTGTCGCGGTCCGGCAGTTTCAGCAGGTTGAAGTCGGCGTACGGCACCAGCACGTATTCGGCTTGGCCGCCGGTCCAGTCGCCCATGTCGACGTAGCCGTAGGCGCCACCGGCACGGGCCGGGTTGACGGTCAGGCACACGCCGGTGTGTTGCTCTTTGCAGGAGCGGCAGCGGCCGCACGCCACGTTGAACGGCACCGAGACCAGGTCGCCGATTTTCAGGTTCTCGACATCGCTGCCCTTTTCGATCACTTCGCCGGTGATTTCATGCCCCAGTACCAGGCCGGTCTGGGCAGTGGTGCGGCCGCGCACCATGTGTTGGTCGGAGCCGCAGATGTTGGTGGAGACCACGCGCAGGATGACGCCGTGTTCAATCTTCCTGCCACGGGGGTCCTGCATTTTGGGATAGTCGATTTTCTGTACTTCGACCTTGCCGTTGCCGAGATACACGACACCACGATTACCAGACATGCTTTCACCTCGCTGTTGTTTTTATGGAACCGCGTTGCCCAGGCAGGCAGCGCGTAAAGTGCTCGGGTACAGATGCTGTTTGTGCGTTGTTGCTGATGGCCTCATCGCGGGCAAGCCCGCTCCCACCTTTTGATTTGTGAACACATTCAAATGTGGGAGCTGGCTTGCCTGCGATAGCGATCTAAAGAACGACGGTGCGATTGGCGTTCAAGAACACCCGCCGCTCTATGTGATACCCAACGGCCCGGGCCAGTGTCAGCCCTTCGATATCCCGCCCCTTGGCAATCAGGTCCTCGGGATAATGGCTGTGGTCCACCACCTCCACGCCCTGGGCGATGATCGGGCCTTCATCCAGGTCGTTGTTGATGTAATGCGCCGTGGCGCCGACCAGTTTCACGCCCTTGTTGTAGGCCTGGTGATACGGCTTGGCGCCCTTGAACCCCGGCAACAACGAGTGGTGGATGTTGATCGCCTTGCCATCGAGCTTGCGGCACAGCTCCGGCGACAGCACTTGCATGTAGCGCGCAAGAATCACCAGTTCCGCACCGGTCTCTTCAATCACTTGCCACACCTGACGCTCCTGGGACGGTTTGTCGTTGGGGTCGAGGGGGAAATGGTAGTAGGGAATCTGGTGCCAGTCGGCCAACGGCTTGAGATCGGGATGGTTGGACACCACCGCGACCACGTCCATGGACAGTTGGCCGATACGCTGGCGGTACAGCAGGTCGTTCAGGCAGTGATCGGCCTTGGAAACCATGATCACCACTTTTGGCCGGTAGTTCGGCGCCGTCAGCTCGAAGATCATGCCAAAGGCTTCGCCGCGAGTGGCCAGGCCATCGCGGAAAGCCTGCTCGTCGAAACCGTCGGGCTGGCGGAATTCCACACGAATAAAAAACCGACCCGAGAGGCGGTCATCGAACGAATGGTGTTCGGTGACGTAGCAGCCCTGCTCGAACAGGTAGCGGGTGACCGCGTCCACCGTGCCGAGCACGCTGGGGCAGTCGGCAGTCAAAATCCATGTATCGGGTGCACGGCTCATCGGTCACTCCTCAGGCTTGAACGTTCAGGCCAAATTCGGCTGACGCATCCTGCAGCCACAACCACCAGTAATCCGAGAAGCTGCGACGAATCAGCAGTTCCCAGGTGTCTTCGGCGGTATGGCGGATCACCAGTTGCGACTTGGCGAACACCGTGCCCACCGCCTTGCCCACCGGGAAATTGTTCGGGTGCACGTCGTAGCTGGTGGACTTCATCAGCACGTCGCGCACATTCGGGCCGCTGAGTTCGAGGATCTGCTGGCCGCCGCTGACGTTGACGATCTGGATATGCAGATCGCCCAGGGCAGCCCGCAGGTTTTGCTCGGCAGCGAACTCTTCACCGCTCGGCACAACCAGCAGCCATTCATCCGGGCCAAGCCATTGCAGGCTGGTTTCGCCTTTGACGATCACCTGCAGGGCGGCTGGAAGCTCGATGCCGAGGGCTTTGTGCACGCCGGCAGCGAAGGCCGCGTCATGGCCATCGCCACGAATCGTCAGGTGGCCGAGGAGTTTCTTTTCGCGCACGGTCACGCCGGCGTTCTTGCGGCCCTTGCCGACCAGGCTGGCGAGGTCGGCATGGTGCAGCGACGACTCGGCCTTGGCGCCGGTGGTGGGGCGTTGTTGGTATACGTTGGCTGCTGTCATAAAGCACCTGTCTGAATTCTGTTGTGCGGCTACTGGCCTCATCGGGGGCAAGCCCCCTCCCACAGGGGAATGCATTTCAAAATGTGAGAGGGGGCTTGCCTGCGCTGCAGGCGCCTCGGTCTATCAGATGTTCTGCCGCTCGCCTTTCGGGTCGAAGAACACCGAAGACACAATCTCCGCCTCGATCACGCTGCCATCCGCTTGCGGTGAGAACACCCGCTCGCCGATGCGCTTCAAGCCGCCCTTGACCACCGCCATCGCAAACGAATAGCCGAGGGAGTTGTGGGCATAGCTTGAGGTGACGTGGCCGACCATCCTCATCGGAATCGTCTGCTTCGGATCGAACACCAGCTGCGCGCCTTCCGGCAGCCATACGTTCGGATCAATCGGCTTGAGCCCGACCAGCTGCTTACGCTCTTCGCGCACGCAGTCTTCACGGTTCATCCCGCGCCAGCCGATCCACGAGAACGGCTTGGTGCGGCCTACACACCAACCCATGTTCAGGTCGTCCGGGGTCATCGAGCCGTCGGTGTCCTGGCCGACGATGATGAAGCCCTTCTCGGCGCGCAGTACGTGCATGGTTTCGGTGCCGTACGGGGTCAGGTTGTACTTCTTTCCGGCTTCGACAATCTGTTCCAGCACGCCCATGGCGTAGTCGGCCTGCACGTTGACTTCGTACGACAGCTCACCGGTAAACGAGATACGGAACACCCGTGCCGGCACGCCGCCGACCAAGCCTTCTTTCCAGGTCATGAACGGGAAACCGTCCTTGTCCAGGTCGATGTCGGTCACTTCGCTCAGCAGCTTGCGGCTGTTGGGGCCGGACAGGGTCATGGTTGCCCAGTGGTCGGTGACCGAGGTGAAGTACACCTTGAGGTCCGGCCATTCGGTCTGTTGGTAGATTTCCAGCCACTGCAGCACGCGCGCTGCGCCGCCGGTGGTGGTGGTCATCAGGAAGTGGTTGTCGGCGATGCAGGCGGTGACGCCGTCATCGAAGACCATGCCGTCTTCCTTGCACATCAGGCCGTAGCGCGCCTTGCCTACGTCGAGCTTGGTCCAGGCGTTGCTGTAGATGCGGTTGAGGAATTCACGGGCATCCGGGCCCTGAATGTCGATCTTGCCGAGGGTGGACGCATCCAGCAGGCCGACGCTGTCGCGCACGGCCAGGCATTCGCGTTTCACCGCAGCGTGCAGGTCTTCACCGTTGCGCGGGAAGTACCAGGGGCGTTTCCACTGGCCGACGTCTTCAAACTCGGCGCCGTTTTTCACGTGCCAGGCTTGCAGCGCGGTGTAGCGCACCGGTTCAAAGATGTGCCCACAGTGGCGGCCCGCCACAGCGCCGAAGGTGACCGGCGTGTAGTTCGGGCGGAACATGGTGGTGCCCATCTGCGGGATGGTCACGTTCAACGAGCGCGCGGCAATCGCCAGGCCGTTGACGTTACCCAGCTTGCCCTGGTCGGTGCCAAAACCCAGCGCGGTGTAGCGTTTGACGTGCTCGACCGACTCGAAACCTTCACGGGTGGCGAGTTCGATGGCGGCAGCGGTCACGTCGTTTTGCAGGTCGACAAATTGCTTCGGCGCCCGTGCAGTGGCTTTTTCGTGAGGCACCTGGAACAGCGCCAGCGTCGGCTCTTCCAGACGGCTCAAGGCTTTTGGCAGCGTGCCTTGCACAGGCGCGAAACCGGCTTCGCTGGCTGCGCGCACGCCGCCTTCAAAACCATCCGCCAGGGAATCGCCAAGGCCGTACACGCCGTTGATACCACCGACGCACACGCGTTTTTGTGGTGCTTCGCCCGGTACAAAACCGAGGATATCTTCACGCCAGGTCGGCTTGCCGCCCAAGTGCGAGGCCAAGTGAACAACCGGGCTGTAGCCGCCGGAGCTGGCAACCAGGTCGCACTCCAGCCACTCGCCGGGGCTGGTGACTTTATGCGCTTTCACATCGATGGCTGCGACACGAGCACCCGTCACATGCTTACTGCCACGGGCCTCGATCACGGCGCTGCCGGTGAGGATGCGAATGCCTTTGGCACGGGCTTCTTCAACCAATGCACCGCGTGGGTTATGGCGAGCATCGGCCACCGCTACAACCGCAAGGCCTGCATCAAACCAGTCCAGTGCCACGCGGTAGGCGTGGTCGTTGTTGGTCGACAGCACCAGTTTTTTGCCGGGTGCCACGCCATAGCGGCGCACGTAAGTGGAGACTGCACCCGCGAGCATGTTGCCCGGCACGTCGTTGTTGCCGTACACCAGCGGGCGCTCGCACGCACCGGTCGCCAGCACCACACGCTTGGCGCGCACACGGTGGATACGCTGACGCACCACACCAATCGGCGCGCGGTCACCGAGGTGGTCGGTGAGGCGTTCGTGAATGGTCAGGAAGTTATGGTCGTGGTAACCGTTGACGGTGGCGCGAGGCAACAGCAGCACGTCCGGCAGGGAGTTGAGCTCGGCGATCACACTGGCGACCCACTCGGTGGCCGGTTTGCCGTCGAGGCTTTCGCGGGAATCAAGCAGCGAACCACCAAACTCTTCCTGCTCGTCCGCGATGATCACTCGCGCACCGCTGCGCGCAGCCGCCAGGGCGGCCGACAGACCGGCAGGGCCGGCGCCGACAATCAGCACGTCGCAGTGACGGTTCATGTTGTCGTAGGTGTCCGGGTCGTTCTCGGTCGGCGAGCGACCAAGGCCTGCGGCCTTGCGGATGTACTTCTCGTAGGTCATCCAGAACGATTGCGGGTACATGAAGGTTTTGTAGTAGAAGCCCGGCGGCATCAGCTTGCCGCCGACCTTGCCGAGAATACCCATCATGTCGTTGTTCACGCTTGGCCAGCCATTGGTGCTGGTGGCGACAAGGCCTTGGTACAGCGCCTGTTGCGTGGCGCGCACGTTGGGAATCTGGGTGGCTTCGGTGGCGCCGATCTGCAACACCGCGTTCGGCTCTTCGGCGCCGGCGGCAAAGATGCCGCGTGGGCGCGAGTATTTGAAGCTGCGACCGATGATGTCGACGCCGTTGGCCAACAGGGCAGCGGCCAGAGTGTCGCCTTCAAAGCCTTTGTAGCTTTGGCCGTTGAAGGTAAACGTCAGGACTTTATCACGGTCGATGCGGCCACCGTTGGACAGGCGATTGATCTGGCTCATACCTTCTCTCCAGAGGCCTTGGCGGTGAATTGCGGCTTCTCGCCGATCTTGTAGGTTTCAAGAATTTCGTAGGTCACGGTGTCGCGCGTGGCGTTGAAATACTGGCGGCAACCGGCGGCGTGAATCCACAGCTCGTGGTGCAGGCCACGCGGGTTATCGCGAAAGAACATGTAGTCGCCCCACTGTTCGTCGGTGCAGGCGTTCGGGTCCAGTGGGCGCGGGATGTGCGCTTGGCCGGACGCGTGGAATTCCTCTTCGGAGCGCAGTTCGCCACAGTGAGGACAGAAGATATGCAACATAGGGGATTTCTCCTGTTAGTGGGCGACGGCCGCAGCGCCGTGTTCATCGATCAACGCACCGTTGTGGAAACGGTCGATGGAGAAAGGTGCAGCCAACGGGTGCATTTCACCCTTGGCGAGGCTGGCGGCAAACACGTTGCCTGAGCCCGGCGTAGCCTTGAAGCCACCGGTGCCCCAACCGCAGTTGAAGAACATGTTCGGCACCGGGGTTTTGGAGATGATCGGGCAGGCATCCGGCGTGGTGTCGACGATGCCGCCCCATTGACGGTTCATGCGCACACGCGACAGCACCGGGAACATCTCGACGATGGCCTGGATGGTGTGTTCGATCACCGGGTACGAGCCGCGCTGGCCGTAGCCGTTGTAGCCGTCGATACCGGCGCCAATCACCAGGTCGCCCTTGTCGGACTGGCTGATGTAGCCGTGCACGGCGTTGGACATGATCACGCTGTCGATAATCGGCTTGATCGGCTCCGACACCAGGGCTTGCAGCGGGTGGGATTCAATCGGCAAGCGAAAGCCCGCCAGCGAAGCCATGTGCCCGGAGTTACCGGCCGTCACCACACCGACGCGCTTGGCGCCGATAAAGCCTTTATTGGTTTCCACGCCGATGCACACGCCGTTTTCCTTGCGGAAACCGATCACTTCGGTCTGCTGGATCAAGTCCACACCAAGTGCATCAGCGGCGCGGGCAAAGCCCCAGGCCACGGCGTCGTGACGGGCCACGCCGCCGCGCCGTTGCACGGTGGCGCCGAGTACCGGGTAGCGGGTGTTTTTTGAGCAATCGAGGTACGGGATCTCGTCGGCCACTTGTTTGGCGTTGAGCAGTTCGCCGTCCACGCCGTTGAGGCGGTTGGCGCTGACGCGGCGCTCGGAATCACGAATGTCTTGCAGGGTATGGCACAGGTTGTAAACGCCACGCTGGGAGAACATCACGTTGTAGTTCAGGTCCTGGGACAGGCCTTCCCACAGTTTCATCGCGTGTTCGTACAGGTGCGCCGACTCATCCCACAGGTAGTTGGAACGCACGATGGTGGTGTTGCGCGCGGTGTTACCGCCGCCCAGCCAGCCTTTTTCGACCACGGCCACGTTGGTGATGCCGTGCTCTTTGGCCAGGTAATAGGCGGTCGCCAGACCATGCCCGCCGCCGCCGACGATGACCACGTCGTAGACCTTTTTAGGGGTCGGCGTGCGCCACATCTTCTGCCAGTTTTCGTGGTGGCTGAGTGAGTGCTTGAAGAGGCCGAAGCCCGAGTAGCGTTGCATAGTCATTACTCCAAAACCGCGCTCAGCGATAAACCGGGAAATCAGCGCACAGGGCAGACACGTGCTTGGCCACGTTGGCCTCGACATCGGCGTCGCCGAGGTTGTCGAGGATGTCGCAGATCCAGCCGGCCAACTCGATGCACTGCGGTACTTTGAAGCCACGTGTGGTCACCGCCGGGGTGCCGATACGCAGGCCCGAGGTCACGAACGGCGACTGCGGGTCATTCGGCACGGCGTTCTTGTTGACGGTGATGTGGGCGCGACCGAGGGCAGCGTCCGCCTCTTTGCCGGTGAGGCCCTGGCGAATCAGGCTGACCAGGAACAGGTGGTTATCGGTACCGCCGGAGACAACATCGTAGCCACGTTTGATAAACACGCCGGCCATGGCCTGGGCGTTGTCGATCACTTGTTGCTGGTACACCTTGAAACCTGGCTCCGCCGCTTCCTTGAAGCACACCGCCTTGCCGGCGATGACATGCATCAGCGGGCCGCCCTGAGCGCCGGGGAACACCGCAGAGTTGAGTTTCTTTTCAATTTCTTCGTTGGCCTTGGCCAGGATCAAACCGCCACGTGGACCGCGCAGGGTCTTGTGGGTGGTGGTGGTGACCACGTCGGCGTAAGGCAGCGGGTTCGGGTACAAACCAGCGGCCACCAGGCCGGCGACGTGGGCCATGTCGACGAACAGCAGCGCGCCGACCTTGTCGGCAATCGCACGAAAGCGTGGGAAATCCAGGGTTTTGGAGTAGGCGGAGAAACCGGCCACCACCATCTTCGGCTTGTGCTCGACCGCCAGGCGCTCAACTTCGTCGTAGTCGATCAGGCCGGTGTCGGTGTTGATGCCGTATTGCACCGCGTTGTACAGCTTGCCCGACGACGACACTTTGGCGCCGTGGGTCAGGTGGCCACCGTGGGCCAGGCTCATGCCGAGGATGGTGTCGCCGGCATTGATCAGCGCCAGGTACACCGCGCTGTTGGCGGACGAACCGGAGTGTGGCTGCACGTTGGCGTAATCGGCACCGAACAGTTGCTTGGCGCGCTCGATGGCCAGGGCTTCAACCTTGTCCACGTGCTCGCAGCCACCGTAGTAGCGCTTGCCCGGGTAACCTTCGGCGTATTTGTTGGTGAGGCCGCTGCCTTGCGCTTCCATCACACGTTTGCTGGTGTAGTTCTCTGACGCGATCAGCTCGATATGATCTTCCTGACGCTGCTCCTCGGCATTCATCGCCGCCAGCAGTGCGTCGTCATATCCCTGGATCTGGTCTTTTTTGCTGAACATCGCGTCTCTCCCAGCCTTTCGTATTGTTAAGGCCCGTGCAGGGCCCTTTGATGCGATGGTAGGGCTGGCGCCGGTAGATCAAATGCCTACGGACGCCACGCAAAGGTGCGTTTACGACATTGCCGGAACAACACCGAATAAATGTGGAAGCAGGCTTGTGTGGGAGCTGGCTTGCCTGCGATGCAGACACCTCGGTGTATCAGTTGCATTGGGGTGATGCAATCGCAGGCAAGCCAGCCCACAGGGGTTAGGCGATAATCTGTCGGACGATTAGCAGCATCAAAAAATGCAGTGGATACAAGCTATATGCCCAGCGCCGCATGGCGGGTGGAGACACATGCCTGGCATGACGCACTAAGACCAACCCCGCCAATGGCGCGATCAGGCAAGTGGCCAATCCCAAAAGCGCCACGGGCGTGCCGCTGTTGAGCAAGATCTGCCATTGGTTGGCAGCCACACAGACCAAACCCGGTAACAAGCTGAAATACCATGGGCGGCTGAACACCAGCAGCATTGCCAACGGCAGCAAGACACCGAAAAAGCCGAACATCAGGTGTGTGGAAAACACCGCGCCCATCGCGACGGCGATCAGCGCCAAACCTCGATCAAAAAGCGTCTTCTGCTGCCATCCTCGGGCAACGAGCAGGCCCAGCGCCAGGGTCGGCAAGACGTTTAATGTATCGGCATCGTCGATAAACATTCGGTACGGCACTTCGCTGATCACACTGAACAGCAACAGCCAGCCCAGGTAGCGCCACTGGCCGGTTACAGGCGCATGCCGGACCCGGTTCACATTGGCCGCAATCGCCAGGCAAAACCAGGGAAACGCCAGCCTGCCTGGCACATACAGGCCATCGAGGCTCAAACCGACATAACGCAAGTGATCCAGCACCATGCTCAGCAGCGCCAGCCACTTGAGCAAATCCAGGGCGCCATCCCGGACGCGTCCGACAGGAATCGTTTCAGTACCGTGCATAATTCCCCAGTGACTTTGCATTTACAGTGCGTGCGCACCCTGGACAATCTTGGTTACAGTGCGCACCAACATCGACCACAGGAATGGGCCATGACCGACAAGAGCCAACAATTCGCCAGCGACAACTATTCCGGCATCTGCCCGGAAGCCTGGGCCGCCATGGAACAAGCCAACCAGGGCCATCAACGCGCCTACGGCGATGATGAATGGACCCACCGCGCCGCCGACGGATTCCGTCACTTGTTCGAAACCGACTGCGAGGTATTCTTCGCTTTCAACGGCACAGCCGCCAACTCCCTGGCACTGTCCTCGCTGTGCCAGAGCTACCATAGCGTGATTTGCTCGGAAACCGCCCACGTTGAAACCGACGAATGCGGCGCGCCGGAGTTTTTCTCCAATGGTTCCAAGCTCCTCACCGCTCGCACCGAAAACGGCAAGCTGACCCCCGAATCGATCCGCGAAATCGCCCTCAAGCGCCAGGACATCCACTACCCCAAGCCCCGCGTGGTGACCCTGACCCAGGCCACTGAAGTCGGCAGCGTGTACACCCCGGAAGAAATCCGCGCGATCAGCGTCACCTGCAAGGAACTGGGCCTGAACCTGCACATGGACGGCGCGCGCTTCGCCAATGCCTGCGCGTTCCTCGGTTGCTCCCCGGCCGACCTGACCTGGAAAGCCGGTGTGGATGTGCTGTGCTTTGGCGGTACGAAAAACGGCATGGCGGTGGGTGAAGCGATCCTGTTCTTCAACCACAAGCTGGCCGAAGACTTCGATTACCGCTGCAAACAGGCCGGCCAGCTGGCGTCGAAAATGCGCTTCCTCTCGGCACCCTGGGTGGGCCTGCTGGAAAACGACGCCTGGCTCAAACACGCACGCCACGCCAACCACTGCGCACAACTGCTGAGCAGCCTGGTGGCGGATATTCCCGGCGTGGAATTGATGTTCCCGGTGCAGGCCAACGGCGTGTTCCTGCAACTCTCGGAAGCGGCCATCGAAGCCTTGACGGCCAAGGGCTGGCGCTTCTACACCTTCATCGGCAAAGGTGGCGCACGGTTCATGTGTGCGTGGGATACCGAGGAAGAACGTGTAAGAGAATTAGCCGCGGATATTCGCCAAGTGATGGGCGCCTAAGCGCGACGAATACTGGCGGATTGCCGAGACTGTTATCTGGTGTTTCCGACAGCATACGACTGCATTTTCATCGACTAGCCTCTTGGAACCCGAAAGGAAAAAGCCGCAGCAGCGGCCTCCTTTCGGGAATACCTGCCTGCCGAATAATCGGCCGGAAACGGAAATCCAGCAGAGGGTTAAACCATGGAAGTTCAATGCTACGCCATGAACGCACGCCAAGAAGGCAGTCTCAGCAACACATTCGTAAGCTGGGACGAGTTCAGGAAGCTTGCGAAAGTCGGTGACACCATCAGGGAGCCTTCGAGAACCCTGACTATCTATGAAAAAGTCTATGAACTGACAGCCTCCGGTGATCAGTTCGCCATTCAGCTCTACGCCCGCTAAGCACTAAGGACTGCGTCGGAGACTCATGACATCCGACGCGGGACTGACTCACCTGTTGATCAGTGGTGAGCGCGCGGCTAATCAGAACTCAATACGCACATCGCCCTTCGGCACGCTGCAGCACGACAAAATGTAGCCTTCGGCTTCGTCTTCCTCGGTAATCCCGCCGTTGTGGTCCATCTCGACCTCACCGCCCAGCTTCATCACCTTGCACGTCCCGCAGATACCCATGCCGCAAGCCTTGGGAATCAGCAGCCCAAGTTTGGCCGCAGCGGCGTGGACGGTTTCGCCCGGCGCCACACGAATGCTTTTGCCTGAGGCAATGAACTCCACCTGGTGCAGATCCGCCAAGTCGACTTCCGGTGCATCGGCAGCCTGTTCGGCTTGTTCCACTGCGTCGGCACGGGCTTCCGGCGGCGTGGCACCAAAGGACTCCTCGTGATAACGCGCCATGTCAAAGCCCGCCGCTTCCAGCAAGCGTTTCACCGCACTCATGTACGGCGTAGGGCCGCAGCAAAAGACTTCGCGCTCCAGGAAGTCCGGCACCATCAACTCGAGCATTTTGTGGTTCAGGTAGCCGCGATAACCGGCCCAGGGTTCGCCCAGGCCGTGCTTTTCGCAGATCAGGTGCAGGCTGAAGTTGTCGATCCGCGACGCCATGTGCTCCAGCTCGCGGTGGTAGATGATGTCTTTGGGCGAGCGGGCACTGTGAACAAAGGTCATGTCGACATTGGCGTTGGTGTCGTAGAACCAACGGGCCATGGACATCACCGGCGTGATGCCGACGCCACCGCTGAGGTACAACACTTTCGGGCTCGGGAAGTCGATGGCATTGAACAGCCCGACCGGCCCGTGCACCGCCAACTCCTGGCCTTCATGCAGCGTGTCGTGCAACCAGTTGGAGACACGCCCGCCCGGCACGCGCTTGATCGTCACCGAGAAGCTGTAAGGCACCGACGGTGAACTGGAAATGGTGTAGGAGCGCATGATCGGCTGGCCTTCGATTTCCAGCTCCAGGGTGACGAATTGCCCAGGCTTGAAGAAGAACAGGATCGGCTGGTCGGCCATGAAGCAGAACGTGCGCACGTCCCAGGTTTCCTGGATGACTTTGACGCAACGGACGATGTGCCGACCATTGGCCCAGGTCTGGGTCGTTACCGGATTCAGGAAGTTGTTGGACATGCTGTTCTCCACCGCCGATATTCGGCCTTATGGTGGCGATTCTGCGTAACGCGAGAACCACCCATTTACCTATCTGCGACATTCACATACTTATCGCGACCAGCCCCCATACCACGGGGCTTGCGCGTCGGGATCAGAGTGGGCCATGTCGCTCATGGATAAGGTTCTGGTATTCACCGGCCCCACACTCGCTCCCAACAAAGACGCTTTCTTTACGCCTTGCACTGCAATAACCGTAGCCACTTTCGCCGGCCACACAGAATGGCCATGAGGACACACACGATGGACGTCACCGCAACCTTAAGCTTGGGCGATCCGCTGGAACCCGCACGCAAGGCCACCGCGCAAATGCTGCAAGAGCGTGAGCGCACCTTTTCGCTGCCGCAGCCGTTTTACTCTGATGAGCGGTTGTTTGATATCGACATGCAGGAGATCTTCCATAAAGAGTGGTTGATCGCCGGCATGACCTGCGAGATCCCCACCAAGGGCAACTACCTGACCCTGCAAGTGGGCAAGAACCCGATCATCGTGATCCGTGGCGCCGAAGGCGTGGTGCATGCGCTCCACAACGTGTGCCGCCACCGTGGCTCGCGCTTGTGCACCAGCGAAAAAGGCAAGGTCGCCAAACTGGTCTGCCACTACCACCAGTGGACCTACGAGCTGGACGGCCGTCTGTTGTTCGCCGGTACCGAGATGGGCGCCGACTTCGACATGAAGCAGTACGGCCTCAAACCGGTGAACGTGAAGACCGCCGGCGGCTATATCTTCATCAGCCTGGCAGAGAATCCACCGGCTATTGATGACTTCCTGTCGACGCTGAACCATTACATGGAACCGTACGACATGGAGAACACCAAGGTGGCGATTACCACCACCTTGTTTGAAAAAGCCAACTGGAAGCTGGTGCTGGAAAACAACCGCGAGTGCTACCACTGCAACGCGTCGCACCCGGAACTGCTGAAAACCCTGCTGGAATGGGACGACGTTACCGACCCGCGCGCCGACCAGGCCTTCAAGGACCACGTCGCCGCTTCGGCCGCTGCCTGGGACGCCGAGAAAATCCCTTACGCCCACGCCAGCTTCGGCCTGCGTAACCGTATCGTGCGCATGCCGCTGCTCAAGGGCACCGTATCGATGACCCTCGACGGCAAGCAAGGCTGCAAGAAGTTGATGGGCCGCATCAAGAACCCGGACCTGGGCTCGATGCGCATCCTGCACCTGCCGCACTCGTGGAACCACTGCATGGGCGACCACATCATCGTGTTCACCGTGTGGCCGATCAGCGCCCAGGAAACCATGGTCACCACCAAGTGGATCGTGCACAAGGACGCCGTGGAAGGCGTGGACTACGACGTGGACCGCATGCGCCAGGTCTGGGACGCCACCAACGATCAGGACCGTCGCCTGGCCGAAGAGAACCAGCGTGGGATCAACTCCACCGCTTACCAACCAGGGCCGTACTCCAAGACGTATGAGTTCGGCGTGGTGAACTTTGTGGATTGGTACAGCGAGCGGTTGCTGAGCAACCTGGGGGCTGCGCCGGCGCCTTATCTGAAAGGCGTTGCCGTACACGAGTAATGGGCTGACACACTGCCGATCAAAATGTGGGAGCGGGCTTGCCCGCGATAGCGATTTAACATTCAACCCTTATGTTGGCTGTTACTCCGTCATCGCCGGCAAGCCCGGCTCCCACAGTAGTTTGTAGCTGTACATAATTCATCCAACACCCTGACAGACCGCTGGCGCCTGCCCTCCAGCCTTTGCCCAACAACTTATCCACAAAGCCACCCACAGCAATTGTGGGCAAGTGCGCTTCCCACCTGTAAATAAATGAAGAAAATCCGTGACTTATTCAAGTAGGCCGGTTTAAACCCCACCTGATCATTTATTGATCAAATCTTTGAAAGCCACGAATGACGTGCCCTGTAGCAGTGCGCGAACACCTTATCCACAGAAGCACCAACAGACTTTGGGGGCAACTTTGCCGGCACTGTGGAAAACCGCGTCAAACCTTCATAAAACGGGGGTTTCAGGGTTTTAATTCACCAAACAGGCCGAATTGATCAATTATTGATCAACCCAGTGGAAGCCTTAATCCACGTGGCCTGTAGCCGATAGCGAACATCTTATCCACAGAAGCGCCAACAGACTTTGGGGGCAAGTCGGTACCGGCAAATAAAGTTATTCATGGGAAAACCCCAGGAAAAACCGCTGGTTAGCCTGGTTGTTTTTCATACAGCGGGCTGCAGGGCTTGATATACCGGGGGTGTGGACAGCCGCGAACAGGTTATCCACAGGTGGGTCAACAGGGATTGTGGGTAATCCTACTTTCTGTGGGAGTCGGGTTTGCCCGCGATAGTAGCGCCGCGGTCTATCAGTTAGACCGCGGTGATGCCATCGCAGGCAAGCCAGCTCCCACACAAGCCCGCTCCCACAGGGAATCAGCGCACCACGCCTTCTTCTATGAGTAACTTGAGGATCGCGTCTGCGCCCGCTTCAGGGCTAAGCCCCTTGAGCACTTGCCCACCGCCGCCGCTGGCTTTGGCCGTGGCAGCCTTCATGCGGTCCGCGCCGCTTTTGGCCTTGATCACCTTGAGGCGCTTGGGCCGGGGCTTGGCGGGTTGCAACACCGCACCTGTGAATAACTCGTCTTGCTCAATTTCGACCTCATGGGCTGCCAACTCCCCGCGTTGTGCAGGCCCGTAGGCGCTTTGCCGTGGTTTGGGCGCGGCGTTATCCACAGTGGCCAGAAACGGCAGACGCACTTTCAAACGCCGCCGTTGACCGCGCGGCAAAGCTTGCAGCACATGGGCCACGCCGCCGTCGATGGACTCCACCTGCGCCAGCCCGACAATCAACGGCCAGCCCAATTGCTCGGCCAGCAGGAACGGCAACATGCCCGAGCCCTCGCCGGTTTCGGCCTGGGTACCGGTAAGCACCACCTGGGCGCCTGCGTCGCGCAAATACTCACTGAGCACCGGCAACGCATCAGCGCCTGCCGGCTGTTCCAACACGTGCAACTGCGGCAAGCCCATGCCCAGGTAGCTGCGCAAGGTCGGTTCGTGGAGGCTGCCGGCGTGCAGCACCTGCAACTTATCCCCAGCCATTTGCAGGCCCAGCTCGACGGCACGTGCGTCTTGCTCGGCACGGCGCGGGCGACCGGACGTGGGGTGGGCGCCGATGGAAACCAGGCTGATTACAGTCGTCGTCATGGTCATGTCCCTAAGCTGCATCGCGCTTGGCGCCGTTGCGGTAAACCTGCACCGCATCGATCAAGGCTTGCAGAATCGCGGCGCTTTCGCCGATCACCGACAAGTCGGCACGCTTGATCATGTCGCAGCCAGGGTCCAGGTTGATCGCCACCACCTTGTCGCAGGCACCGATGCCTTGCAGGTGCTGGATTGCCCCGGAAATCCCCACGGCCACATACACCCGCGCCGTGACCCAGGTGCCGCTGGCGCCGACCTGGCGATCACGCGCCATAAAGCCGTCGTCCACCGCCACCCGCGAGGCGCCTTCGGTCGCACCGAGGGCGGCTGCAGTCTGGTGGAACAGTGCCCAGTCCTTCACGCCGTTACCGCCAGAGAAAATAAACTCCGCTTCGGCCATGGGAATCGCCGCCGGGTCGACTGCCACGGCGCCGAGGTCTTCGATCCGCGACAAGCTGCGCGCCAGGGGTGTGGATAACTCCACGGGCAACACTTCATGGCGCGTGTCGCTGACCGGATCGGCACATTCGACTGCGGCCAGAATCAAGCGTGGCAACGGGCGAGCCATATCCTCCTGGCCCGCACCGGCACGGCCGATGCACTCCTCACCTTTGATTTGCCAAACCCGCGTGGCCGGGCGTTCCTTGAGGCTCGCAGCAAAACGCCGGCCCAACTCGCCGCCGCCACTGCGACTGTCCGGCAGCAACCAATGGCGCGGGTTGAACTGGTTATCCACAGCCCGCAGGCACTGGACACGTTGCTCCGGTGAATAACCGTCGAACGCGTGGCCTTCGAGCACCAGCAGGCGATCAACACCCGCCGTCGCAAAGGCGCTCTCCTTGTGTTCGCCGAACACCACCGCCAGCACGGCGCCGTCGCTGCCGGCGAGTTGCCGGGCCAGGCCGAGCACGTCGCGGTCGTGGCTGCTCAGGCGGCCGCCGACCATGTCCGGCACCACGTTGATGTAGAACGCGGGCGCCGGCACCTGATGCAGCGGCAATTGCACCTCCACCGCCGCCGTACGCTTCGCCGCGCCGCCCTGTTGGGTGCCGCTGCGGTCAATACGCTTGAGGCCGTTGGGGCCGATAAAACCGATGCCATGCAGGTTTTTGCGGATGACACCGTTAGGCCCCATCCAACTGTGTTGCAGCGGCTGCATCGCCGCATGCAAGGGGTGCAGGCGGTTACGGGCGATCCATTCGGCCCGTGGATCGCGGCGGATAATGTCGCTCATCAATGCACCTCCGCAGGTTCACGCTTGATAGGGGCTTTCACCGGGGCGGCGTCTTCGAGCAAGGCGTCAGCGACCAGTTCGGCGATGTCCTTGATCAATGGGCGCGGCTCGACGACGCCTTCGAGCATCGCCGTGCATTGCGGGCAGCCCACGGCCACCAGATCGGCGCCGGTTTCGCGGATGTCTTCCATACGCATATCCGGGATACGTTGCTTGCCGGGAATATCGGTGATGGGCGCACCACCGCCACCGCCGCAGCAGCGCGAGCGGAAACCGGAACGTTGCATTTCCTTAACCTCGATACCCAGCGCCCGCAGCACTTGGCGCGGCGCCTCGTATTCGCCGTTGTAGCGGCCGAGGTAGCACGGGTCGTGATAGGTCACGCTACTGCCCTTGTGCTGACCCAGGTTCAGCGCACCCTCGCCGATCAGCTCGGCCATGAACGTGCTGTGGTGCTGCACGAGGTAGTTACCGTTGAAGGCGCCGTATTCGTTTTTCAGCACATGGAAACTGTGCGGGTCGCAGGTGACGATGCGCTTGAAGCTGTACTTGGCCAGGGTCTGGATATTGCGCGCAGCCAGCAGCTGGAACGTGGCTTCGTCCCCCAGACGCCGCGCCACATCACCGCTGTCGCGCTCCTCCAGGCCCAGCACCGCAAAGTCGACGCTGGCCGCTTTCAGCACCTTGACGAAGGCGCGCAAGGTGCGTTGATTGCGCATGTCGAAGGCACCGTCGCCCACCCAGAACAACACATCGGCGCTGCCTTTTTCGCTGAGCAGCGGCAGGTTCAAATCCGCCGCCCAGTTCAGTCGACCGCCGGGGGCGAAGCCGCCGGGGTTGTCGGTGGCGATCAGGTTCTCGAGGACTTCGGCGCCCTTGTTCGGCGTGGCACCTTTTTCCAGGGTGAGATGGCGGCGCATGTCGACGATGGCGTCCACGTGCTCGATCATCATTGGGCACTCTTCCACACAGGCACGGCAGGTGGTGCACGACCACAGGGTGTCGGCGTCCACCAGACCGTTGACGATTGGCTGGTGCGGGTTGCCGCTGTGTTCGCCAATCGGCTTGCCTGGATACGGGCTGCCGGCAAAGTTGGCATCGGTGCCGCCGGCCAGGCCAACCACCATGTCCTGGATCAGCTTCTTCGGGTTCAATGGCTGGCCGGCCGCAAAGGCCGGGCACGCGGCTTCACACTTGCCGCACTGCACGCAGGCGTCGAAACCAAGCAGTTGGTTCCAGGTGAAATCCTTGGGTTTTTCCACGCCCAGTGGCGCAGTTTTATCGCTCAAGTCCAGCGGTTTCAAACCGGTGGAGCGGCCGCCACCAAAGCGCTCGGCGCGGCGGTGCCAGGCCAGGTGCAGGGCACCGGCGAAGGCATGCTTCATCGGGCCGCCCCAGGTCATGCCGAAGAACATCTCGGACACGCCCCACAACACACCGACACCGAGCAGTGCGGCGAGCAGCCAGCCGCCAAAGTCAGCCGGCAGAACCCCGGCCACCGGCAAGGTCACCAGGAAGAAGCTCACCGAGAACGCCATCAGGCTTTTCGGCAGGCGCATCCACGGGCCTTTCGACAGACGTGACGGCGGGTTACGCCGGCGCAGGTAGACGAACGTGGCGCCGACAAACATCAGCACCGAGGCGAGCAGCAAGGCGTAGCCGAGGATGCGGTTATGCAGGCCGAAGCCGTGGACCAGAATCGCCAACAGCGCCGACAGCACAAAGCCCAGGGCCGTGGCGACGTGGGTGTTGGCGATGTATTTGTCGCGGGCGACGACGTGGTGCAGGTCGACCATGTAGCGCTTGGGCATGGCCAGCAGGCCGCCGAGCAAGTCGACCCTGGAGGCGCGGCCCCGGCGCCACATGTTCACCCGGCGCAATGCGCCGAGGGCGGCAAGGCCCAGGGCGGCAAACAAGAGAATAGGCAGCAAGGTGTTCAACATGGTGAAGCTCCCAAAGACCACACAGGTCTACTGTGAAACCGGACCTTAATGTGGGAGGGGGCTTGCTCCCGATGGCGGACTGTCAGTTCCTGTATCTGTCGCTGACCCACCGCTATCGGGAGCAAGCCCCCTCCCACACTTGACCGAGTACACAGTGGCTCAGTGTCGGGTCAGAAATCCTTGCAAAGGCGCAGGGCGTCATAGATGGCGGCGTGGGTATTGCGCTGGGCCACACAATCACCGATGCGGAACAGCAAGTACCCGTCACCCGTTTCGCTCAGGCACGGCTGCGGCTTGATCGCGAACAGGGCTTCGATGTCCATCTGGCCCTTGTTGCGCGAACCTTCCTTGAGCCCGTAATAGATTTCTTCATCCGGGCGCACGCCGTTCTCGACGACCACCTGATCGACCACCCGCTCTTCTTTGGCGCCGGTGTATTCGTTCTCCAGCACCGCCACCAGCTTGTCGCCTTCGCGGTAGACCTTTTCCAGCATCATGTCGCCGGTCATGATCACTTCCTTGGGGTACATGCTGCGGTAGTACGTCGGGAACGACGTACCGCCAATGGCCACACCCGGTTTGATATCGTCAGTGACGATCTCGACCTGGCTGCCTTTGTCCGCCAGGAAGTCCGCCACCGACATGCCGGTGAATTCGCAAATGGTGTCGTACACCAGCACGTTCTTGCCCGGCGCGACTTTGCCGTCGAGCACGTCCCAACTGCTGACCACCAGGCCTTCGGCCGCGCCCCAGTGTTCGTTCTGCTCCAGGAACGGATGACCGCCCACCGCCAGCACGACCACGTCCGGACGCAGGTCCAGGATGGTCGCCGCGTCCGCCGCCACGCCCAGGCGCAGGTCGACGTTCAGGCGTGCCAGTTCCAGCTGGAACCAGCGGGTGATGCCGGCAATCTGGTCACGCTGCGGGGCTTTGGACGCGGTGGTGATTTGCCCGCCGATAAATTCTTTTTTCTCGAACAGGGTTACATCGTGGCCACGCTCGGCGGCAACGCGCGCCGCTTCCATCCCGGCAGGACCGGCCCCCACCACCACGACTTTGCGTTTGGGCCCGGTGGATTTCTCGATGATGTGCGGCACACCCATGTATTCACGGGACGTCGCGGCGTTCTGGATGCACAACACGTCCAGCCCCTGGTACTGGCGGTCGATGCAGTAGTTGGCGCCGACGCACTGCTTGATCTGGTCGATCTGGCCCATCTTGATCTTGGCGATCAGGTGCGGGTCGGCGATGTGGGCACGGGTCATGCCGACCATGTCTACATAGCCGCCTTCCAGAATCCGCGTGGCCTGGTTCGGGTCCTTGATGTTCTGCGCGTGCAGCACCGGGGCCTTGACCACTTCCTTGATACCGGCGGCCAAGTGCAAAAACGGCTCCGGTGGATAACTCATGTTCGGGATCACGTTGGCCAGGGTGTTGTGGGTGTCGCAACCTGAACCCACGACGCCGATAAAATCGAGCATGCCGGTGTCGTCGTAATACTTGGCGATCTGTTTCATGTCCTCGTGGGACAAGCCGTCCGGATGGAACTCATCGCCGCACAGGCGGATGCCCACACAGAAATCCGGGCCGACTTCCTTGCGTACCGCCTTCAAGACTTCCAGGCCGAAACGCATGCGGTTTTCAAAGCTGCCGCCCCATTCGTCGGTGCGTTTGTTGACCCGTGGGCTCCAGAACTGGTCGATCATGTGCTGGTGCACCGCCGACAGCTCCACGCCGTCCAGGCCCCCAGCTTTCGCCCGCGCCGCAGCCGTGGCGTAGTTGCCGATCACGCGCCAGATTTCTTCCGGCTCGATGGTCTTGCAGGTGGCGCGGTGCACCGGCTCGCGGATGCCCGATGGCGACAGCAAGGTCGGCCAGTGTTCGCCGTCCCAACGCGAGCGGCGGCCCATGTGGGTAATCTGGATCATGATCTTGGCGCCATGCTTGTGCATGGCATCGGCCAGGTTCTGAAAGTGCGGGATGATCCGGTCGTCGGCCAGGTTCACCGATTTCCACCAGCCTTGCGGGCTGTCGATGGCCACGCTGGAAGAACCGCCGCAGATGGCCAGGCCGATCCCGCCCTTGGCTTTCTCTTCGTAATACTTCACATAGCGGTCGGTGGTCATGCCGCCGTCGGTGGCATACACCTCGGCGTGGGCGGTACTGAGCACGCGGTTGCGGATGGTCAGTTTGCCGATCTGGATCGGCGCAAACATTGCTTCGAAAGCCATGGCAGGGTCCTCGACTTACAACGGCTTGACGGTGAACAGCCCGTCGTCGTGGCCTTCTTCGGAGCCACCGTAGACTTGTTCGGCCACCGTGCGGATGTTGCTGCCGCGCGCTTGCAGAATCTGGTCCATGGCGCCGGCAAACCACCCGGTGAACATGTAGTCGACCTTGCGCCCGACCTTGCCGTACACATAGACGAATGCCGAGTGTTCGAGCTTGACGCTGGCGGTGCCTTTGTCGAGGTCGATGTCCTGGATCTTGAACAGGCCCCAGCCGCGTTGCGACAGGCGTTTCATGTAGTGTTCGAACACCGCAACGCCTTCCAGGCCGTGGCATTCGGCTTCTTTTTCACACCAGTGCCAGGCGGATTTGTAGCCGGCCTTGTAGAGGATTTCGGCATAGGCGTCCGCGCCCAGCACTTCTTCGATACCCATGTGGTTGTTGACGAAGAAATGGCGCGGCACATACAGCATCGGCAGGGCATCGGAGGTCCAGACACCGGTTTCGCTGTCGACTTCGATTGGCAATTGCGGGGCGATCTTGGCCATGGAAACTTAACTCCAAACAATTCGGTTTCAGTGCTTAGCAAAGCTTTTGCCTTGCTCTTATAAACAAGCCGTGTGAATGACTTTGGAGCCGTAGCGAGCACGTCGAGAGCAAGGAAGGACCGGAGCGACAAGCGAGACAGTACGGTACGTACGGCGAGTTTGGCGCGAGGACCTGACGCAGCTATCGGCGAGCGGAGTAGGCTCCAGAGTTATTCACTCGCCCCAGACGTCTTTCAAGACATTGACCCAGTTCTCGCCCATGATCTTGCGCACCACGCGCTCACTGTGGCCGCGCTTGAGCAGGGTCTCGGTGAGGTTGGGGAACTCGCCCACGGTGCGGATGCCCAGCGGGTTGATGATCTTGCCGAAGCTGGTCAGGCGGCGGGCATAACCCTTGTCGTGGGTCAGCATTTCGAAGAAATCCTGGCCATGGCCCTGGGTGAAGTCGGTGCCGATGCCGATGGCGTCTTCGCCAACGATGTTCATGGTGTATTCAATGGCTTCGGCGTAGTCGTCGATGGTCGAATCAATGCCCTTGGCCAGGAACGGCGCGAACATGGTCACGCCGACAAAACCGCCGTGGTCGGCAATGAACTTCAGCTCTTCATCGGACTTGTTGCGCGGGTGCTCTTTGAGGCCCGACGGCAGACAGTGGGAGTAGCACACCGGCTTTTTCGATTCGAGGATGACTTCTTCGGAAGTCTTGGAGCCGACGTGGGACAGGTCGCACATGATGCCGACGCGGTTCATTTCGGCAACGATCTCACGGCCGAAACCCGACAGGCCGCCGTCGCGCTCGTAGCAGCCAGTGCCGACGAGGTTCTGGGTGTTGTAGCACATCTGCACCACACCGACGCCGAGCTGCTTGAAAATCTCGACGTAGCCCAGTTGGTCTTCAAATGCATGGGCGTTCTGGAAGCCGAAGATGATGCCGGTCTTGCCCAGTTCCTTGGCTTTGCGGATGTCGGCGGTGGTTTTCACCGGGATCACCAGGTCGCTGTTCTCACGGATCAGGGTCTGGCTGGCCACAATGTTATTGATCGTGGCCTGGAACCCTTCCCACACCGACACGGTGCAGTTGGCGGCGGTCAGGCCACCTTTGCGCATGTCCTCGAACAGGTCGCGGTTCCACTTGGCAATGATCAGCCCGTCGATAACGATGCTGTCGGCGTGCAATTCGGCTGGGCTCATCAGGCGTCCCCTTATTGGCGATTCATGCGCCGAATCGTCTGCCGGCGCTTTGGGGCCAGCATATGCCCAGGGGCAACCTGAGCCGGGTGCAAAAACGACAGGGGAATTGCCGAAAGCGTCAATCCACGACAAAGGCCTACATGACATCTCTGACTGGTAGCTGTTCTTTGTCCCACGCTTGAGCCAGAATTTGCTTCATCACCTATATGAGACGGCGCAATGAAATCGATTTTCCTGGCTTTGGCACTCATCGCAACCGGCGTGCACGCGGCCGAAGACACCGACAACACGCCGTGCGATGGCATCGAGAACGACAAGCAAACCCTGGAATGCGCCACTTTCAACAAAACCACCGCCGAGCAATTGCTCAAGGATAACTACCAAGGCCTGCTGGAACGCATGGGTTCGACCTATGGCAGCAACAAGTCACAACTGGCCGACATTACCGCTCGTCTGAAGGATGCCCAGCAGAAGTGGGAAAAATTGCGTGATGCCGATTGCGCCGTGGACACCTTCCCGGCGGTGAACGGCAGCAAGGACTACGCGATTCAGCAAAATGACTGCCTGGCGCGGATGAGTGATGAGCGGTCGGAGTTTTTGGAGTCGATTGGCCAGGAATAAGCCAGATTCAAAGCTTCCAGGATTATTGAAAAGGAATTCACATGTATTACCCACGCGAAGCGCAGAGGGATTTCCTCTACACGCGCGCCGCCCTGCTGTTTTTGGCCATGCTGATACTGTCGCTGATGCTGAGCTTGTCAGTGAGCCGGGGTGCTCCTTTTGCACTGATAAAGGCGGCGCCCATCGAAACCATCGGGCACATCACCCAACTGGAAAGCCTCAGCGCCTGGGCCTCAAGCACCAACGTGTATTACGCCTTCGACCATGAAGGCCAACGCATCGAAGGCATGGTGAACAACAGCAGCTACATCGACGACCCTGGCTACGAAGTGGGCAGCCCGGTCCCCGTGGTGTACTCAAAATGGTTTCCAACGGTGCATAACATCAAGGCGAACCTTAAATCGAGTTCGCCTAACTTCTACATCATGAGCGTAAGCGTCGGCTTGATGATGGTGTTCGCGATACTGATGTTCTGGACGGCACATCAGATCTATCAACATCAAGAAGAAGACCGGCATTACTGATACTCGCCACTCAGCCTCCACTTTATTTAATAGGCCATTCATGACTATTTGCGGCATCGAAATCAAAGGCAGCGAAGCCATCATCGCCGTCGCCTTCCTGGACAACCAGGCGCTGACCCACGTCGCCCTGGCTACCAAAAAAATCGCCCTTGAAGACGATGATGAAGCCGCCAACGTCAAAGCCTTCGCCGCCCAGGTGAAGGCGTTTGTGCAGGCAAACGCCATCACCCGCATCGCGATCAAGAAGCGCAGCAAGAAAGGCGAGTTCGCAGGCGGCCCGACTACCTTCAAGATTGAAGGGGTGTTTCAGTTGTTGGATGGGGTTGAGGTGACGTTGCTGTCACCACAGACCATTAATGCGCAGAACAAGAAACACAACTTTGATCTGCCGGCCTCGCTGAACAAGTATCAGCATGAGGCCTACAAGGCGGCGTGTTCGGCCTTGGTAAAGAAATAAGCCACACCAAAGATCAATGTGGGAGCTGGCTTGCCTGCGATGGCATCAACTGTGTGTCACTGATACACCGAGGTGCCCGCATCGCAGGCAAGCCAGCTCCCACCTTTGAACCTTGTTGCCTTTAAATCCTTGTACGGCTTTTGTACAGCAGCCAATCACCAAAGGATTTGTCTTCCAGGGCATAGCCGCCCCGGCTCGACTTCCACACCAGCTCTTTGTCGCGCAGGGCATCGATACAGGCCTGAATCGTCTGGGTGCCCGGCACCACGTCGCTGCCCATGTCCTCCAGCGCTTTGCTGACGGCCGTGAGGGTGCTGTCCGTGAACGGCGCGAAGGGCTCGTTGGCGCGCGATCGCTCCACCATCACTTCCAGCACGGCGCGTTGGGGAATGGTGAGATTGTTCCAGGCGCTTTCGAACTCAGTCCATATACCCGCACGCAATAGTTCGGCACGACTGTGCAGCAGTTGGCCCAAATTGCTGGCCTCGCCCAGTTCCAGCGCCACTTCACCGATGATGGTGCGCAGCATCTCGGGACGATGACCTGCCAACTCAAACGCCTCATCAATGTCGGCAGCGCTGAATTGATTGGTTTCGGCCAGGTGCGCGTTGAGGTGTGCGGTATAAGCCTGGGTGAACGCTTTGCCGAGCAAGGGGAACGGCGTGATGCTGGAGCCGAAAAACGGCTGACTTTTGCCCAACACCAGATGCGCAAGCTTGTCGCGATTGGAACCGGTGAACACGAGGTGCAAACCGCTGCCCTCCTCGTCACGGCCTTGGTTGAGCTGATCCCGGGCAGCCTTCAACGCAAACATCGCGTTGATCCCTGACTCGCTGGTTAAGGCGTGCTGCGCTTCGTCAATCACCAGTACGACGGGTTTTTCCGCAGCACTGTGGAGCAATTCCAAGGCTTGGGTCAGCGTCGCACCGACCGGCAACTGTGGCTTGGTAAAGTCCCAGGACAGGGTACGCAGAAAGCTGAGCTTCTCGATTCCCATGTTCTTGGCCAGTTTGCGAATGCCCTTTTCATAGGGCACCAGAGCAGCGGCAATCGCGCTGTCGATCAACTCTGCCGGATCTTTCTCTTTATCGGCCCAGAGATCGACATACACCGTCAGCCAACCCCGGAGCTGGCACTCCGGGATCAGGTCTTCGCGCAAAAAGGTGCTTTTACCGGTGCGCCGAGGCGCCGCCAGGAACAGGCCCGACGTGAAATCCTGAATCCCGGCCCCCACCAAACCGTCGGCAATGCTACTTGCCAGCGTGGGGCGGCGGAACACGAAGCCGCTGTTCTTCGACATGGTTTTATACCCAATTATTCAAGCAACTATAAATTATAGTCGTGAGTATAATTAACTATAATTGCCTGTCAAACCACCTCCCGTCGCCGATCCTCCCTCGGACACTTGGCAAACCGCGCCCGATAGCTACGCGTGAAATAGGACGGCGACTCAAACCCGCACGCAATACTCACCTCCAGCACGCTCATATCGCTCTGGCGCAGCAGTTGCCGGGCTTTTTCCAGGCGTAAGCCCAAATAGAAGTTGCTCGGTGTGTCGTTCAAGTGCAGGCGAAACAGCCGCTCCAGCTGCCGCCGCGTCACTTTGATTGCCTCCGCCAGCGCCAAGGTGCTCAGCGGCGGTTCGGTGTGTTGTTCCATCTCGCCAATCACCTGCACCAACTTCTTGTTGTTGATGCCGTAGCGCGTGGCGATCTGCATGCGTTGGTGGTCTTTGCGTGGGCGGATGCGGCCGAGCACGAATTGCTCGGACACCTGGATCGCCAGGTCCGGCCCGTGAGCCTGGGCGATCAGGTCGAGCATCAAGTCGATGGACGCTGTGCCGCCAGCGCAGGTGATGCGGCGACGGTCGATCTCGAACAGCTCCTGGGTCACGGTGAGCTGTGGGTAAGATTCCTTGAAGGCGTCGATGGCTTCCCAGTGCAAGGTGAGCCGGTGGCCGTCGAGCAGGCCTGCTTCGGCGAGCACGCAGGCGCCGGTGTCGATGGCGCCGAGCGTGACGCCATCGTGATCGAGGCGGCGCAGCCAGTGTTCCAGTGCCGGCGTGGCGAACTGCAGTGGCTCGAACCCGGCCACCACCAGCAGGGTCGCGCCCTTTTTCAACGGTTCCAGCGCAGCGTCGGCGTTGACCGACATGCCATTGCTCGCCAGCACCGCGCCGCCGTCGGCGCTCAATACGTGCCAGCGATACAGCTCGCCGCGAAAACGATTGGCCACCCGCAGCGGTTCGATCGCAGAAATAAAGCCGATGGCAGAGAAGCCCGGCATCAGCAGAAAGTAGAAATCCTGGGACATGGAGCGCTCTCGTAGGACGGACAGCGTGGTCACTGTGATACGCCAGTTCAATCGGCCATTCAAGGGGGCAGGTCGCTGCAGTGCAAGAGCTGGTCGCCGCCGTGCGTTTTGTCGCCCCGCAAGCTGCGTAACGTGACCCCCACGGCGCACAAAGACGCCGGAACCCACAATAACAACCTGCCGAGGGAACCACCATGAACCGACTGATCAGCCGCTGCGTGCTCGCACTCAGCGCCAGCGCCATTTTTAGCACCAACGTCATGGCAGCCGATGCGGCTTCTTGCCAGAACGTGCGCATGGGCGTGGTGAACTGGACCGACGTAATCGCCACCAGCGCCATGACCCAAGTGTTGCTCGACAGCCTCGGCTACAAGACCAAACAAACCAGCGCCTCCCAGCAAATCATCTTCGCCGGCATCCGCGACCAGCGCCTGGACTTGTTCCTGGGTTACTGGAACCCGCTGATGACCCAGACCATCACCCCGTTCGTCGACGCCAAGCAGGTCAAGGTCCTTGAAAAACCGAGCCTGCAAGACGCCCGCGCGACCCTGGCGGTGCCAACCTACCTGGCAGACAAGGGCCTGAAAACCTTCGCCGACATCGCCAAGTTCGAGAAAGAACTGGGCGGCAAGATCTACGGCATCGAGCCGGGCTCGGGTGCCAACACCCAGATCAAGGCGATGATTGCCAAGAACCAGTTCGGCCTGGGCAAGTTCCAGCTGGTGGAGTCCAGTGAAGCCGGCATGCTCGCCGCCGTGGACCGCGCCGTGCGCCGCAAGGAAGCCGTGGTGTTCTTCGGCTGGGCACCGCACCCGATGAACGTCAACGTCGCGATGACTTACCTCACCGGCAGCGACGACGCCCTGGGCCCGAACGAAGGCATGGCCACCGTGTGGAGCGTCACTTCGCCGACCTACGCCGAACAGTGCCCCAACATCCACAAGCTGCTGACCAACCTGACCTTCACCGCCGCCGACGAGAGCCGAATGATGCAGCCGTTGCTGGATCACAAGGACGCTCTCGAGTCCGCCAGGCAGTGGCTCAAGGATCACCCGCAAGACCAGCAGCGCTGGCTCGAAGGGGTGACGACCTTCGACGGCAAACCGGCCGCCGCCAACCTGCAATTGAGCAGCCAATAACCTGATTCGAATCACCGTGTCGCAGCCGCGCCTGGCTGCGAACGGCATTACTACGCCCGCCTGTAAGGAACCTGCCTCATGAACCACGACGTCATCATCACCTGCGCACTCACCGGTGCTGGCGACACGACCGCCAGAAGCCCACATGTGCCGGTCACCCCCAAACAAATCGCCGCCGCCGCCGTGGAAGCCGCCAAGGCCGGTGCGACTGTCGTGCATTGCCACGTGCGTGACCCGCAGACCGGCAAGTTCAGCCGCGACGTCGCCCTGTACCGCGAAGTGATGGAGCGCATTCGTGAGGCCGACATCGACATCATCGTCAACCTCACCGCCGGCATGGGCGGCGACCTGGAAATCGGCGGCGGCGAGAACCCGATGGAATTCGGCCCCACCACCGACCTGGTCGGCCCGCTGACCCGCCTGGCGCACGTCGAGGCGCTGCTGCCGGAAATCTGCACCCTGGACTGCGGCACCCTGAACTTCGGCGATGGCGACACCATTTACGTGTCCACCCCCGCGCAACTGCGTGCCGGCGCCAAGCGTATTCAAGCGCTGGGCGTAAAAGCCGAGCTGGAAATTTTCGACACCGGGCACCTGTGGTTCGCCAAGCAGATGATCAAGGAAGGCCTGCTCGACAACCCGTTGTTCCAGCTGTGCCTGGGCATCCCATGGGGCGCGCCGGCCGACACCACCACCATGAAAGCCATGGTCGACAACCTGCCCGCCGATGCGGTGTGGGCTGGCTTCGGGATCGGCCGCATGCAAATGCCGATGGCGGCGCAAGCCGTGCTGCTGGGCGGCAACGTGCGGGTCGGCCTGGAAGACAACCTGTGGCTGGACAAAGGCGTGCTCGCCACCAATGGCCAACTGGTGGAACGCGCCAGTGAAATCCTCAGCCGCCTCGGCGCACGGGTCATGACCCCGGCGGAAGGCCGCGTGAAGATGGGCCTGACCAAACGCGGCTAGACACGCAACAGGCTCCCCTGCCGAAACCGAATCAAATGTGGGAGCGGGCTTGCTCGCGAAGGCGGCGAATCAGCCACCGAATGCCTCAACTGACACAGCGCATTCGCGAGCAAGCCCGCTCCCACACTTTGAACGGGTTGCCAAAACAGAATGTGCGAATACTTTAGGAAATTGCCATGCGCTTTATCACTGAGATCAAAACCTTCGCCGCCCTCGGCAGCGGCGTTATCGGCAGCGGTTGGGTGTCCCGCGCCCTGGCCCACGGCCTGGACGTGGTCGCCTGGGACCCGGCGCCCGGCGCTGAGGCAGCCCTGCGCAAGCGTGTCGCCAATGCCTGGGGCGCGCTGGAGAAACAAGGCCTGGCACCGGGTGCATCCCAGGACCGCTTGCGTTTCGTCGCGACCATCGAAGCATGCGTAAAAGACGCGGACTTCATCCAGGAAAGCGCCCCGGAGCGACTGGAGCTGAAACTGGAACTGCACAGCAAGATCAGCGCGGCGGCCAAGCCGAATGCGTTGATTGGCTCGAGCACTTCAGGCCTGTTGCCGAGTGAGTTCTACGAGGGCTCGACCCACCCGGAACGCTGCGTGGTCGGTCACCCGTTCAACCCGGTTTACCTGCTGCCGCTGGTAGAAGTGGTGGGTGGCAAGCACACGGCACCGGAGGCTGTTCAAGCGGCGATCAAGGTGTACGAATCCCTCGGCATGCGCCCTTTGCATGTGCGCAAGGAAGTCCCGGGTTTTATCGCTGACCGCCTGCTCGAAGCGCTGTGGCGTGAAGCGTTGCACCTGGTGAATGACGGCGTGGCGACGACGGGCGAGATCGACGACGCGATCCGTTTTGGCGCCGGTTTGCGCTGGTCGTTCATGGGCACCTTCCTGACTTACACCCTCGCAGGTGGCGATGCCGGCATGCGGCACTTCATGGCACAGTTCGGCCCGGCGCTGCAGTTGCCGTGGACGTACTTGCCCGCGCCGGAATTGACCGACAAGTTGATTGACGATGTGGTGGATGGCACCAGTGAACAGTTGGGCAAGCACAGCATTTCGGCGCTGGAGCGCTATCGTGATGATTGCCTGTTGGCGGTGCTTGAAGCGGTAAAAACCACCAAAGCCAAACACGGTATGAGCTTCGCTGAGTAACCGCTGTTGATTCTCTGTGGGAGCTGGCTTGCCTGCGATAGCGGTGTAGGGCTCACAACCGCTATCGCAGGCAAGCCAGCTCCCACATTTTTGACCGAGTACATTTTCGGATTACACGCCATGCCTGCACTGACTACCTACACCACGAAAATCCTCCCCGACTGGGTGGACTACAACGGCCACCTGCGCGACGCGTTCTACCTGCTGATTTTCAGTTACGCCACCGACGCACTGATGGACACCTTGGGTCTGGACAGCGAAAACCGCGAAGCCAGCGGCCACTCGCTGTTCACCCTGGAGCTGCACCTCAACTATCTGCACGAGGTAAAACTCGGTGCCGAAGTGGAGGTGCACACCCAGCTCATCGCCCACGATGCCAAGCGCCTGCACCTCTATCACAGCCTGCACCTGGTGGGCGGTGAGAAGGAACTGGCGGGCAATGAACAGATGTTGCTGCACGTCGATCTCGCCGGCCCGCATTCGGCGCCGTTCACCGAGGCCACCCTGGAAAAAATCATCGCCATCAGCGCTGAGCAGGCCGACTTGCCACGGCCTGCCCTCCTCGGTCGGGTGATTGGACTGCCACCCGGAAAACAATAAGGAGCCACCATGCAAACCGCCGCCGCTGTTGCCGATTTTCGTACTTACCCGCTGATCAGTGACCTCGCCGAGGCGCAAGTGCTGGACGATCAGATTCGTGTGCAATGGGCCGATGGGCGGCTGAGCCCGTTTCATCATCAGTGGCTGCGGGACAACTGCCCCTGCGCCGAATGCGTGTACAGCGTGACCCGCGAGCAGGTGCTGGAAATTGTCGATGTGGATGAACACCTCAGCGCTGTCAGTGCCTGCATTGACGAAGGTTTTCTGCAGGTGGAATGGAGCGGCGGCCATCTCAGCCGGTACGCTCCCGGCTGGCTGCGGGCGCACGCCTATGACGATGAGTCGCGCGCTGAACGCCGTGCGGCAAAACCCCAATCCACGCTGTGGGATCAGCGGTTTACGCTGCCGGTGTTCGACTACGCCGCAGTGATGGAAGACCCCAAGGTCTTGCTGCAATGGTTGCTGGCCTTGCGTGATTCAGGCCTTACGCAAATCCGTGGTGTGCCTACCGAACCCGGCTCTCTGGCGCTGGTCGCCAAGCGCATTTCCTTTATTCGCGAGAGCAACTTCGGCGTGCTGTTCAACGTGCAATCCAAGGCCGATGCCGACAGCAATGCCTATACCGCGTTCAACCTGCCGCTGCACAGCGACTTACCGACGCGGGAGCTGCAACCGGGGCTGCAATTCCTGCATTGCCTGGTGAACGATGCCACCGGTGGCGAGAGTATTTTTGTGGACGGGTTTGCTATCGCCACGGCGCTGCGCACGGAAGACCCCGAGGCGTTTCGTGCCCTGTGTGAAATCCCGGTGGAGTTTCGCAATAAAGACCGTCACAGCGACTATCGCCGCCTGGCGCCGATCATTGCGCTGGATGCCTTGGGGGATGTCGCGGAGATTCGCATGGCTAACTTTCTACGGGGGCCGTTTGAGGCGCCGGTGGAGCAGATGCCGTTGCTGTATCGCGCGTATCGGCGCTTTATTGCGATGACGCGGGAAGAGCGTTTTCGTTTGGTCAAACGTTTGAATCCGGGTGAGTTGTGGTGCTTTGATAACCGCCGCACGTTGCATGCGCGCAACGCGTTCGACCCGGCCTCCGGCGCGCGGCATTTCCAGGGTTGCTATGTCGACCGGGATGAGTTGCTCTCGCGGATTCTGGTGTTGCAGCGGTAGACCACAGCGCGGCCATCGCAGGCAAGCCAGCGCCCACACGTGCCGGCATTTCAAAGATAAAACTCGGTCAAGTGTGGGAGCGGGCTTGCTCGCGAAGAGGCCAGTGCAGTCACTGCAAATCCCAGGTAAAAAAAGCCCCGAACCAGCCGTGACTGGATCGGGGCAGAGTGCAATGCGTGAGCGTGACATCCCGAGGGTGACCAAACCTTCAAGCTGCTTGCCTGGCAGTCAGTGTGCCTATTACTTGCGTCGGTAAATGACCCGAAAACGACCTGTTCATAGCCATCTGAGCCATTCGTTGATTCTGCCCTTGCCGACCGGCCGAGGGCCTACCAGAATCCAGGTCAATCCCCGTTCCCTACACCAGGATAAACGTCATGATGCACGCGGATTTGATTGACCAGCATGACCTGCTGAGCCAGCTGCGCTCGCTGGGTTTTGAAGTGTCCAGCGGTGCCACCGCCGAGCAGGCCTGCGAGTGTGCGGTACGCGGTTTGAGTGCCGCACGGGCCAAAGCGCTCAAGGGCATGGTGGAACAGATGTACACCGGCAGCGCGACGATTTTGCCGGCAGTGAGGCAAGCAATCGACAAGCAGTTATTGCCGGCTTTGGTGCAGTTCAAACAGAGCTCTGGCGCCTGATAGATCGCTATCGCAGGCGACTCGGTCTAGAGCCTTACACTGGCAAACGTCGACTCATTACGCGCCTGACTCAACGCCGACATCGGCCCCGACAACGGTGACAACACCAGCGCCTGCGGAATCGGCATCATCGCCACTTGCTGGGCGGTGTTGGAACCTACGCGCTCATCCCGTGGCGGGATGCCGAAGTATTCGCGGTAGCACTTGGAGAAGTGCGGCGTGGACACAAACCCGCACACCGAGGCCACTTCGATGATCGACATCGGCGTTTGCTTGAGCAATTGCCGCGCACGGATCAGGCGCAACTTGAGGTAGTAGCGTGATGGCGAGCAATGCAGGTATTTCTGGAACAGCCGCTCCAGCTGCCGACGGGACACAGCGACGTACACCGCCAGCTCGTCCAGGTCGATCGGCTCTTCCAGGTTAGCTTCCATCAGCGCAACAATTTCCTGAAGCTTTGGCTGGTTGGTGCCGAGCATGTGCTTGAGCGGCACGCGCTGGTGATCCTGTTCGTTGCGGATGCGTTCGTACACAAACATCTCGGAGATGGCGGCCGACAATTCACGGCCGTGGTCGCGGCTGATCAGGTGCAGCATCATGTCCAGCGGCGCGGTGCCGCCCGAGCTGGTGAAACGGTTGCGGTCGAGGGTAAACAGGCGTGTGCTCATGGCCACGCGGGGGAAAGCTTCCTGCATCGACGCCAGGCATTCCCAGTGCACGCTGCAATCAAAACCGTCGAGCAAACCGGCGCAAGCCAGGGCCCAACTGCCCGTGCACACGGCGCCGAGACGACGCGACTGGCGCGCCTGGCTTTGCAGCCACGACACGTGCTCACGGGTGACGGTGCGCTGGATACCCACGCCGCCGCACACAATGACAGTGTCCAGGGCCGGGGCTTTGTGCATGGAGGCATCGGGGGTGATTTGCAGACCGTCGCTGGCCCAGACCTGGTTGCCGTCGACACTCAGGGTTGTCCAGCGATACAGCTCGCGGCCGGACAACTGGTTGGCCATGCGCAGTGGTTCCACAGCCGACGCCAGGGAAATCAGCGTGAAATTGTCCAGCAGCAAAAAGCCGATGGATTGAGGCGCACGGTTCTGGGGTTGAGCCCCGGAGTTGAACGACGTCATCGCGGTATCTCCTCACACAAAGCGGGTGATGGCCTCAGGCGAGGCTCTTGTTATTGCGCTCTGCTCTTGTGCAGAGAGAGGCTTTGATTTGATAGAGCAAATGCCATGCCTAAAATTGAATGGGCATTCAATAACTCCTGAAAACGACCTGATGACGTGTCTATATAAGCCCGCGCAGGAAGTGCGGGATATGCCCCGAAAAGGACGCAGGAGCAGCCTTGCTCAAGGGGTGTGAGCAGTTCGGTAGCACTTGTGGGAAGGCGCTTTGAGGGCGTGGGAAAAGTCTGTCACCGCACGCACAGGTGACGGGTGGCGGGGCGGGAAATCGTTTGGGAGCTACTTATCTGTTTGCGACGCGCTAAAAGGTGGCGCTTTTGTATCCGGGTGTTCACTTTTTGAGCAGTGTTGCCTGAGCTACCGCCATCGCGGGCAAGCCCGCTCCCACATTTTGATCTGTGAATACATTCAAAGGTGGGAGCTGGCTTGCCTGCGATGCAGGCGACTCGGTCTCAACACTCCACCGCACTCACCGCCAACCCACCGCGCGAGGTTTCCTTGTACTTGTCATGCATATCCGCCCCGGTATCGCGCATGGTGCGGATCACGCGGTCCAGGGAGATAAAGTGCTGGCCATCTCCGCGCAGCGCCATTTGCGCCGCGTTGATCGCTTTCACCGCCGCAATCGCATTACGCTCGATGCACGGCACTTGCACCAGCCCGCCCACTGGGTCGCACGTCAGGCCGAGGTTGTGTTCCAGGCCGATTTCGGCGGCATTGCACACCTGCTCCGGCGTGGCGCCGAGGATCTCGGCCAGCCCGGCGGCGGCCATGGCGCACGCCGAACCGACTTCGCCCTGGCAGCCGACTTCAGCCCCCGAGATCGAAGCGTTTTTCTTGCACAAAATACCCACCGCCGCCGCACCCAGCAGGTAGTCGACGACGTTGGCTTCCGTTACCTCTTCGCTGAACTTCATAAAGTAGTGCAGCACCGCCGGAATAATCCCCGCCGCACCATTAGTCGGCGCGGTGACCATGCGCCCACCCGCTGCGTTTTCTTCATTGACCGCCAGGGCGAACAGATTGACCCACTCCATGGCGCTCAAGGTCGAGCCAATCACATTCGGCTTGCCCAGCTCCTGCAGGCTGCGGTGCAATTTGGCGGCGCGACGACGCACATTCAGGCCACCGGGCAAGATGCCTTCGTGCTTGAGGCCCTGCTCCACGCAATCCTGCATGGCCCGCCAGAGTTTCATCAGGCCACTGCGGATTTCTTCTTCGGAGCGCCAGACCTTTTCGTTAGCCAGCATCAACTCGGCCACGCGCAGGTTATGGGTTTTGCACAGCTGCAACAGTTCCACCGCACTGGAAAAATCATAGGGCAGTTCGGTGCGGTCCATGTCGGCCACACCGCTTTGCGCCTGGGCTTCGTCCACCACAAAACCGCCACCGACTGAATAGTAAGTATCGCGGTGCAGTTCGCCGTCTTCACCGAACACCACCAGCGTCATGCCGTTGGGATGGAACGGGAGGTTTTCGTCGAGCAGGCGCATGTCCCGCGCCCACATGAAAGGCACTGGCAAATGCCCATCGAGCAAGAGCGTGTCGGTCTCGCGCAGGGTGTGAATGCGCAGGCCGATTTGCGACGGGTCGATTGCGTCCGGCCACTCGCCCATCAGGCCCATGAGGGTGGCGGTGTCGCTGCCGTGGCCGATGCCGGTGGCCGACAACGAGCCATACAGCTGAACTTCGACGCGCCTGACTTGTTCCAACAATTCACGTTCACGTAATGCCTGGACGAACAACGCCGCGGCACGCATGGGGCCGACGGTGTGAGAACTGGAAGGCCCAATGCCGATCTTGAACAGGTCGAAAACGCTGATAGCCATTGCGGTAGAACTCCTCGATAAGCACGGCCAGGCTTGAACGAGGTGCTACGCTCAGATCGCCCAGATGGCCGCATCATCAAGCTTTTGGCGGTCCTCACGGCGTCTCACACCGACGCACCCATGCTCACTAGCGTCGCACCCGTGCGATCAGGCGTTTTGGCCGTTTTTAGCGGTGCAGATCGGTAAAAACTGCAGTTTTGCCTTTGGAAAAATCTGTAAGCGACGTCACCGACACTGGATACGACCATCCCTGTACTGGATACGACGCCCCCTGTAGGCGTCAGATTTTCACTGGTACATGATCAGTCTCGACTCGTTTGCAAGGCACCGTGCCTGCGCTTCATCGCACGCCCCAACCGCAACACTTATAAAGCGCGGCGAATGCCGCCAGAAAAAAGACACAGGAGTCTACCCCGATGAAAGGTTCACCCTCGTTGTTGTTGGCCGCCATGCTGAGTCTGCCAGTCCTGGCGAACGCTGCAGAACCGGCACAATGTCAGACCGTCAACTTCTCCGATGTCGGCTGGACCGACATCACCGTCACTACCGCGACCACCAGCGAAATCCTCAAGGGCCTGGGCTACAAGCCACGCACCACGATGATTTCGGTGCCGGTGACCTACAAGTCCCTGGCCGACGGCAAGAACATGGACATCTTCCTCGGCAACTGGATGCCGACCATGGAAAACGACATCAAGCAGTACCGTGATGCCGGCACCGTGGAAACCGTGCGCGCCAACCTTGAGAACGCCAAGTACACCCTGGCGGTGCCCGAGGAGCTGTACAACAAAGGCCTGAAAGACTTCGCCGATATCGCCAAATTCAAGGACGAGCTGGGCGGCAAGATCTACGGTATCGAACCGGGTAACGACGGCAACCGCACCATCCAGACCGTCATCGACAAGAACCAGTTCGGCTTGAAAGACGCAGGCTTCAAGGTCGTGGAATCCAGCGAAGCCGGGATGCTCTCCCAGGTGGAACGCGCCACCAAACGTGGCCAGGCCATTGTGTTCCTCGGCTGGGAACCGCACCCGATGAACACCCGCTTCAAGATCAAGTACCTGACCGGGGGTGACGATTCGTTCGGCCCCAACTACGGCCAGGCCACCATCTACACCAACGTTCGCAAGGGCTACACCCAGGAATGCAGCAACGTTGGCCAATTGCTGAAAAACCTGTCGTTCACCCTGGACATGGAAAGCTCGCTGATGGGTAACGTCCTGGACGACAAAATGAAGCCTGACGCCGCGGCCAAGGCCTGGCTGAAGAAGAACCCCGCCGTACTCGACACCTGGCTCGCCGGTGTGACCACCGTCGATGGCAAACCAGGTCTGGAGGCAGTAAAAGCGTATCTCGCCAAGTAAGTGCTGACCCCGGGCCGGTACGCTGGCCCGGGATGTTTTTCCCCTTCGCATGTGGACATTCACTACCATGCTGACTGAACAGAAAATCCCACTAGGCCAGTACATCGCTGCCTTCGTCGAATGGTTGACCAAACATGGTGCCAACTACTTCGACGCAATCGCATCGACACTGGAAACGATGATCCACGGCGTGACGTTTGCGCTGACCTGGTTCAATCCGCTGGCATTGATCGGTCTGATTGCGCTACTCGCTCACTTTATTCAACGCAAATGGGGCCTGACGGTTTTTGTCATCGCCTCCTTCCTGCTGATCCTGAACCTCGGGTACTGGCAGGAAACCATGGAAACCCTCGCGCAGGTGCTGTTCGCCACCCTGGTCTGCGTGGTCATCGGTGTGCCGCTGGGCATTGTTGCCGCGCACAAACCGCTGTTCTACACCATGATGCGGCCGGTACTCGATCTGATGCAGACCGTGCCGACCTTCGTCTACCTCATCCCTACCCTGACCCTCTTCGGGCTGGGTGTGGTGCCCGGTCTGATTTCCACGGTGGTGTTCGCGATTGCCGCGCCTATCCGCCTGACTTACCTGGGTATCCGCGATGTGCCACAAGAGTTGATGGACGCCGGTAAAGCCTTTGGCTGCTCGCGCCGTCAGTTGCTCTCACGCATTGAACTGCCCCACGCCATGCCGAGCATTGCCGCCGGCATTACCCAATGCATCATGCTGTCGTTGTCGATGGTGGTGATCGCGGCCCTGGTGGGCGCCGACGGCCTCGGCAAGCCGGTGGTCAACGCACTGAACACCGCCGACATTGCCCTGGGCTTTGAAGCCGGCCTGGCAATCGTATTGCTGGCCATCATGCTCGACCGCATCTGCAAACAACCCGACGCCAAAGTAGGGGGTGATGCATGAGCATTATCCGATTCGACAATGTCGATGTGATCTTCTCCAAAGACCCGCGCGAAGCCCTCAAGCTGCTCGACCAGGGCATGCACCGCAACGAGATCCTGAAAAAAACCGGGCAGATTGTCGGCGTTGAAAAAGCCAGCCTGGACATTGAGAAAGGCGAGATCTGCGTGCTGATGGGCCTGTCGGGCTCAGGCAAGTCGAGCTTGCTGCGCTGCATCAACGGCCTCAACACCGTGAGCCGCGGCAAGCTGTTTGTCGAACATGAAGGCCGCCAGATCGACATCGCTTCGTGCACACCTGCCGAGCTCAAAATGATGCGCACCAAGCGCATCGCCATGGTGTTCCAGAAGTTCGCCCTGATGCCGTGGCTGACGGTGCGCGAGAACATCAGCTTCGGTCTGGAAATGCAGGGCCGCCCAGAGAAGGAACGGCGCAAGCTGGTGGATGACAAGCTGGAACTGGTGGGCCTGGCCCAATGGCGCAACAAGAAGCCTGACGAGTTGTCCGGCGGCATGCAGCAGCGTGTCGGCCTGGCCCGCGCGTTGGCGATGGACGCCGATATCCTGCTGATGGACGAACCCTTCTCCGCCCTCGACCCACTGATTCGCCAAGGCCTGCAAGATGAACTGCTGGAGCTGCAACGCAAGCTGAGCAAGACCATCGTGTTCGTGAGTCACGACCTGGATGAAGCACTTAAGCTGGGCAGCCGCATCGCCATCATGAAAGACGGCAAGATCATCCAGTACAGCGTGCCGGAAGAGATCGTGCTGAACCCGGCGGACGACTATGTGCGCACCTTCGTCGCCCATACCAACCCGCTGAACGTACTGTGCGGTCGCAGCCTGATGCGCACCCTGGACAACTGCAAACGCATCAACGGTTCGGTGTGTTTGGACCCGGGCGGCGACTCGTGGCTGGACTTGGCGGAAGGCAACACCATCAAGGGCGCACGCCAGAATGGCGCGGTGCTGAACTTGCAGAACTGGGTACCGGGGCAAGCGGTTGAAGGGTTGGGCCGGGTGCCAACGCTGGTGGATTCGAATATCGGCATGCGCGATGCGTTGCAGATTCGTTACCACACCGGGAACAAGCTGGTGTTGCACAACAACAACCAGGTGGTGGGGATCTTGGGGGACAGCGAGCTGTATCACGCCCTGCTCGGCAAGAACCTGGGCTGAGGCTGAGGCAACACCATAAACCCTACTGGAGAAACTGGGTCAATGTGGGAGCTGGCTTGCCTGCGATGCCGATGGTGAATTCACTACCGCTATCGCAGGCAAGCCAGCTCCCACATTGGTCTGTGTTTACACATAAAAAAAGCGGCACCAGTGAAGGCGCCGCTGCGCTCAACCATCAGCTATAGACACGGCCAAGGAGCTGCCGATGGCTTTCAAACTGATCGAGCACGTCCCGGGTGATTTGTTCCTGGGCAAAGCCCATCAGGTCGTATTCCTGAGGCCCATTGTGCAGGTAAACCTCGGCCCGGTAGTAACGCGTACGCTCTTCCTCGGGCAAGTCGCTCGGTGCCGACGAATAAGCATCCAGGCTCACTTCGTAGACAAACGGGTTGCCCTCCTCCATCTCGATGCGCACACCAATGCAGCGCTTGGACTTGCCCAGCAGGGTCTGCACTTCCAGCCCTTGATCACGCAACGCAGTCGCCGCTTCTTCCAGCGCCGGCGTCACATGTTTGTCCATAAAACGCTGCACAGTGCCCTGGCTCGGCTGCAGGTCCAGTGCGGTCAGGCGCTCGCTGAAACCACGACGACCACGCTCAGCCAACTGTGCCTGCTCCTGCTCCATCGCCACGTCCTGGCGCATCGCCTTGTGCAAACCGAACATAAACAAAATCAGCACCACCGAGAACGGCAGCCCCGCCAGCACGACCATGGTCTGCATGGCTTCGAAGTTGCCAGCAAACAGCAGGCCGATGGTCACCAGCGTAATCACCGCCGACCAGAAAATCCGCAGCCAGTGCGGCGCATCTTCATCCACATTGCCGCCTTTGCAGGAAAGGTTGGCCATCATCACCGCGCCGGAGTCCGCCGGGGTCAGGAACAGCACAAAGCCAACAAAGATCGACACACCGATGACGATTTTCGACGCCGGGTAATGCTCCAGCAATTGGTAGATGGCCATCGACGGTTGTTCCAGCGCCGTCTTGCCCAACTCCACCGCACCGTGGTTCAGCACCAGGTCCAGCGCCGAGTTACCGAAAATCGACAACCACGCCAGGGTGAAGCCCAGCGGGATCAGCAGCACGCCGGCCACCAGTTCACGCACCGTGCGACCACGGGAAATACGCGCGATGAACATGCCCACGAATGGCGCCCAGGAAATCCACCAGGCCCAGTAGAACAGGGTCCACAGGCCCATCCAGCGTTCGGTTTTGTCGGCATCGCCTTCGTACACATAGAGGTCGAAGGTTTTCAGCACGATACCGTTGAGGTAGTCACCGGTGTTCTGCACCAAGCCGTTGAGCAAATGCAGGGTCGGGCCGAACAGCAGCACAAAAATCAGCAAACCACTGAACAGTACGATGTTGAGGTTGGACAGGCGGCGAATGCCGTTTTCCACACCCGACACGGCAGCGATGGTCGCCACGGTGCTCATCACAATAATCACGATCAGCAGGTTGGTGTTGCTGTGCGCCATGCCGAACAGGTTTTCCAACCCGGACGACACTTGCATCGCACCAATCCCCAGGTTCGTCACCAGGCCCAACAGGGTCACGAACATACCAAAACCGTCCACCGCGTGGCCGGCTGCGCCCTTCACCCAGCGCTCGCCCACCAGCGGGTACAGCGCCGAACGCAAGGCCAGCGGCTGGTTATGACGGTAGGCGAAATACGCCACGGCCAGGCCGACCAACGCATAGATCGCCCAGCCGTGCAGGCCCCAGTGCAGGAACGTCAGTTGCAGCGCCTGGCGTGCCGCGCCATTGCTGGCGGCCGCGCCTTCGGGCGGGTTGAAGTAGTGGTCCAACGGCTCCGAGGCGCCGAAGTACAGCAGCGAGATGCCGATACCCGACGAGAACAACATGCCGGCCCAGGCGCCGTAGCTGAAGTCCGGGGTGTCATCCTTGCTGCCCAGTTTCAACTTGCCGTAGGACGAAAACGCCAGGCCGACCACAAACACCAGGTAAGCGGCGATGACCACCATGTAGTACCAGCCGAAGCTTTTCGAAAGCCAGGCTTGCGCTACGCCAAGCATGCGCCCGGCCTCCTGCGGGGCGATGATCAGAATGGCGGTCAACAACAGAATCAGCGCGGTGGAGGTGTAGAACACCCAACCGTTGACCCGTACCTTTTCCGGCGGGGTCTTTATAAGAGAGGCAGAACTCATGGCGCAGATGCTCCAGGCAGTGCGAGAGAGAAACACAAGGCAACGGTTATCCCGGGACATCGATTTTTCGGCAGTCGACGGACGGGTGTTATAAAGACACCCCGAAAATTCTTGAGCCCCGCCGAAGCGGTGGCAGGCCCTGATATGGCCGGTTTCAAGGATTTTTGCAGGTGTCAGAGGCTGCTGCTCACAGGTAGGAAATATCTGTAGGGAGCGACCATTTGTCGCAGATCTTATTCTTTGTTGATTGAACGTTCAATCAAAACAAAATAGACTGGCCTTCAAGCCGACGGACGTTTATCGCCCACCGGCAGGCCTAAGGAGAGGTGCTACATGCCCAAGGTCGGTATGCAACCCATACGCCGCCAGCAGTTGATCGAAGCCACCTTGACGGCCATCGATCAGGTCGGGATGGGAGATGCCAGCATTGCGCTGATCGCCCGTTTGGCCGGCGTCTCGAACGGCATCATCAGTCACTACTTTCAGGACAAGAACGGCCTGATCGCCGCAACGATGCGGTACTTGATGAATGTGCTGATCGAGAACGTCCACGAACGCAGGCTTGCGCTGAAGGACGACAGCCCACGGGCGCACCTTCGGGTGATCATCGAGGGCAACTTCGACGCCAGCCAGGTCAACGGCCCGGCAATGAAAACCTGGCTGGCCTTCTGGGCCACCAGCATGCATCACCCGTCATTGCACAGGTTGCAGCGGATCAACGATCAACGTCTGTATTCCAACCTGTGCTGCCAGTTCCGCCGAGTGCTACCGCTGCCGCACGCACGCAAAGCAGCCAGAGGCCTGGCGGCCCTGATCGACGGTTTGTGGCTGCGCGGCGCCCTGTCGGGAGACGCTTTCGACACGGAGCAGGCGCAACGGATCGCTTACGAATACATGGATTTCCAATTGGCCAAGCAGGTGAGTTAGAGCACACATAACCGCTCAACCCCTGAACGTCCGCCACTCAGTGTTGCCAGAACCCCATGGCCCACTTTCGGCGGGTAACGCCAACCACTTATGCACTTGCGAGGACTTTATGGCCCGTTTCGAACTGCAAAAACTCTACATTGACGGCGGCTACAGCGACGCTGGCAGCGATGCCACTTTCGAAGCCATCAACCCGGCTAACGGTGAAGTTCTCGCCCAAGTGCAACGTGCTACCAAAGACGACGTTGAACGTGCCGTGGTCAGCGCTGAAAAAGGCCAGAAAATCTGGGCCGCCATGACCGCCATGGAGCGTTCGCGCATCCTGCGCCGTGCCGTCGACATCCTGCGCGAGCGCAACGATGAGCTGGCCGCCCTGGAAACCCTGGACACCGGTAAAGCCTTCTCCGAAACCCAATACGTCGACATCGTCACCGGCGCTGACGTGCTGGAATACTACGCAGGCCTGGTGCCGGCCATCGAAGGCGAGCAGATCCCGCTGCGCGATACCTCCTTCGTCTATACCCGCCGCGAGCCGCTGGGCGTGGTCGCTGGTATCGGCGCGTGGAACTACCCGATCCAGATCGCCCTGTGGAAATCCGCACCGGCCCTGGCCGCGGGTAACGCGATGATCTTCAAGCCAAGCGAAGTCACCTCGCTGACCACCCTGAAACTGGCCGAGATCTACACCGAAGCAGGCGTTCCTGCAGGCGTGTTCAACGTGTTGACCGGCAGCGGCCGTGAAGTCGGCACCTGGCTGACCGAGCACCCACGCATCGAGAAAGTCTCGTTCACCGGCGGCACCGACACCGGCAAAAAAGTCATGGCCAGCGCTTCCAGCTCCTCGCTGAAAGAAGTGACCATGGAACTGGGTGGCAAGTCCCCGCTGATCGTGTTCGAAGACGCCGACCTGGATCGCGCGGCCGACATCGCGATGATGGCCAACTTCTACAGCTCCGGTCAGGTCTGCACCAACGGCACTCGCGTATTCGTGCCCAAGCACCTGCAAGCAGCCTTCGAAGCCAAGATCGTTGAGCGTGTGGCGCGCATTCGCGTCGGCAACCCGCAAGACGAGAACACCAACTTCGGCCCGCTGGTCAGCTTCGCCCACATGGAAAGCGTGCTCGGCTACATCGCCAAAGGTAAGGAAGAAGGCGCCCGCGTACTGTGCGGCGGCGACCGTCTGACCGCTGGCGAATTCGCCAAAGGCGCCTTCGTGGCTCCGACCGTGTTCACCGACTGCACCGACGAAATGACCATCGTCCGTGAAGAAATCTTCGGCCCGGTGATGAGCATTCTCACTTACGAGACCGAAGAAGAAGTGATCCGCCGCGCCAACGACACCGACTTCGGCCTGGCTGCCGGCCTGGTCACCAAAGACCTGAACCGCGCTCACCGCGTGATTCATCAACTGGAAGCCGGTATCTGCTGGATCAACGCCTGGGGCGAGTCCGACGCCAAGATGCCAGTCGGTGGCTACAAGCAGTCGGGTGTTGGCCGTGAGAACGGCATCAGCTCGCTGAACAACTTCACCCGCATCAAATCGGTACAGGTTGAGCTGGGCGACTACGCCTCAGTGTTCTGATGAGCCACTAGCGGCAAGCATCAAGCTGCAAGTAAAAGCAGCTTGGTTTGCCGCGCCTCCCAGATAACCGCTCGCTGCTTTCTCTTGCAGCTTGAAGCTTGGAGCTTGCCGCTCTCAAGGAGACCCCATGACTCAAGAATACGACTACATCATTGTTGGCGCAGGATCAGCAGGCAACACCCTTGCCACCCGTCTGACCGAAGACGAAGGCGTCACCGTTTTGCTGCTGGAAGCCGGCGGCCCTGACTACCGCTTCGACTTCCGCACCCAAATGCCGGCCGCCCTGGCGTTCCCGCTGCAAGGCCGTCGCTACAACTGGGCCTACGAAACCGATCCAGAGCCACACATGGACGGTCGCCGGATGGAATGCGGGCGCGGCAAGGGCCTGGGTGGCTCTTCCCTGATCAACGGCATGTGCTACATCCGTGGTAACGCCATGGACTACGACAACTGGGCAAAACTTCCAGGGCTTGAAAACTGGACGTACCTGGACTGCCTGCCCTATTTCAGAAAAGCTGAAACTCGGGACATCGGCCCCAACGACTACCACGGTGGCGACGGTCCGGTCAGCGTGACCACGCCAAAAGCCGGCAACAACCCGCTGTTCCACGCGATGGTTGAAGCAGGCGTACAGGCTGGTTACCCGCGCACTGAAGACTTGAACGGCTACCAGCAAGAAGGCTTCGGCCCGATGGACCGTACCGTCACGCCAAACGGCCGTCGCGCCAGCACCGCGCGCGGTTACCTGGACACGGCTAAAAAGCGTTCGACCCTGACCATCGTCACCCACGCCCTCACCGACAAAGTCTTGTTCGAAGGCAAGCGCGCCGTTGGCGTGCGTTACTTGATCGGCGCCGCTGAAGAGCGCGTTGAAGCCCGCGCGCGCAAAGAAGTGCTGGTGTGCAGCGGTGCGATCGCGTCGCCGCAATTGCTGCAACGCTCCGGTGTGGGCCCGGCCAAACTGCTGGAAAGCCTCGACATCCCGGTGGTCCACGACCTGCCAGGCGTCGGCGAAAACCTGCAGGACCACCTTGAGCTCTACCTGCAATATGCGTGCACCCAACCGGTGTCGCTGTACCCGTCGCTGCTCTGGTACAACCAACCGGCCATCGGTGCCGAGTGGCTGTTCAACGGCACTGGCATCGGCGCCAGCAACCAGTTCGAAGCGGGCGGTTTTATCCGTACCCGTGAAGAATTCGATTGGCCGAACATCCAGTACCACTTCCTGCCGGTCGCGATTAACTACAACGGCAGCAACGGTGTGAAAGAGCACGGTTTCCAGGCGCACATGGGCTCCATGCGTTCGCCAAGCCGTGGCCGCGTGCAATTGAAGTCGAAGAACCCACGGGACTACCCGAGCATCCTCTTCAACTACATGGCCACCGAGCAGGACTGGCAGGAATTCCGCGACGGCATCCGCCTGACCCGGGAAATCATGCAGCAACCGGCTCTCGACCAATACCGTGGCCGCGAAATCAGCCCGGGTATTGAAGTGCAAACCGATGAGCAGCTCGACACGTTCATCCGCGAGCACGCCGAAACGGCATTCCACCCGTCCTGCTCGTGCAAGATGGGCACCGACGAGATGGCGGTAGTGGACGGCGAAGGCCGTGTGCATGGCATGCAGGGGCTGCGTGTGGTCGATGCGTCGATCATGCCGATCATCACCACCGGCAACCTGAACGCGCCGACGATCATGATCGCAGAGAAAATCGCCGACAAGATCCGTGGCCGCAAGCCATTGCCGCGCAGCACTGCCGATTACTACGTAGCAGGCGACGCGCCGGTGCGTGGCAAGCCACTGCGTGAAGTGGGCCCGATGGCGCAGTAACTGATACACCGCGGTGCCTGTATCGCAGGCAAGCCAGCTCCCACACTTGACCGAGTTCATCTGAACAACTCGGTCAACTGTGGGAGCCGGGCTTGCCCGCGATGAGGCCCGTCCCGACTCCGCAAATCCCCCGCCTACACTTTCCTTGATCAGCTCCCCGCCCCAGGCCTACTCTGTTGCCTGCCCGCGATGAGCCGCCCACAAGGAAGGCCCCATGTTCGACCACCACGCCACACTCAAAAAGCACTTCAGTGCCCTGCGCACTACTGCTGAATTTTTCTCGCTGCGTTACGTGCGCGAATCCGGCCAATACCTGTCGGTACGCAAGAACGTCGCCGAGCCGCCACACCTGAACCACGACGAGGGCGCCATGCTCACCGTGCGTCTCAACGGCGTGGAAGCCTATGCCGCCACCAACGATCTCTCCCTTGCCGGCCTGCAAGCCGCCCTTGAGCGTGCTGAACAGCAAGCCCGGCGGATCTTGCCCCACGCTCTGCTCGACCTGCACACACAGCAGGTCTCCAGCGACGTCGCCGACTACCTGTCGCCCGACCTCGACCAGCCCTTCCCTTCCTTAAGCGACTGCTACCAACTGCTCGGTGACGAGTCTGCCGCCGTGCCCAAGGATGAGCGCCTGGTCAGTTGGGAAGTCAGCCTGGGCACCACCCATGTAGAACAGATCTACCTCAACAGTGCCGGTGCCGAACTGCGCCAGGCCCAGCGTTTCGTCTACCCGGGCCTGAGCATCACCGCCTTCGATGGCAACGACAGCCAGACCCGCACCCTGGGCGGTACCAACTTTGGCCAGCAAGGCAGTGCGAACGTGATTCGCCGCTTCGGCCTGGTCGGCGCCGCGCGCACGGTCGCCGACGAAGCCCTGCAACTGCTGCTCGCGCCAAACACGCCCCACGGCCCGCGCGACCTGCTGCTGATGCCCGACCAAATGATCCTGCAGATCCACGAGTCCATCGGCCACCCGCTGGAACTGGACCGCATCCTGGGCGATGAGCGCAATTACGCCGGCACCAGCTTTGTGAAGGCCGATGACTTCGGCCACCTGCAATACGGTTCGACCTTGCTCAACGTGACGTTCGACCCGGACATCCCCGAACAACTCGCCAGCTACAGCCATGACGACGACGGCAACCGCGCCACCAAGCAGTTCCTGATCCGTGACGGCCTGCTGCTCAAGCCATTGGGCGGCGCGTTGTCGCAATTTCGCTCAGGACTGGGCGGCGTCGCCAACAGCCGCGCCTGCAGCTGGAACCGCGCGCCGATCGACCGCATGGCCAACTTGAATATCGAAGCTGGCGACAAGACCCAGGCCGAGCTGATCAGCGGTATCGAGCACGGCATCCTGATGAGCACCAACCGCTCCTGGTCCATCGACGATGCGCGCAATAAATTCCAGTTCGGCTGCGAGTGGGGCCAGTTGATCGAAAACGGCGAACTCAAGGGCGTGGTGAAGAACCCCAACTACCGCGCCATTTCCGCGCAGTTCTGGCGCAAGCTCAGCGCCGTCGGCGACGCCAGTACCTTCAAGGTCCTGGGCACGCCGAACTGCGGCAAAGGCGAACCCAACCAAGTGATCCGCGTGGGCCATGCGTCACCTGCGTGCGTGTTCAGTGATGTCGACGTTTTTGGGGGAGATGCCTGATGAACAACTTCAAGGCACTGGTGGACTGGCTCAAGCAGGCCATCACCGACAAGGAACAATTTCACCTCGGCTTTGCTGCCGAATCCTCCGAGTTCGTGCGGTTTAACCACGCGCAAGTGCGCCAGGCCGGGCAGGTGCAACAGGCCAGCCTGAACCTCAAGCTGATCCACGACGGCCGTCATGCCGACCTCGCTATCACCCTGGCCGGTGAGCCGGCGCTGGACCGCCAACGCCTCGCCAATGGCCTGCAACAGTTGCGCGAGACCTTGCCCCTATTGCCGCAGGACCCGTACCTGCTGCTCAATCACAACGCCTGGCAAAACCACAACGAACAACTGCGCCCGCTACCGGAACTGGCCCAGGTACTGGAAGACATCAGCCAGGCTGCAGAAGGCGTGGACCTGGTCGGTTTCTATGCCGCAGGCCCCATCAGCCGTGGTTTCGCCAGTTCAGACGGCGCGTTCGGCTGGCATCAGGCCAACAGCTTCAACTTCGATTTCAGCCTGTTTCACGCCAATGGCGAAGCGGTAAAAGCCAGCTACGCCGGGCACACCTGGGACAGCGCCGAGTTCGCCGCGCGGTTCCTGCAAGCGCGCGAGCAGTTGGAGTTTCTGGGTCGACCTTTGCACAGCCTGGCCCCGGGCCAATACCGCGCTTACCTCGCCCCGGCGGCGCTGGAAGAAATCATCAGCATCATTACCTGGGGCGGGTTTTCCGCCCAGGCCATCGCCAGCAAAGGCAGCTCGTTGCAAAAGCTGTATGCGGGTGAACAGTCGTTGAGCCCCTTGGTAAAAATCGATGAGCAGATCAGCGGCTCGCTGAGCCAGGCGTTTTCCACTGAAGGCTACCCGCGCGCGGATGTCACGCTGATCAACGCGGGCACAGCAGAAGGCCAGTTGATCAACTCGCGCAGCGCCGCCGAATACGGCCTGAGCACCAACGGGGCGAGCAGCGACGAGTCGCCCAGCGCCTTGCAGATGGCGGCGGGCAGCCTGGCCCAGGCCGATATCCTCAAGCAGTTGGGCACCGGGTTGTATATCAGCAACCTGTGGTACCTGAACTACTCCGACCTGCCGGCCGCACGCCTGACCGGCATGACGCGCTTCGCCACGTTCTGGGTGGAAGACGGCGAGATCAAGGCGCCGGTCAGCACCATGCGCTTTGATGACAGCGTCTACAGCCTGCTAGGTTCACAACTCGAAGCACTGACCGCTGAGCGGGAGCTGCTGTTGTCGGCCAGTACGTACAGCCAGCGCAATACTGCGTCCAACCTGTTGCCGGGGGCGTTGGTCAAACGCCTGACATTGACCCTGTAAATACAAAACCCAATGTGGCAACTGGCTTATGTGGGAGCTGGCTTATGTGGGAGCTGGCTTATGTGGGAGCTGGCTTATGTGGGAGCTGGCTTGCCTGCGATGCTGACAACTCGGTGTGTCAGCAGGACCGCAGTGATGCCATCGCAGGCAAGCCAGCTCCCACAATATTCTGTGTTCGTTTCTGACACCCCCGTTTAACCCATTCCTACCGCAAAATCCCATCTCACACTTCTCCCTGTGCGGCCTGTTGTCGCCCGTAAAAAACCTCGTTATAACGGTTAGTGGCACCCCGCCACCACCCACGTGCCCGCACGTGATGCATGACCTTGCCCGGGAAAGGGCAAGCTGGAGCGTTGACATGGACCATGGAAGTTTTGTCATAGAAAAGCTGTTCAAACACTACAACGTTCACGTAGAGCAGCTAGGTAACAATCCGCAAAGAAAAACCGTCCTGATGGTCAATGGGGCCCTGTCCACCACCCGTTCGTTTGCGCGCACCAGCAAATGCCTGGCCGAGCACTTCAATGTGCTGCTGTTCGACCTGCCGTTCTCCGGCCATTCGCGCGAGCACAACACGGACCTGGACCTTGTGACCAAGGACGACGAGGTACAAATCCTGCGCGCGCTGGTTGAACGGTTTCAGGTCAACCATCTGGTGTCGGCCTCCTGGGGCGGCATCTCTACATTGCTGACCCTGGCCCACAACCCGCCCTCCATCGAAAGCTCGGTGGTGATGGCCCTGGCGCCCAACCTCAACCAGGCAATGCTCGATTATGTGGAACGCGTGCGGGTGCTGATCGAAGCCGATGACAAGTCCGCCGTCGGCCACTTGCTCAACGAGACAGTCGGCAAATACCTCTGCCCCCGGCTCAAGCGCAATAACCATCGGCACCTGTCAGGCATGGCGACCACCGAGTACCGCCAGGCACGTTTTCATATCCATCAGGTGCTCGGCCTGGGCGACGGCAACTACCTGCCAACACTCACTCAAATCGAAACCCCGGTGCATTTCATCAACGGCGCGCTGGATGAATACACCCCGGCGACCGAGGCCCGGCTGTTCAAAAAATACGTGGGTCGCAGCACGTTCGCCGTCGCCGAGCACACCGGCCACTTGCTCGACCTTGAGTCCCGCGAGGCAGCGTTGGCGGTGCACCGGGCGCTGTTGGATTTCCTGGTCGGGGAGCACGCGCCATTGCCAGATTTAGACGAACCGCCAGTGGGAAAAGGAGCAATGGATGGCGCATAATCGCCGACACATAGCCTGCTAACCAAAAGGTAGCCCATGCCGAATCGCGCCCCTCTCGATGCCAAGACCGCCCGCTGGCTCCCCTGGGTGGTCGCGATTGCCTTCTTCATGCAGTCGCTGGATGGGACGATTCTCAACACAGCCCTGCCGGCCATGGCCCGGGACCTCGCAGAAAACCCGCTGCGCATGCAAGGGGTGGTGATCGCCTACATGCTCACCGTCGCCTTGCTCATCCCGGCCTCGGGCTGGATCGCCGACCGCTTTGGCACCAAGAAAATCTTCTTCGGCGCGATCATGCTGTTCAGCGTTGGTTCGCTGCTGTGCGCCCTGTCCAGCAGCTTGACCATGCTGGTTGGCGCGCGGGTCATCCAGGGCTTGGGCGGGGCGCTGATGCTGCCGGTCGGGCGCCTCGTGGTGCTACGCGCTTACCCGCGCTCCGAGCTGGTGCGGATCATGGGCTTCATTACCATCCCCGGCCTGCTCGGCCCGTTGCTTGGCCCGACCATGGGCGGCTGGATGGTGCAATACCTGACGTGGCACTGGATTTTTTTGATCAACCTGCCGGTGGGCATGATCGGCTGTTACGCCGTGTGGAAACTGATCCCCGACCTGCGCGGCAGTGAGCGCACGCGTTTCGACAGCATGGGGTTTGTGCTGTTTGGCGCGGCGATGGTGCTGATCACCATCGCCATGGAAGGCCTGGGCGAACTGCACCTGCCGCATCTGCGCGTGATGTTGCTGCTGTTCGGCGGGCTGGCATGCCTCGCGGCTTACTGGCTGCGCGCAGGCCATATCGATAACCCGCTGTTTTCGCCGGTGCTGTTCAAGACCCGGACTTTTGCAGTGGGCATTCTCGGCAACCTGTTTGCGCGACTGGGCAGTGGCGCCTTGCCGTTCCTGGTACCGCTGCTGTTGCAGGTGGCGCTGGGCTACTCGCCATCGGAAGCCGGGATGAGCATGCTGCCCCTTGCGGCAGCGGCGATGTTTGCCAAGTCGATTGCCCGCACCTTGATCGAACGCCTGGGTTACCGCGTGGTGCTGACCGGCAATACCTTGGCGCTTGGCATCATGCTGGCGAGCATGGGTCTGGTCAGTGAACAGACGCCCTACTGGTTGCTGCTGTGCATGCTGGCGATCCTCGGGGCGATCAACTCCCTGCAATTTACCGCAATGAATACCGTCACCCTGATCGACCTCGACGATGAACAGGCCAGCAGCGGCAACAGTTTGCTGTCGGTGGTGGCGCAATTGTCTCTGAGCCTCGGCGTGGCGTGCGCCGGTGCCTTGCTTGGCGGCTTTACCGCAGAGCAAGGCAACGATGGCGTCAGCACCGTGCTCGGCGCCTTCCAACTGACCTTCCTCACCGTGGGCATCATGGCCATGCTGGCGGCGGCGATCTTTCTGCAACTGTCGCCCACCGACGGCAAGCGCGTGGTCAGCCGCGAGCACGACATCGAGCATTGAAGCAGCGGCAGGCCTCAAGTTGTAAGCCTCAAGCTTGACGCTTGACGCTGAGAACTTGCCGCTGCCCGCCTCCCCTCGTCTAGAACTTGCGAGAAAATCCCCGGCGGGCTGCTACACTGCGCAACATTTTGTTTTGCAGAGCCAGTCCCGTGACTACCATCGCCACCGCTTTTAATACTTTGCCGCTCTCCGCCGCCATGCTGGCTAACCTCGACTCGCTGGGTTATGTCGAGATGACGCAGATCCAGGCGCAAAGCTTGCCGGTGATCCTCAAAGGGCTGGACCTGATTGCCCAGGCCAAGACCGGCAGCGGCAAGACCGCCGCCTTCGGTATCGGCTTGTTGAACCCGATCAACCCGCGCTACTTCGGCTGCCAGGCCCTGGTGATGTGCCCGACGCGTGAGCTGGCCGACCAGGTCGCCAAGGAGATCCGCCGTCTGGCCCGCGCCGAAGACAACATCAAGGTGCTGACCCTGTGCGGCGGCGTGTCCCTCGGCCCGCAGATCGCTTCCCTGGAACACGGCGCCCACGTCATCGTCGGCACCCCGGGCCGCATCCAGCAGCACCTGCGCAAAGGTTCGCTGGTACTGGACGGCTTGAACACGCTGATCCTCGACGAAGCCGACCGCATGCTCGACATGGGTTTCTACGACGCCATCGAAGACATCATCAGCAAGACCCCGGCACGCCGCCAGACCCTGCTGTTCTCGGCCACCTACCCGGTGAGCATCAAGCAGCTGGCCTCGAAATTCATGCGCGCGCCGCAGCAAGTGAAAGCCGAAGCTTTCCACTCCGATGACCAGATCGAGCAGCGTTTCTACGAGATCTCGCCGGAAGAGCGCATGGACGCCGTGACCAAGGTGCTCGCGCATTTCCGCCCGGCGTCGTGCGTAGCGTTCTGCTTCACCAAGCAGCAAGTGCAGGAAACCGTGGATCACCTCACGGCCAAGGGCATTTCCGCCGTCGGCCTGCATGGCGACCTGGAACAGCGTGACCGTGACCAGGTGCTGGCGATGTTCGCCAACCGCAGCACCTCGGTGCTGGTGGCAACCGACGTGGCCGCCCGTGGTCTGGACATTGACTCGCTGGACATGGTGATCAACGTCGAGCTGGCCCGCGATTCGGAAATCCACATCCACCGCGTAGGCCGTACTGGCCGTGCCGGTGAGACGGGGATTGCGATCAGCCTGGTGGCGCCGTCCGAAGCGCACCGCGCCCAGGCCATCGAGCAGTTGCAGAAATCGCCGTTGAACTGGGACCAACTGGACAACCTCAAGCCACAAAGCGGTGGCCCGCTGCTGCCACAGATGAGCACCCTGTGCATCGCCGCCGGCCGTAAAGACAAAGTTCGCCCGGGCGACATCCTCGGTGCACTGACCGGCGATGCCGGCATCCCGGGTGCCCAGGTCGGCAAGATCGCGATCTTTGACTTCCAGGCCTTCGTGGCCGTGGAGCGCGGGATCGCCAAGCAGGCGTTGCAGCGTTTGAACGACGGCAAGATCAAAGGCCGTTCGTTGCGCGTGCGCATCCTGTAAAGACCTCCCCTCCAATGGAGATCTAATGTGGGAGGGGGCTTGTGTGGAAGTCGGGCTTGCCCGCGATGCAGACACCTCGGTATGTCAGTTACACCGAAGTGATGCTATCGCAGGCAAGCCAGCTCCCACACAAGCCCCCTCCCACATTTGACTGTATTCCAATTCAGAATTTGTATGAGGACATTGCTGTGCGCTCGACCGAAGTTGTGATCATTGGCGCCGGCGCCGCAGGCTTGATGTGTGCGCTGACCGCCGCCGGGCGTGGGCGCAAAGTGATGTTGATCGACCACGCGAACAAGGCCGGCAAGAAGATCCTGATGTCCGGCGGTGGCCGCTGCAATTTCACCAATATGTACACCGAGCCTGCCAACTTCCTCTCGCACAACGCGCACTTCTGCAAGTCCGCCCTGGCCCGCTATACCCAGTGGGACTTTATCGGGCTGGTGGCCAAGCATGGCGTGCCGTACCACGAGAAGAAGCTCGGCCAGTTGTTCTGCGATAACAAGTCCAGCGACATCCTCGGCATGCTGCTCGATGAATGTATTCAAGTCGGCGTGAGCATCCACCTGGACACGTCGGTCGAAGAGATTGCCAAGCTGGAAGCCGGTTATCAGTTGCAAACCACCTTGGGTGAGCTGCGCTGCGAATCCCTGGTGATCGCGACGGGCGGCCTGTCGATTCCGACCTTGGGCGCGACCGGGTTTGGTTACCAAGTGGCCAAGCAGTTCGGCCATGAACTGCTGCCGACCCGCGCCGGCCTGGTGCCGTTCACCATCACCGACCAGCTCAAGGAGTTGTGTGGCGAGTTGTCGGGCACCTCTGTGGATTGCCTGGTCAGCTGCAATGACCAGAGCTTTCGCGAGAATATTCTGTTCACTCACCGTGGCCTCAGCGGCCCGGCGATTTTGCAGATTTCCTCGTACTGGGAATCCGGCGACACGGTGGAAATCAACCTGCTACCCGACCACGACGCCCACGCCTGGCTGCAACAGCAACAGGTCGAGCGCCCCAACAGCGAGTTGAAAACCCTGCTGGGTGAGATCTTCACCAAGAAAATGGCCAACCTGCTGGCGGAAACCTGGTTCGTTTCCAAGCCGATGAAGCAGTACACCCACGCTGAAGTGGCCGACATCGCGCAAAAACTCTCGAGCTGGCAACTGGTACCGGCCGGCACCGAGGGCTATCGCACCGCCGAGGTGACACTGGGCGGTGTGGATACGCGTGAAGTGTCGTCCAAGACCATGGAATCGCTGAAAAGCCCGGGGTTGTACTTCATCGGCGAAGTGCTGGATGTGACCGGTCACCTGGGCGGGTTCAACTTCCAGTGGGCGTGGGCCTCGGGCTACGCCGCAGCGCAATACGCCTGACGCTACGCGGTAACAAATGTGGGAGGGGGCTTGCTCCCGATGGCGGTGTATCAGTCAATTCATGAGTGACTGTTGCACCGCTATCGGGGGCAAGCCCCCTCCCACATTGATTGCATTCCACATTTGGAATGCAATGGCTGGAATATATTTTGCTGTTGGATGTGATCGCTACGCTTGCCGTGGCGTCATTACTGGCTCAATTTAGCGGCATCGTCCCGGAAGACTCCAGACTTCATGTCATCGACCTCGTTCAAGCAGTCCATGCGGCGCCTGTGGGCCCTGGATAAATTCAGTTACAGCGTACGGGTATTCATCGCCCTCACCGGCAGCATGGCGCTGTGCTGGTATCAGGATGAAATGACCCTGCTGATCCCGCTGTTCCTGGGGATTATCGCCAGCGCCCTGGCCGAGACCGATGACAGCTGGCAAGGCCGCCTCAATGCCCTGGCGGTAACGCTGGTATGTTTCAGCATCGCTGCGCTGTCGGTGGAGCTGCTGTTCCCTTATCCCTGGATTTTCGCCATCGCCCTGGCCCTGGCCAGTTTCTGCCTGACCATGCTCGGCGCCCTCGGCGAACGCTATGGCGCGATTGCGTCGGCCACATTGATTCTGTCGGTGTACACCATGATCGGCGTGGACCAGCGCGGGGGGGCCGTCACCGATTTCTGGCATGAGCCGCTGCTGCTGGTGGCCGGTGCCGCGTGGTACGGCGTGCTGTCGGTGCTGTGGCAGGCGCTGTTCTCCAACCAACCGGTGCAACAGAGCCTGGCGCGGTTGTTTCGCGAGTTGGGGCGCTACCTCAAGCTCAAATCGTCGCTGTTCGAACCGATCCGCCAACTGGATGTGGAAGCACGGCGGCTGGAACTGGCCCAGCAAAATGGCCGTGTCGTTGCGGCGCTGAATGCGGCGAAGGAAATCATCCTGCACCGCGTGGGCAATGGTCGACCGGGCTCGAAGGTCAGCCGCTACCTGAAGCTGTACTTCCTGGCCCAGGACATCCACGAGCGCGCCAGTTCGTCCCACTACCCTTACAACGCCCTGGCCGAAGCCTTCTTCCACAGCGATGTGCTGTTCCGCTGCCAGCGCCTGCTGCGCCAGCAAGCCAAGGCCTGCCAGACCCTGGGCGAGTCGATCCAGCTGCGCCAGCCCTTCATTTATGACGACAGCTTCGCCGAAGCCCTGGGCGACCTGAATGCCTCGCTGGAACACCTGCGCATCCAGAGCAACCCCGCGTGGCGCGGCTTGCTGCGCTCGTTGCGCGCCCTGGCCGCCAACCTGTCCACCCTCGACCGCCTGCTTGGCGACGCCAGCAACCCCGACTCCCTCGCGGATGCCACCGACAGCAACCTGCTGGACCGCGCCCCGCGCAACCTGAAGGAAATGTGGACGCGCCTGCGCACGCAGCTGACGCCGACGTCACTGCTGTTCCGCCATGCCTTGCGCCTCGCCCTGGCGCTGACCATCGGTTACGGCACCTTGCATGCCATTCACGCCTCCCAGGGCTACTGGATCATCCTCACCACCCTGTTCGTCTGCCAGCCCAACTACGGCGCCACCCGGCGCAAGCTCGGCCAACGGATCATCGGCACTGCCATCGGTTTGACCGTGGCCTGGGCGCTGTTCGACCTGTTCCCAAGCCCGCTGGTGCAATCGCTGTTCGCCATTGCCGCAGGCCTGGTGTTCTTTATCAACCGCACCACCCGCTACACCCTGGCTACGGCGGCGATCACGCTGATGGTGTTGTTCTGCTTCAACCAGGTGGGCGATGGCTACGGGCTGTTCCTGCCACGGCTGTTCGATACCTTGCTCGGCAGCCTGATCGCCGGCCTGGCGGTCTTCCTGTTCCTGCCGGACTGGCAAGGTCGCCGCCTGAACAAGGTGCTGGCCAACACCCTGACCTGCAACAGCATCTACCTGCGCCAGATCATGCAGCAATACGCGGCGGGCAAGAGCGACGACCTGGCTTATCGGCTGGCGCGGCGTAACGCCCACAACGCGGATGCGGCGCTGTCCACGACACTGGCCAATATGTTGATGGAGCCGGGGCATTTTCGCAAAGAGGCCGACGTAGGCTTCCGCTTCCTGGTGCTCTCGCACACCCTGCTCAGCTACCTGTCGGGGCTGGGCGCACACCGCGAGACCCAACTGCCGGCCGAAGTGCGTGAGCATCTGATCGACGGCGCCGGCAACAGCCTGGCAGCGAGCATCGATGAGATCGCCACCGGGCTGGCCAACAAGCAGCCGGTCGCGATTCAGAGCGATGCCGAGGAAGCCTTGGCGGCGGAACTGGAACAGATGCCGGATGAGATCGATGAAGGGCAACGGTTGGTGCAGACACAATTGGCATTGATCTGTCGGCAGCTGGGGCCGTTGCGAACGCTGGCGGCGCATCTGATCAAAGATACTGCCGAAGCTTAAATCGCCATCGCAGGCAAGCCAGCGCCCACGTTGGAATGCGCTTACCTGTAGGAGCCGGGCTTGCCCGCGATGGCGCCCGCAAGAACACTACATCCCATGCGCCTTCATCAACCGCTCGTAACTGCCATCGACCTTCATCTTGGCAATCTCCCGGTCAAAGCTGGCGACGATCTCCTCATGCTCGGGGTTCTTCAGGCTCACCAGAATATGCAGGCTGTTTTCACTCAGTGGCTTGGGTAAAAACTCCACCGCATTGCGCACCCGCGCCGACTCGCGCGCCAGGTAGTAGCGGGCAACATATTCATCTTCCAGCGTCAGCCTTACGCGCTGCGCCACGAGCATGCGCACGGCCATGGCGAAGTTATGCACAGGCACCTTCTGCAGGTGTGCATCCTGATCGAACGCCGCCGAATAGGCATACCCGCGCACCACGGCGATGGATTCGTCGTGCAGTTGCTCCAGGTTCTGATAGTCGATGGGATCATCGCGGCGCTTGATAAAGCGCACACGGTTAAGCAGGTATTCACCGGAAAACTGTCCCAGTTTGGTACGCGCATCGTCGTACCAGGCATTGACCAGCACGTCATAGCGGCCGTCGCCCACGCCCATCAGCGCCCGAGCCCAGGGCACTTGTTCAAAGTCACTGGCGTAGCCTGCGCGAGCAAGGGCCGTGCTGACGATATCGGTGGCCAAGCCGCCGTTGATCAAGGTGGCATCCGTAAAAGGCGGCCAGGCATCCGCCACCAGGCGCAGACGTTGTGCGACCGCAGGCTGGGCCAGCAACAACACTCCTATCAAAGCAACGGCACGAGAAAATCGCGGCATGCTTAAAGTCCTTGGCGGGCAGGCAGTGGCCTGATAACAGTAGCTCATCAATGAGCCTGCATTGCAGATTACACAAAGAAGCCAGCAGCGATTGCACTGAATGATGGCGAATTGACGCCATTCACAAAAACGCTCGATTTAGACAGGGGGGCCGCAGGCGCTTACTATCGACAACAGACATTAATAAGAGAGCACGCCATGACCGTTGAATGGGTCTGCAAACATCACGATGACTTGGGCAAGGAGCAGCTTTACGCGATTTTGCGCCTACGCAGCGAGGTCTTTGTCGTTGAACAGAAATGCGTTTACCCGGACCTCGACGGCCAGGATCTTTCGGGTGATACCCACCACTTGATGGCCTGGAAGGATGACGCGTTGGTGGCGTACCTGCGCTTGCTCGACCCGGAATCACAGGGTGGTGATGTGGTGATCGGCCGAGTGATCGTCGCGCCGGTGGCACGCGGCACCGGGCTGGGCCACCAAATGATGGAAGAGACCCTCAAGCGCATTGAAGATATCTGGCCTGAGACGCCGATCTTTCTGTCAGCCCAGGCGCATTTGCAGGGGTATTACGGGCGGTATGGGTTTGTGGTGGCGGGTGAGGAATACCTGGAAGATGATATTCCCCATATAGGCATGCGGCGCCAGTAAGGACGCCATCGCAGGCAAGCCAGCTCCCACAATAGACCGCATTCCAAGGGTTGTACGCGGTTAAAGGTGGGAGCTGGCTTGCCTGCGATGAGGCCAGAGCTGTCACCCGCCTGTCTCAGGGATACCCCAACACCTGCTTGATCGACGCCAGATTAGCCTCGATCCACCCCCGATCAATCGCCCCCCAGCGCCGAATCCGATAGTGCCCGGCATGATTGCGCGCGCCGTCTGCCTGCTCGAACTCACACACGATATCCAGGTCGGCCAACGCCGCAATCGTGTCCTGCGCTGTGCGCCGTGGCATGCCGGTGGCATCAGTCAACGCCGGGACACTGCTGGCCTGGCCACTGTCGATCAGGTACGCCACATACAGGCGGCGGTAAAAACTGCTTTTGGTCTTGCTCACATCCATGGTCGAAAGCCTTATGAGGTTAGGGCTTGCCCTGCAAGTCGCGATACGTGAGGTAAACCCGCAGGTCGAATTCCACCTGATGGTAGCCCGGCATCATGTATTCGCAGAGTTTGTAGAACGCCTTGTTGTGGTCCGATTCCTTGAAGTGCGCCAGCTCGTGTACCACGATCATGCGCAGAAACTCCGGCGCGGCCTCTTTGAACAACGCGGCGATGCGAATCTCTTTCTTGGATTTGAGATTACCGCCCTGCACCCGCGAAATCGTGGTGTGCAGGCCTAAAGCGCGGTGGGTCAGGTCCAGGCGGTTGTCGAACAGCACTTTGTCGATGGCCGGCGCGTTACGCAGGTGCTCCTGCTTCAAGGCCAGGGCATAGCTGTACAGCGCCTTGTCACTCTGCACCGCATGACGTTCGGGGTAGCGCTGCTCCAGGTAGGCGCCCAATTGGTCCTTGGCGATCAATTGGCGCACTTGCTCCTGGAGAGCTGCGGGGTAGGCCTGGAGGTATTTCAGCGCGGTCATGGAGTCTGCAACAGGGTTCGAATGGGCGCCAGTGTAGCGAATTCAAAGCGGCCGGGGGTGGGACCAGATCGCCATTTCCTCGGCCACCAGTGGCTGCGCCGCCCACGGCCCTTGAATACATGAGCAGCCATTGGCCCTGAGCCACTGGGATTGCTCCTGGGTTTCCACCCCCTCGGCGATCACCAACACATCAAAGTGCCCGCACAACTGGATAATACTGCGGGCCATCGCCGCATCGCGCACCGAGCCTGGCAGACGTGCCACCAGTTGCGGATCCAGCTTGAGCGTGTCGAACTCCAGATCACGCAAATGGGCCAGCGAACACTGGCCCAAACCAAAGTCATCCAGGGCAATACGCACGCCGATCTGACGCAAAAGTTTGAGCTGCTTGTGGGTTTCTTCAAGGTTGCTCATCAGGCTGTCTTCGCTGATCTCCACCTCCAACTGGCGCCCCTGCAACCCATATCGCTCAAGGACCTGCTGCAGTTGGCTCGCCAGGTTTGGCATGTTGAACTGGCTGCTGCTCAGGCTCACGCTCAGCACCAACTCGTCATCGAAAGTGGCTTGCCAGGCCCGGCGCTGGGCGGCGACTTGCTGGTAGATCCAGGCGCTCAACTGGCTGATCAGCCGCGCCTCTTCCAGCAACGGTAAAAACAAGCCCGGCGGCACATCGCCGACGCTTGGGTGCTGCCAGCGCAATAGCGCCTCGACGCCTCGCAAACGGCCATCCTCCAGCGACACCTGGGGCTGGTAGACCAGGGCGAAATCCTTGTTTTGAATCGCGTTACGTACACTGTCTTCGAGCATCAGGCGCGAACGGGCACGGCCGTTCATTTCCTGATCGTAATAGCGATATTGCTGACGCCCTGCACGCTTGGCTTCGTACATGGCGATATCCGCCGCGCGCAGCAGGCCATTCAAGTCAGCGCCGCAATCCGGGAAGGTCGCAATACCAATGCTGACACCGAGCATCACGTCCAAACCATCGACTTGCTGACAGACAGACACTCGCTCGATCAGTTTTTCCGAAATCTTCGCCGCCTGCTCCGGAAACTCCAGCTCCAGCAAGGCGGTGAATTCATCCCCACCCATACGCCCGAGAATGTCGTAGGACCGCAGACACGCCTGCATTTGCTCCGAGACCCAGCGCAGCACCCGATCCCCCGCGTCGTGGCCCAGCGAATCGTTGACCCGCTTGAAGCCGTCGAGGTCCAGGTAGAGCAACACCAGCGACAGCCCATTACGTTCGCTGCGCAGCAATGTGTTCTCTACTGCCTGGTGAAAGCCACGCCGATTCAGCAGCCCGGTCAACGGGTCGGTAACCGCCTGGAACTCCAGTTGCTGATGCAGGTGGCGCACCTCGGACATGTCCAGCACCGTCACCACCATAGCCTTCTGCTCGGCGGGCAGAGGCGCGCAGGACAAGGCCACCGGCACCTGCTGGCCGCGACCGGTGCGCAAAATAGCGTCGTGCTGGCGCCAGGTCTCGCCCTTGCGATAGGCCTCATACATCGGGAACCCCAACCAGGTGGGCACATGGGGCTTTTGCAGGAAACTCAGAAAGCTCTCGCCCTGCAACTCGGCCATCGTGGCATTCAGCAACCGCGAAATGGCCGGGTTGGCGTACTGGATCACACTGGCCTCGCCCACCACCAGGATGCCCTCGGCGGCGTTGTCCAGCACCGAGGCATTAAAGGCCCGCGCGGATTCCAGGTCATGGCTCAGGCGCTGCAAGGCTCGGCGGTTGCGCTGGTGCTCCAGCAGGGCCTGGACCTTGGGCTTGAGAATATGCGGGTCGAAGGGCTTGAACAGGTAGTCGATGGCACCGCTGGCATAGCCTTCCAGCACGGCCGCAGAAGACTGGGCATGCGCGGTCAAAAAAATAATCGGCGTCATGCACGTACGCTGGCTGCCACGCATCAGGCGCGCCACCTCAAAGCCATCCATGCCGGGCATGCGCACATCTAGCAACACCAGGTCGACTTCGTGCGCCAACAGTAATTCCAATGCCTCCAGCCCTGAAGCTGCGGTCATCACTTGCCAATCTTCACGCTGCAAAAGCGCACGCATGCTGATGAGGTTTTCCGGGTAGTCGTCGACCACCAGAAGAACCGAACTGCCATCGCCGGGGTATGGAGCGCAATCCATGCTACGTCTCTTCCTTGAGGAGTTGCACCGGTTACTTCTGATATAAAAACCGGACAAACACTGAGGTCTCACTCTAGCCCCGGTTCCAAAAAAGCAGAAGTGACGCGGGTGCCATCATTGCGCCAAAGCTTAGGAAGCCGACTAACGGTAAGCCCCTACAGCCCACGGACCATGGGAAACATGGCTTTTTGGCATTCCTCTGACGCCAATAAATCGCCAGCAATTGTTTAACAACCTGACGATCAGCGCTTATAAAGAACCTGTAAGGCCCCCGGGCCAAAGCCGTCACCTCTGTAAAAGGCCAACACCATGATCGACCTTTCCACCTGGAACCTGAGCATTCCTGTCGGCTCCCCGCCCGCGACCATCGACACCCCGAAACTGCTGAGCGGCTTCAAGGACCAATATTTCCAGGCCGAAGGCAGCAACGTGCAATTCTGGACACCCGTGACCGGCACCCGCACCGAAAACGCCATCTACCCGCGCAGCGAACTGCGTGAAACCTACGCCGACGGCCGCCTGCGTAACTGGACTTACAACGAGGCCAACAACTTCCTGCGCGCCACCGTGACCGTCAACCAAGTGCCTTCAAGCGGCAAAGTGGTGATCGGCCAGATTCACGCGTATGACAGCCAGAAACCGCTGATCAAGCTGGAATACCAATTCAAGGAATCGACCCAGACCGGCAACATCGTCGCCAAAGTGCGCATGCGCCCGGATGATGGTGAGGGGCGCGTGGTCACCGTCGCCAGTAACGTGCCATTGGAGAAGAGCTTCACCTATGTGATCAACCTCAATAAGGCCGGCTTACTCAGCGTATCTGCCGCAGACGGCCAATGGAACGAGCGCATTGGCGCCGCGTGGGCTGCGAAGCCGCTGTACTTCAAGGCTGGGGTGTATGTGCAGGACAACAGTGGGAATAGCAAGGAAGGTGCACGCGTGACGTTTGCCAAGTTGGATATTGATCACGAGTAAGTGCCGTATCTCGCGTAGGCCTCGTCCTGTGACGCCACGGATTATTCGCTGACTCATCCAACCTTTTAAACACGCCTCAAATCCCTGTAGGAGCCGGGCTTGCCCGCGATGGCGGACTATCAGCCAGCCTGTCTGGTGGCTGACACACCGCGATCGCGGGCAAGCCCGGCTCCCACATTTGACCTTCATTGGCTGGGCCGCCGGGACGGGGCCTACAGGACCGTTGCGGCAAGCCAGATCGGCGCTTATAGTTCGCCCCGTCGCTGGCATTGACCGGCGATAGGGTTTCGCAGCCCTACAGAGTTAATTCCGCACCCGTCAAAACTGCCCTGGCGCTCCTGCCAATGGCCGTCTTGTTATGGCGGCTGTGCGTGGGAGACCTTCGGGTCTGCCGGGTCTTAACTCCTCGGTCTGCGAACCCGCGTACAGCTGCCACCCAATTTGTTTCGCAGCAAACGGTGGTCATTCTTCTCTCGAGTTAAGGATTCACCATGACCCAAAAACTGCCACCCCGTCGTTTCACCCCGTGCACCGAAACCGCCACCGATTACCCAGTGCTGCTAATCGACAGCGACGCCCCACTGCTGGACCTCCACGCCTGCCTGCGCGAACGCCTCAACGCCGCCCTTGAACACCTCAACCTGATGGCCTGCTCCAGCCTGCCGGACTTCGCCGAACGCGACCTGAACAACGTGGCCAACACTGCGCGCATTCTGGTCCAGGACGTGAGCGATGTGTTCAGGGTCATCGAGCACCGCGGTTTCGATACGCCTGACGCTGCCTGATCAAATCCCGGCCACAAAAAAGCCCGCAGCGCTGCGGGCTTTTCATTATCACATTATGCTTAGCTGACCCGGGGGCTCAACTGACTTTCCAGAATGACCAGCGCATGACCCTTCCCTTAATAACCATACACATTAAGGAACAACGATATCAAAGGGCGCAGGCGTGGAACTATAGATGGCGACAGCGTCCACTGGAGAAGTAGCACTTTTAAATCGATCATTTGGGTCTTTATAGACACTAACGCTATAGCCTAACTCGGTCCGCACCCCAGGCCGGAGAAAGGAAAGAATCTCATCAGAGAGCACCACAGAGTAGATATTGGACGCCGATACATTATTAAGCGTAGTACTCGTCACCTCAAAACTGTATAGAGGCAACCCGCCATTCCCACTCCCGTCCAAATACCAAAAGTTATAGGTAATGGAAATAACTGAACCCACGGTGTACTTCGCCCTATCAAAGGGAATCTCCACGACCAGCCCGCCACAAGAAGGATTGATACTCAGCGTATTACTCGGCTCTCGCCCTAACTTCTTCAACGGGGTCAAATTGATGGAGTTTCGAACATTCGTAAAAATATTCATAACGGGTAGCTTTTGCGGAGTGACCATGGCGTTTTCCTCGCAAGTGCATTGAGTTAGCTGCCTCAGAAAACTACGGCCATTTACACTGGCTAGCTACTGTGAGAAATCACAGTCCGCTAGGTCAATTCGAAATAATAGCCCGCGCTCCCCATTATATTTAAGCCACAAAAAAACCCGCATCACTGCGGGCTTCTTTTAAACGCTAAAGGCTTAGTTCACCTTGGCGTTCAACTCACCTTTCAAATACCGCTGGTACATCGCTTCCAACGAGATCGGCTTGATCTTCGAAGCATTGCCGGCAGTGCCGAACGCTTCGTAACGCGCGATACACACATCACGCATCGCGGTTACGGTGGCGCCGAAGAATTTACGTGGGTCAAATTCGCTCGGGTTGGTGGCCATCAGGCGACGCATTGCGCCGGTGGACGCCAGGCGCAGGTCGGTGTCGATGTTGACCTTGCGCACGCCGTACTTGATGCCTTCGACGATTTCTTCAACCGGTACGCCGTAGGTTTCTTTGATGTCGCCGCCGTACTGGTTGATGATCGCCAGCCACTCTTGCGGTACCGAGGAAGAACCGTGCATCACCAGGTGGGTGTTAGGGATGCGTTTGTGGATTTCCTTGATGCGGTCGATGGCCAACACGTCGCCGGTAGGTGGCTTGGTGAATTTGTAAGCGCCGTGGCTGGTACCGATGGCGATGGCCAGGGCGTCCACTTGGGTCTTCTTGACGAAGTCGGCCGCTTCTTCCGGGTCGGTCAGCATTTGGCTGTGGTCCAGCACGCCTTCGGCGCCGATGCCGTCTTCTTCGCCGGCCATACCGGTTTCCAGGGAACCCAGGCAGCCCAGCTCGCCTTCAACCGACACGCCGCAGGCGTGAGCCATGGCCACGGTTTGTTGGGTGACGCGTACGTTGTACTCGTAGTCGGTTGGAGTCTTGCCGTCTTCACCCAGGGAGCCGTCCATCATCACCGAGCTGAAGCCCAGTTGGATGGAGCGCTGGCACACGTCAGGGCTGGTGCCGTGGTCCTGGTGCATGCACACCGGGATGTGTGGGAATTCTTCGATCGCCGCGAGGATCAGGTGGCGCAGGAACGGGGCGCCGGCGTATTTGCGGGCACCGGCCGAAGCCTGGACGATCACTGGGGAGTCGGTCTTGTCAGCGGCTTCCATGATGGCGCGCATCTGCTCAAGGTTGTTGACGTTAAAGGCTGGGACGCCGTAGCCGAACTCGGCTGCGTGGTCCAGCATTTGACGCATGCTGATAAGTGCCATTGTGTTGTCTCTCCCGATCGAGGGTCGTTAATCGTGCAAGCCTGCCGTAGCGGCGGCTGCTATTCAAGTTATTGCAGATCAAGGGGTTAAGGCTTGGCCTGCTGAATCGTTATTGCTGGCGTGGCCTTGTGCTGATACCACTGAAAAAGCCGATCAACGTGGGAGCTGGCTTGCCTGCGATGGGGGCAGATCAGACAACATTTATTTTGCTGACCCACCGCAATCGCAGGCAAGCCAGCTCCCACATTTAGATCTCATTTATCTTAAGCTCGTGTTCTCACTGGGCCTTGCAGCCACGCCCGATCAAATCATCGGTGGCGACCCAGTAAATCAGGCCTTCCTCACCTTTTGTGTGAAACGCCAACTGGTCGTTGCTGTACAGCACGCCCGAGGCGGCAACGTCTTGCTTAAGACGGTAAACCTGGTCCGAACCACCGAGGCGTACATCCACTTCGGAACGGGCCTGATTGGCAAAGCGCCAGTTGATCTCGGCCTTGCTGTCGCAAGTCCAGGTCGTCCACTTGTCCGCCGGCTCTGCCTTGTTGAACATGTTCATGCTGCTGCAGCCGGCCAACAAGGCCAATGCAGCCAGGGCGAATACGCCTTTCATTGCCAATCCTCGAACGGCGACCCGAAGGCCGCCACTGCTGTCGGTTAATTGATCAGACCGGTCACGGGCAACCCTGTTCCTGACCGTTGGGCGCAGCGTCGTATTTCTCCAGCCGCTCGTTGCCGATGCGCTTGTTGATCACCGGCATGGTCTCGGCTTGCCAGTCAGCCTGGTAGCAGCTCTTTTTCTGCCCCGGCGCACGCTCTGCCGGGTCAGGCTTAGCGCTTGGCGTGCTGCCGCAGCCGGCCAACAGGCCTGCTGCGATTACCAGTGCCAACGACTTGATCATGGGAATACTCCTTTTCCGGATCACGAGCCTTAGCCTTTGGCTCGGGTTTCCAGCACTTCAACGGCCGGCAGGACTTTGCCTTCGACGAATTCCAGGAATGCGCCGCCACCGGTAGAAATGTAGGAGATCTGGTCAGCAACGCCATATTTATCGATGGCCGCCAGGGTGTCACCGCCACCGGCGATGGAGAATGCCGAGCTTTCAGCAATAGCCTGGGCCAGGACTTTGGTGCCGTTACCGAATTGATCGAACTCGAACACGCCCACCGGGCCGTTCCACAAAATGGTCTTGGACGACTTCAGCAGTTCAGCGAAGTTGGCCGCGGTTTGCGGGCCGATGTCCAGGATCATGTCGTCGGCAGCCACGTCCGCGATGAGCTTGACGGTGGCTTCGGCGCTTTCGGCAAACTCCTTGGCAACCACCACATCCACCGGCAACGGCACGCTCACTTTTGCCGCGATGGCACGGGCGGTGTCGAGCAGGTCCGGCTCGTACAGGGACTTGCCCACCGGGTGCCCGGCTGCCGCCAGGAAGGTGTTGGCAATGCCGCCGCCAACGATCAACTGGTTGCAGATCTGGCTCAGGCTGTTGAGCACGTCCAGCTTGGTGGACACTTTGGAACCGGCCACGATGGCGGCCATCGGTTGCGCCGGAGCGCCCAGGGCCTTGCCCAGTGCATCCAGCTCAGCGGCCAGCAGCGGGCCGGCTGCGGCGACTTTGGCGAACTTGGCCACGCCGTGGGTCGAGCCTTCAGCGCGGTGAGCGGTGCCGAAGGCGTCCATCACAAACACGTCGCACAGGGCCGCGTATTGCTGGGCCAGCTCGTCGCTGTTCTTTTTCTCGCCTTTGTTAAAGCGCACGTTCTCGAACAGCACGATGTCGCCAGGCTTGACGTCAACGCCACCCAGGTAGTCAGCCACCAGTGGCACGTCGCGGCCCAGGGCCTTGCTCAGGTAGTCGGCTACAGGCTTGAGGCTGTTTTCAGCGGAGAACTCACCTTCGGTCGGGCGACCCAGGTGGGAGCAGACCATCACGGCCGCGCCTTTTTCCAGGGCCAGCTTGATGGTCGGCAGCGAGGCCAGGATTCGCGCATCGCTGGTGACAACACCGTCCTTGACTGGGACGTTGAGGTCTTCGCGAATCAGTACGCGCTTACCTTGCAGATCGAGGTCGGTCATCTTCAACACGGTCATGGGTCGCAGTTCCTGAATTGGCTGATTTAAAGGGCTGATTTAGCAGAGGCGATGTGCAGATAATGGTCCGCAACATCCAGCATTCGGTTGGCAAACCCCCATTCGTTGTCGAACCAGGCCAGGATATTCACCAACCTGGGGCCGGAAACACGGGTCTGGCTGGCATCGACAATCGCCGAATGCGGGTCATGGTTGAAATCACAACTGGCGTGCGGCAACTCGGTGTAGGCCAAAAGGCCCTTGAGCGGGCCGCGGGTGGCGGCGTCGCGCAAAATCCGGTTGACCTCAGTGGCATCGGTATCGCTGACGGTTTGCATGGTGATGTCCAGGCAGGACACGTTCACCGTCGGCACCCGTACAGCTTTGGCCTGGATTCGACCGGCAAGTTCCGGTAACAACCGTTCGATACCACGCGCCAAGCCTGTGGACACCGGAATCACCGACTGGAACGCCGAGCGCGTACGGCGAAGGTCTTCGTGGTGATAGGCGTCGATCACCGGCTGGTCATTCATGGCCGAGTGGATGGTGGTGATAGACACGTAATCCAGGCCAATCGCCTGATCCAGCAGGCGCAACAGCGGCACGCTGCAGTTGGTGGTGCAGGAGGCGTTGGACACCAGCAGCTCATCGCCGGTCAGGCAATCCTGGTTGATGCCGTAGACGATGGTGGCGTCGACATCCGCCTCGCTGGCCATCGGCTGGGAAAACAGCACGCGCGGTGCACCGGCGTCGAGAAAACGCTGGCCATCGGCACGGGTGTGGTAAGCACCGGAGCATTCCAACACCAGGTCGACGTCCAGCGCCGCCCAGTCGATGCCCTCGGGGGTGGCACTGCGTAAGACTTTTACGCAGTCGCCATTGATATGCAGACAATCACCGTCGACCCGCACTTCGCCGGGGAACCGGCCGTGAGTGGAGTCAAAGCGTGTCAGGTATTCGATGCTGGCCATGTCGGCCAAATCGTTGATCGCGACAATTTCAAACCCGGCCGCCGCCCCTCGCTCGAACAGAGCACGCAAGACGCAACGACCAATGCGGCCGTAGCCGTTGAGTGCAACTTTGTAGCGACGCGGTTGAGGCATGGGGTTCTCGATTACCTTGGGTAATAGGGTGGCTGTTAGATCACTTTCGCGAGCAAGCCCGCTCCCACACTTGAATGGGTTCACAATTGCAACTGTGTGAACCCGATCAAATGTGGGAGCGGGCTTGCTCGCGAAGGCGTCAGTACAGCCACCTCAATCTACAGCCTTAGTCTTCCAGCAGCTCTTCAGCCTGACCCAGGATGTTTTCCAGGGTGAAACCGAATTCTTCGAACAACGCTGGCGCCGGCGCCGACTCACCGTAGGTGGTCATGCCGATCACGCGGCCTTCCAGGCCCACGTACTTGTACCAGTAGTCGGCGTGAGCCGCTTCGATGGCGATACGCGCGCTGACTTGCAACGGCAATACCGATTGCTTGTAGTCCGCGTCCTGGGCTTCGAACAGGCTGGTGCAGGGCATCGACACAACACGCACCTTGCGGCCTTGCTCGGTCAGCTTGTCGTAGGCCTGAACGGTCAGGCCGACTTCGGAACCGGTGGAGATCAGGATCAGCTCCGGCTCGCCAGCGCAGTCCTTGAGCACGTAGCCTCCACGGCTGATGTCGGCGATTTGCGCGTCGGTACGCACTTGGTGCTGCAGGTTCTGACGCGAGAAGATCAGCGCCGAAGGGCCGTCCTTACGCTCGATGGCGTGCTTCCAGGCCACGGCGGATTCGACCGCGTCGGCTGGGCGCCAGCAATCCAGGTTTGGCGTGGTACGCAGGCTGGTCAGTTGCTCAACCGGCTGGTGCGTCGGGCCATCTTCGCCCAGGCCGATGGAGTCGTGGGTGTACACATGGATCACCCGCTTCTTCATCAGCGCGGCCATACGCACGGCGTTGCGCGCGTATTCCATGAACATCAGGAAGGTCGCGCCGTAAGGCACCAGGCCGCCGTGCAGGGACACACCGTTCATGATGGCGCTCATGCCGAACTCGCGCACGCCGTAGTACATGTAGTTGCCGCTGGCGTCTTCTGCCGAAACACCTTTGCAACCTTTCCACAGGGTCAGGTTGGAACCGGCCAGGTCAGCCGAACCGCCGAGGATCTCAGGCAGCAGCGGGCCGAAGGCATTCAGGGTGTTCTGGCTGGCTTTACGGCTGGCGATGGTCTCGCCCTTGGCCGCGACTTCGGCGATGTAGGCCGAGGCTTTTTCCGAGAAGTCGGCAGGCAGGTCACCGGCCAGGCGACGTACCAATTCGTTGGCCAATTCCGGGAATTCGGCAGAGTAGGCCGCAAAACGCTGGTCCCACTCGGCTTCGGTCGCCAGGCCTTTTTCCTTGGCGCTCCACTCGGCGTAGATGTCGGCCGGGATTTCGAACGGGACGTGGTTCCACTTCAGCGCTTCGCGGGTCAGGGCGATTTCCGCGTCACCCAGTGGGGCGCCGTGGCAGTCTTCTTTACCTTGCTTGTTCGGCGAGCCGAAACCGATGGTGGTCTTGCAGCAGATCAGGGTCGGCTGCTCGCTTTTGCGCGCGGTGTCGATGGCGGTCTTGATTTCTTCCGGATCGTGGCCGTCAACGTTGCGGATCACTTGCCAGTTGTAGGCTTCGAAACGCTTCGGGGTGTCATCGGTGAACCAGCCTTCGACTTCGCCGTCGATGGAGATGCCGTTGTCATCGTAGAAGGCAATCAGCTTGCCCAGGCCCAGGGTACCGGCCAGGGAAGCGACTTCGTGGGAAATGCCTTCCATCATGCAGCCATCACCGAGGAACACATAGGTGTGGTGGTCGACGATGTTGTGGCCAGGGCGGTTGAACTGCGCGCCCAGCACTTTTTCAGCCAGCGCAAAGCCAACCGCATTGGCCAGGCCTTGGCCCAGGGGACCGGTGGTGGTCTCGACGCCTGGGGTGTAGCCGAATTCCGGGTGGCCCGGGGTGCGGCTGTGCAGCTGGCGGAAGCTCTTGAGGTCATCAATGGTGACGTCGTAGCCGGTCAGGTGCAGCAGCGAATAAATCAGCATCGAGCCGTGGCCGTTGGACAGCACGAAGCGGTCACGGTCGGCGAACGACGGGTTGCTCGGGTTGTGTTTCAGGTAGTCACGCCAAAGTACCTCGGCGATATCCGCCATGCCCATCGGGGCACCGGGATGGCCGCTGTTGGCTTTTTGCACGGCATCCATGCTGAGGGCACGAATGGCGTTGGCACGCTCACGACGGCTGGGCATCGCTGATCTCCTGGGGTTTGAATATAGAAACCGAAAAAAGGACCGGCATTTTCCCTCAGCCACCGCCTGCGGGCAATGACAGATAGTCACTTGACGGTGTTTTTCCTGCGCATTGCACGGCAATCGCTTGCAGAAACGCCCCACGGCTTCGTCTAGAGGTAATAGCGGCTGCTTATAACCGCCACTTATCGACCAATATCAAAACTTTTTGATATTGGCCTTGCAGGGATTTACACCCATCACTAGACTGCTGGCCTTATGAACCTACCCGTGCCCTCCCTGCGTCCCGACGACGGCGATGAGCTGGCTGCCTTATGCAAGGCCGCTGGTGATCCGTTACGCCTGAACGTACTGCGCGCACTGGCCAACGACTCCTTCGGGGTACTGGAACTGGCGCAAATCTTTGCCATTGGCCAGTCCGGCATGAGCCACCACCTCAAGGTACTGGCCCAGGCCGAGCTGGTAGCCACCCGCCGCGAAGGCAATGCGATTTTTTACCGCCGTGCCCTGCCCCACACCGAGCTGCTCGGCGGCAAGCTGCACAGCGCTTTGCTCGAAGAAGTCGACAACTTGAGCCTGCCGGCGGATGTGCAGTCGCGCATCGGCCAGGTCCACGGACAACGGGCCGCCGCCAGCCAGGACTTTTTCTCTCGGGTTGCCGAAAAGTTTCGCGCCCAGCAGGACCTCATCGCCGGTTTGCCGCAATACCGCGAAAGCGTACTGGCGCTGTTGGACAAGCTGAGCTTCAGTCATGAGGCGACGGCGCTGGAAGTCGGACCTGGCGACGGCGGTTTCCTGCCGGAACTGGCGCGCCGCTTTCAGCAGGTGACGGCGCTGGACAACAGCCCGGCGATGCTCGAACTGGCGCGCCAGCTGTGTGAGCGCGAAGCCCTGGGCAATGTCAGCCTGCAGTTGGCAGACGCGTTGAATGACACCAGCCTGCGGGCCGATTGCGTGGTGCTGAACATGGTCCTGCACCATTTCGCCGCCCCCGCCGACGCCCTCAAGCAGATGGCAAACTTGCTGCAACCCGGCGGTAGCCTGCTGGTCACAGATTTATGCAGCCACAACCAGAATTGGGCCAAGGAGGCCTGCGGTGATCTCTGGTTGGGTTTTGAACAGGACGATCTGGCCCGTTGGGCCACCGCTGCGGGACTCGTTCCCGGGGAAAGCCTCTATGTAGGTTTACGTAATGGTTTCCAGATCCAGGTCCGCCATTTTCAGCGGCCGGCTGGCGACACTCACCATCGGTAAATATCAGGAAATCATCGAGATGAGCGAATACTCCCTTTTCACCTCCGAGTCCGTGTCTGAAGGGCATCCGGACAAAATCGCCGACCAGATTTCTGACGCGGTGCTGGACGCCATCATTGCTGAAGACAAGTTCGCCCGTGTGGCGTGCGAGACTCTGGTGAAAACGGGCGTGGCGATCATCGCCGGTGAAGTCACCACCACGGCCTGGGTCGATCTGGAACAGATCGTCCGTGACGTCATCACCAAGATTGGCTACAACAGCTCCGACGTCGGCTTCGATGGCGCGACCTGTGGCGTGATGAACATCATCGGCAAGCAGTCCCCCGACATCAACCAGGGTGTGGACCGCGCCAAGCCTGAAGATCAGGGCGCCGGCGACCAGGGCCTGATGTTCGGCTACGCCAGCAACGAAACCGACGTGCTGATGCCGGCACCGATCACCTTCTCGCACCAACTGGTGCAGCGCCAGGCCGAAGCACGTAAATCCGGCGTACTGCCATGGCTGCGCCCGGACGCCAAGTCCCAGGTGACCTGCCGTTACGAAGGCGGCAAAGTCGTGGGCATCGACGCCGTTGTACTGTCGACCCAACACAACCCGGATGTGTCCTACGCCGACCTGCGCGAAGGCGTGATGGAGCTGATCGTCAAGCACGTGCTGCCTGCCGAGCTGCTGACCAAGGACACCCAGTTCCACATCAACCCGACCGGCCAGTTCATCATCGGTGGCCCGGTGGGCGACTGCGGCCTGACCGGCCGCAAGATCATCGTCGACAGCTACGGCGGCATGGCCCGTCACGGCGGTGGCGCGTTCTCGGGTAAAGACCCCTCCAAGGTTGACCGTTCCGCCGCCTACGCCGGTCGTTACGTGGCCAAGAACATCGTTGCGGCCGGCCTGGCCGAGCGTTGCGAAATTCAGGTTTCCTACGCTATCGGTGTGGCTCAGCCTACGTCGATCTCGCTGAATACCTTCGGCACCGGCAAGATCAGCGATGAAAAGATCGTCAAGCTGGTGCGTGAGATCTTCGACCTGCGCCCTTACGCGATCACCACCATGCTCGACCTGCTGCACCCGATGTACCAGGAAACCGCAGCCTACGGCCACTTCGGTCGTACCCCTGCGCAGAAGACTGTCGGCGACGACACCTTCACCACGTTCACCTGGGAAAAAACCGACCGCGCCAACGACCTGCGTACCGCTGCAGGCTTGTAATCACCCGCGGTACACAAAGCCCCGCAGGGTAAAACCTGCGGGGCTTTTTATTGGCCGGGTGATTAACCGGCTGATATTCACGTTTTTGGATCCAAAACCTTGCAGGCCAAATAATGGCCCTCTAGAATCCGCGCCCTCTCGGGCGCTTCACCTTATTTGGATATTGCACTGCGCCAGCCCGGGGCCGATAAGCGCGCAGGCAATCGAACATTGAGGTTTTTCATGCGCATCTCCACGCTCGTCCCTGCCGCCCTTCTGCTCAGCCTGTTCACCCTGCCGGCCCAGGCTGCCGACCTGAGCGCACTGGGTGGCGCCCTGAGCACCCAACTGGGCAGCAAGTCCGGTGATTGCCAGCAACAAGCCAAAGACCTGCAAACCAAGATCGATACGGCCGAGGCCAAGAACGACATGCTGAGCGTGAAGGCTTTTAAAGCGGCACAAGAGCAGGTCAACAAAGGCTGTAACAAACTGGCTGAGTCCCAGGCCAAAGTCGACGCCAAGCAGCAAACACAGGAAGCCAGGGTGGATAAGAACGACACGGTGAAGGCCTTGGGCGGTCTGTTCAAGTAACTCGAAACACCCGGTAAAAAGCCCCGCAGCGTCGGGGCTTTTTTGTGGCCGCATGGATCACTTAGGCTGGGCGCCCCTTCCGAGCAAGGATGCTCATGATGCGTTTACTGATTGCTCTTTTACTCAGCGCCCTGCCTTTTTTGGCCTGGGCAGACGATTGCCCCGAGGAAGCGCGATCACAGGTCGACACCTTGGCTGAACAGATAAAACTATGGGATGACAGCTACCACCGGCTTGGCCAATCCCCGGTCAGTGATGAACTCTATGATCAGGCTCGCCACCGCCTGGCTCAGTGGAGAACGTGTTTTACTCAATTAACCAAAGCCACCGACAACCCATTGGCCAGTTCACGGGGCACGCGGGCTCACCCGGTCGCGCATACCGGCCTGGAAAAGCTGGTCGATGAAAAGGCTGTCGATGAGTGGCTCCGAACCCGACAAGACGTATGGATTCAACCCAAGGTCGACGGCGTTGCAGTGACGCTGGTGTATCACCGGGGTCGGTTGAGCCAACTCATCAGCCGAGGTGACGGCCTGCTCGGCCAGGATTGGTCAGCCGCCGCACGCAAGCTCCCCGGCATTGTCCAGCAACTGCCGGAGCCGACCGATCTGGTGTTGCAAGGCGAACTCTATTGGCGCCTTGACGATCATGTGCAGTCAGCACACGGCGGGGTAAGTGCCCGAAGCAAGGTGGCAGGGCTAATGAATCGTCGCCAGCTGAGTGACGCCGACGCCGCTGGAATCGGCTTGTTCGTCTGGGCCTGGCCCGACGGCCCGGCAGACTTCACCACGCGCCTGGCCACCTTGGCGCGCTGGGGTTTTGCCGACAGCCGTCGCTACAGCCAGCCCATCCAGAACATGACTGAGGCCGCGCACTGGCGCAGCTACTGGTACAACCATCCGCTGCCCTTCGCCAGCGATGGCGTGGTGTTGCACCAGGCGTTGCACCCGCCCGCCAAACGCTGGCAGGCCGGAACGCCTTACTGGGCGATCGCCTGGAAGTACCCGGTCACCAAGGCGCTGGCGCTGGTGCGCAAGGTGCACTTCAAGATCGGCCGCACCGGGCGCATTACCCCCATTCTGGAGCTGGAGCCGGTACGGCTGGACGATCGGCAAATTCGCCGCGTCAACGTCGGCTCCCTGAAACAGTGGCATGCGCTGGATATCCGTCCTGGCGATCAGGTCTCCATCAGCCTTGCCGGCCAAGTGATTCCCCGGTTGGACCAAGTGATCCTGCGCAACAAGACAAGGGTGGCGGTGCAGGTACCGGATGCGCGGGACTTCCACGCGTTGAGCTGTTGGCAACTGGACCCCGGTTGCGAGGAACAGTTGCTCGCCCGGCTGACCTGGCTGAGCAGCAATCAAGGCCTGTCCTTACCGAATATAGGGCGCGAAACCTGGAACGCATTGATTCAGGCCGGTCTAATCGCAGGCTTTCTCGATTGGTTGACCCTGGATGCGGCAGAGCTTGCTAACATTGACGGCTTCGGTGAACGCAGCCGTGCCCGTGTGCTCGACAGCCTTCAAAGCGCTCGGCAACGGCCCTTTGCGCAATGGCTCAAAGCGCTGGGTGTACCGCCTTCGGCACGCAACGATCTGGAGGGCGGCTGGCAGGCCCTGGCCGCCAGAGATGTCCAGGCCTGGCTGGCTACCGACGGTATTGGCCCGGGCCGCGCGGCGCAATTGAGCGCTTTTTTTCGCGACCCGCAAGTACAAGCATTAGCTGAAACATTACGTGTGGCCGGGATTGACGGGTTTTAAGCCCCGCCCGGCCACTTTTAACCCCGGCAGAATTCACCCTGCCAACCGATTGCGACCTTGGAGCCTTACATGAAATTTCTAGCCCCACTAGCCTTGTTGACCGTCGCAAGCTTCATGACCACGCCGCTGCTGGCCGCCGAAGAAGTCCCGGAACTTACCGGCTGCGCCGCCAAACGCCAAGCCATCAGCGCCCAGATCGAACAGGCCAGGACCCATGGCAACAGTGAGCAGCAAGCCGGTCTGGAAAAAGCCCTGAGCGAAGTCACCGCCCACTGCACCGACGCGTCCTTGAGGAAAGAGCGCGAGAACAAGGTGCTCGACGCCAAACATGAAGTCAGCCGCCGCCAGGCCGACCTCGACAAGGCAATGAAAAAGGGCGATGCGGACAAGATCAACAAACGCAAAGACAAGCTCGCCCAGTCCCGCAAGGAACTGCAGGACGCCGTAGAAGAACTCGACAAGTAAGACCGGTCAGTGATCCCGAAACTGTTTATGGCAGGCTGTGCAGGCATCTTCGACCTTCTGCACCGCCGGCCCCAGGTTGCCGGCCTTGTAAGGTTGCACTTGGCTTGCGATCACCAATTCACCGGTGGCCGCTTCAAGGTTTCGGGCCAACTCCTGGAAGCGTGCCTGCTGTTGCCACACGTTGTCCTTGGCGCTGGTGTGATCTTCTTCACGCACGCTCGGGAAATGCTTCCACGGTTCGTGGGACAAGGCATCGAGCTTGACTGCGCCTTCGGCGAACTTGGCGCCGTCGAACGGGATACGCCCACGCAACATGCCGCCCAGGTCTTCGCCGGTTTTGAGCATCTGCTTAAAGATTGCCTTGCGTTGGCCCAGGGGCGAATTCGGATCGACACCGCCGCAAGCGGACAAGGTCAGGCAGGCCAGCAATACCACGGTCAGTTTTTTAAAAGTCATGATGGCTTCAAGGTCACGGGAAACGGCGGCCAGTATCCTCGCCCCGCCCGTAAAGACCAATAGCCCTATTAATAATAAGGGTTGCCTGAATGCGCCACGGCGCGGGCAACCGCTTCAGGAATTGCTTGTATGACTATCACGTTGAAACCCTGGAGCCGCCGCCTGGCGCTGGCTCTGCCGATGCTGGCGTTGTTGGCCGGATGCGATGGCGGTAAAGAGGCCCACAAAAAAGATGAAGCGGCCAAACCCCATGCGGTCGCCACTTATGTGAGCGCACCGTGGGAAGCCCTGCCAGCCGTCTCCGACAGCGATCTGCTGGCCGGGTTTGAATCCTGGCGCAGCGCTTGCCAACGCCTCAAGGCCGACCCGGTATGGGGCGCCACCTGCGCAGCAGCAGCCACCGTGCCGGGTGATGCCGTGGCGGTTCGCAGTTTTCTCAAGGAACGCCTGGATGTATTCGGCTTGCGCTCGGCCGACAACACGCCGAACGGTCTGATCACCGGCTACTACGAACCGGTCTACCCCGGCAGCCTGACCGAAACCGCCACGGCCCATGTGCCGGTTTACGGTGTGCCGGATGACCTGATCATCGTCAACCTGGAAAGCATCTACCCGGAACTCAAAGGCAAGCGCCTGCGCGGCCGTCTCGAAGGCCGTGTACTCAAGCCCTATGACGATGCCAGTACCATCAACGGCCAGGGCTCCACGGCCAAGCCGATTGCCTGGCTGACTAACCCGATGGACCTGCAATTCCTGCAGATCCAGGGATCGGGGCGCATTCAACTGGCGGGCGGGCGTCAACTGCGCGTCGGTTATGGCGACCAGAACGGCTACCCTTACCGACCGATCGGCCGCTGGCTGGTCGAGCAAGGCGAGCTGAAAAAAGAAGACGTGACCATGGGCGCCATCAGCGCCTGGGCCAAGGCGCACCCGCAACGCATCCCGGAACTGTTGGCGAGCAACCCCAGCTACGTGTTTTTCAGCGCCCGCCCGGACAGCAATGAAGGCCCGCGTGGTTCGCTGAATGTGCCGCTGACGGCGGGCTACAGCGTGGCAGTGGATCGCAAGGTGATTCCGCTGGGCAGCCTGCTGTGGCTGTCGACCACCCAACCCGATGGTTCACCCATCGCACGCCCTGTCGCCGCGCAGGACACGGGCGGCGCCATCACCGGCGAGGTGCGTGCGGACTTGTTCTGGGGCACAGGTGATGCAGCGGGTGAATTGGCCGGGAACATGAAGCAACAGGGACAGATCTGGATGTTGTGGCCCAAGGGTGCAGTGTTGCCGCAGGTGCCCGACGCACCCGCCGGGACCTGAAGACCACTGAAGATCAAATGTGGGAGCGGGCTTGCTCGCGAAGGCGGTGTATCAGCCAGCACAACTGATGACTGACCCGCCGCCTTCGCGAGCAAGCCCGCTCCCACAATGAAACCGCGTCAGCCTTTAGATCGAGACAAAGAAGAAACTCGCAATCAACGCCATGCCCACGAACCACACCAGCGAACGCAGCATCGCCCAGTCCGCCAGGTAGCAAATGATGTACAGCAGGCGGCTGGTGATAAACAGCACTGCCAGCACATTAATGGTCACCAGCGACGCTGTACCGGCCAGGTGCGCAATGATCACCGCCGCCGCAAACGCAGGCGTCACTTCAAAGCTGTTGAGCTGTGCGCTGTGGGCGCGTTTGGCGAACCCTTCGAGGGTGTCCAGGAAAGCGCGCGGGTCATGGTTCTGGCGCGGCCCAAACTTGCCGCCGCTGAACTTGGCCAAACCCGTGCACAGGTAAGGCAGAAACATTGCAATCAACACACACCAGAATGCCACCGTCATCACAGATTCCTTTTGTCGTTTTAGTCAGCGGTTAGAGTTTTAGCACTAAAAATGCGAAGCCGCACTTACCCGCTATGAGCCGTGCCGTACCGAAAGGTTCTACCCGCCTTTTGCTGCGTGGTTTGCAACATCCCGCCACGGCTGCGGTCCATCCCCCCATTAACAACCTGTCACTCTCCTCCAAGGACCCCGGATGCTTGAACTTGTCGCCGCCTTCATCTGCCTCACCACCCTGCTCACCTACGTGAACTTCCGTTTTATCGGCCTGCCGCCCACCATCGGTGTGATGGTCACGGCCCTGCTGTTTTCCCTGATCCTGCAAGGCCTGAGCGTTATCGGCTACCCCGGCCTGGAAGCGCGTATCCAGCAGTTGATCGGCCAGATCGACTTCGGCGACTTGCTGATGAACTGGATGCTGTCATTCCTGCTGTTCGCCGGCGCTTTGCACGTCAACCTGAATGACCTGCGCAGTTATCGCTGGCCCATCGGCTTACTCGCAACCTTCGGCGTATTAATCGCCACCGTGGTGATCGGCAGCCTGGCGTACTACATCTTTGCCCTGTTTGGCTGGCACGTGAGCTTCCTTTACTGCCTGTTGTTCGGCGCGTTGATCTCGCCTACCGACCCGATTGCAGTGCTGGGTGTGCTGCGAACCGCGAACGCCTCGAAACCCCTGAAAACCACCATCGTCGGCGAGTCGCTGTTCAACGACGGCACGGCGGTTGTGGTGTTCACCGTGCTGCTCGGCATCGCACAGTTGGGCGAAACGCCAACCGTCGGCGCCACCGCCATGCTGTTTGCCCATGAAGCCATTGGCGGCGTGGCATTTGGCGGGCTCATCGGCTACCTGGTGTACCTGATGATCAAGAGCATCGAGCAGCACCAGATCGAAGTGATGCTGACCCTGGCCTTGGTCATTGGCGGCTCGGCGATGGCCAGCGAACTGCACGTTTCCGCACCGATTGCGATGGTGGTGGCCGGGCTGATCATCGGCAACCTGGGCCGCAAACTGGCGATGAACGACATGACCCGGCGCTACCTGGATGGTTTCTGGGAACTGCTCGATGACATGCTCAACGCTCTGCTGTTTGCGCTGATCGGCATGGAGCTGCTGCTGTTGCCGTTCAACTGGCTGCACGTATTCGCCGCCAGCTTGCTCGCCGTAGCGATCCTGCTGTCACGCCTGCTGACCGTGGCCCCGGCGATTCTGTTGCTGCGCCGCTGGCGCACGGTGCCACGCGGCACCATCCGCATTCTCACCTGGGGTGGCTTGCGTGGCGGGGTTTCGGTGGCACTGGCCCTGGCCCTGCCGCTGGGCCCGGAGCGCGACCTGTTGCTGAGCATCACCTACATCGTGGTGCTGTCGTCGATCCTGTTGCAGGGCTTGAGCATCGGTAAGCTGGTCAAACACGTGACCAAAGATGAACCGGCCCCGCAAGCCGACGCCCACTGATAGACACGGGCGGCGAACTCATTTCGCCGCCCGCGCTTGCGCCTAGAGGGTCTGCACAATGATCTGGCTTTTGAGGTCGTTGAACATCGCATCGATCATCGGCTGCATCGTCTTGAACCATTCAGGACTGCACACGGCTTGCGGGTGGCTGAACGCCAGGGTGCGGGAAACCAGCACGGTATTGCCGCTGCGCTCATAACTGGAGTCGTAGCTAACATCCGCGCCCTTGAGCGAAACGGCCTTGGGCAATGCCAGAATGTTCACCGATGCGGGAAACTCGAAGCGGGCGTTTTCGATGCTCTGACTGGTGAAACAGGTGAAGTTCTGTGCCCGTACCTTTTCTGCGGACAGCGCCTGTACATCTTGGGAGATGAGGCTTCCCAGGCGGCTGAGGGCCTGCACGCCAATCGGCCCCGGCAGGTTGACAAGGTTTTCGGTATGCCCGGCCAACGTGGTCTTGAAGCTGGGCGCATTACTGTCCAGAGCATCGGTTTGCAGCGTGCCGCTGCCCGACTGCCCATGGGCACGCAGGGTTTTCTGGATGAGCTGCTCACGCTCCCCAGGCTCGAAAGACTTGATCCCAAAGCGCATCGATTCCGTACGCCACCCTTCGGCGAGTGAGGTCTGGGTAAAGTCAGCCGCGCCTTTGTCATCAATTTTAAACACCAGCTCGGTGGACAGCCTGCCAAGCTGGGTCGCCGGGGTGCGCCCCAACTCGCCGGTACGGGTCAACAGCACCGGCTTGTCCAAATCCGGCGGCGGCAAGTAACCCGGCGCGATGGAACTGGCGGTGGAGTCCAGGTACAGATCCAGGCTGGGCACATAGGTAATTGCATGGTTTATCACCCCTAACGCCGCCACCGCGGGCAAGGTGTAGGCATTGCCCAGGTTGATCAGCGCCGGCGAGCTTTCGATAGCGACCGCCTTGAGCATGGCCTCCAGCAACGCCACATGGTCCTTGCAGTCGCCGTAGCGATTGTCCAGCACCGACTGCGCCGAGTGCGGCACCACGCCACCGGCTTCGATGTACACCGCCACGTAACGAATGTTCTTGCGCACCCAATCACTGAGCGCCAAGGCCTTGGCCCGCGGCGTCGACAAACCGGCAGTGAGTTCCCGCGCCAGCTCAATGATTGGCGGTGTTACCTCGACCGTGGCACGTGCCTCATAGGCCTTGGCCAGCGCGCTGTAGTTCGCGAAGGTCGAGACAGCGAGAAACTGGCCATAGTCGGTGTAGGCCACTGCACTTTGTTCAGGTCGGGCTTTGTCCGTTGGCACATAGTCCCAACGATACACCTTGCGCCCTGGTGCGGCGGCCGGCGCGGAGGTCTTGAAACCGCGCGTATCGGCGTATAAGGGTTTGTCTGCCGGCAGGTCGTAGGTCAGGCTGTAACCCTCGGTCGGGTTCAAGCTCGTGGTAGCGAAGTCGGTAAACTCATCAGGAAACAATGCGGTTTTGCGTGTTCGTTTGTAGCGCAGGCTCAAGCGATCGCCGACAGCGACCTCAGGGAAAATCACGACCTTAACCCGCGAATCCTGAAACATCGGCGCGCCCGCCGAAGCCCGTTCCTGTTGCTCCTTGATCTGCTGCGCGCTGACCACCACCTTGCGCCCGTCCGGCTTCTGGGTGAATGCCTCGACAATCTCCAGCGTGTCCAGGGAGCGGTTGTAACCGAAGCCCTGCTGGGAAGTGCGCCGGATGGCACGTTCTTCGTTGATCAGCACGACCTTATCGGCCTCCAGCACGTAACTGCCGTCGGCGTTGATTACATAATGCTGAGTGTTCTTCTCGATGGTGACGGAGCGATCCGCCGCATCATCCTTGGCCTGCGCCGTAGCGAACACACCCACCGCCACAACCAGCGCGCACCACCTGTGCACGCGCAAAAAAGGGAAAGCCCGCATAAAGATCCTTCTTTAAATGAATGGAAAACCGAGCAGCGACTTTGCCATTCATTTATGACGAACCGGCTTACTGCTCCTTGTTGACCTGTTGGGGGTGGCGCGGGTCTGCGTTCTTGCCCGGCAGGCTGCTTTCGCTGCGAATCTGCGCATGGCTGATCAGCGCAAAGATAAAACTGCCACCGATGATATTGCCCGCCAGGGTCGGCCCGGCAAATATCAGCCAGAAGTCCTTCCAGGGCAGTTCGCCGGCAAACACCAGGTACGACACCTCGGCCGAGCCAACCACGATGTGGGTGAAATCCCCCAGCGCCATCAGGTAGGTGATCAGGATGATGATGAACATCTTCGCGCTTTCCATGGACGGGATCATCCACACCATGGTGGCGATCATCCAGCCGGAAATGATGCCTTTGGCGAACATCTGGCCAGGGTCGTTTTCCATGACCTTGCGGCCAATCTCAAGGAAGGCCATATCGGTCTTGGTGTCGAAAATCGGCAAGTGCAGCATCACATACGCCACCAGCAAGGTGCCACACAGGTTGCCCACCAACACCACTGTCCACAGCCGCAACAGGCGCCCGGCATTGGCCAGCGTCGGTTTGCTCATCACCGGTAGCACGGCCGTCAGGGTGTTTTCGGTGAACAGTTGCTGGCGCGCCAGGATGACGGCGAGAAAACCCGCGCAATAGCCGAAACTGGCAATCACCTTGAATGCTTCACCCTCGGGCAGGCGCGAGTTGAGCAGCCCCATGCCCATCAACGACAGGCCCATGGTCAGGCCGGCCGCCAGCGCCGACCACCACAGCGCCGCTACCGTGCGCTCCAGCTCCTGATCGCCCTGGGTGCGAATGATTTCATGCAGAACCGCCGCGCGGGGCGGTTGGTTCTTGTCGACGTCGTGTTGCTCTTCCTGCGACAAGTTGGGGGTCTTGCCGTCTTCTTGCGTGGCCATGGGCGTACCTGAACAGGGGGGTGTTATTCAGGTACGACCTGTCGCCCATCAATAGCGTTCACTGGCCAGCGGCAGTATTAATCCTTGATGCCGTCTTCCTGGAACTGATCCTTCACGTACTTGATCTCGGTACGCCCGTGGGGCGCCGGCAAACCGTCTTCACCGAGGTTGACGAAGACCATTTTTTCCACGGTCAGGATGCTTTTGCGGGTGATCTTGTTGCGCACTTCACAGGTCAGGGTAATGGAGGTGCGGCCGAACTCGGTAGCAGTGATGCCCAGCTCGATAATGTCGCCCTGGCGCGAGGCGCTGACGAAGTTGATTTCGGAGATGTACTTGGTCACCACACGCTGGTTGCCCAACTGGACAATGGCGTAGATGGCCGCCTCTTCGTCGATCCAGCGCAGCAGGCTGCCGCCGAACAGGGTGCCGTTGGGGTTGAGGTCTTCGGGTTTTACCCATTTGCGGGTGTGAAAGTTCATGGTGGGAGGGCTCCGGGGGGGTGAACGATAGAGTTGCCCTCCCAGCTTCAAGTTTCAAGCGGTAAGCTTCAAGTTAAAAGCCGATTCGCTCTTACTTACCGCTTACCGCTCGAAGCTTGCCACTAGCCGGTTAAAGAAAGCTATAATCGCCCCCGATTTCAGAACGGCTACTACCGTTCTCCCGCCACCTGTCCGAGGGGCGCTGCAGCAGGCTCGACCTGTCAGGCTCGGATGGGGCGTTGTTGGGCCTGGTTCACCTGGCCTGATACTAAACGCACAACGGCGCCCATTCGCACACTACGAATGGAGGCTCTTCATGAGCGCTGTAATCACGCCTGCAGGTTTTACCGACTACAAAGTCGCCGATATGTCCCTCGCTGCCTGGGGCCGTCGCGAAACCTTTATCGCCGAATCCGAAATGCCTGCCCTGATGGGTCTGCGCCGCAAGTACGCCGCTGAGCAGCCGCTCAAAGGCGCGAAGATCCTCGGCTGCATCCACATGACCATCCAGACTGCCGTGTTGATCGAAACCCTGGTTGCCCTGGGTGCCGAAGTACGTTGGTCGTCCTGCAACATTTTCTCGACTCAAGACCAGGCTGCTGCTGCTATCGCTGCTGCCGGTATCGCGGTTTATGCCTGGAAAGGCGAGACCGAAGAAGAGTACGAGTGGTGCCTGGAGCAAACCATCCTCAAGGATGGCAAGCCATGGGACGCCAACATGATCCTCGACGACGGCGGCGACCTGACCGAGCTGCTGCACAAGAAGTACCCGCAGATCCTCGACCGCGTCCACGGCGTGACCGAAGAAACCACCACGGGCGTACACCGCCTGCTGGACATGCTGGCCAAGGGCGAGCTGAAAATCCCGGCCATCAACGTCAACGACTCGGTGACCAAGAGCAAGAACGACAACAAGTACGGCTGCCGTCACAGCCTGAACGATGCCATCAAGCGCGGTACCGACCACCTGCTGTCGGGCAAGCAAGCCCTGGTGATCGGCTACGGTGACGTGGGCAAGGGTTCGTCCCAGTCCCTGCGTCAGGAAGGCATGATCGTTAAAGTCTCCGAAGTTGACCCGATCTGCGCCATGCAAGCCTGCATGGACGGCTTCGAAGTGGTTTCGCCGTTCATCGATGGCGTCAATGACGGCACCGAAGCAAGCATCGACAAAGCGCTGCTGGGCAAGATCGACCTGATCGTGACCACCACCGGTAACGTGAATGTTTGCGACGAGAACATGCTCAAAGCCCTGAAAAAGCGTGCCGTTGTCTGCAACATCGGTCACTTCGACAACGAAATCGACACCGCTTTCATGCGCAAGAACTGGGCATGGGAAGAAGTGAAGCCACAGGTGCACAAGGTTCACCGCACCGGTGCTGGTGATTTCGACCCGCAGAACGACGACTACCTGATCCTGCTGGCTGAAGGCCGCTTGGTGAACCTGGGCAACGCTACCGGCCACCCAAGCCGCATCATGGACGGCTCGTTCGCCAACCAGGTACTGGCGCAAATCTTCCTGTTCGGCCAGAAGTACGCCGACCTGTCGCCAGCCCAGAAAGCCGAGCGCCTGACCGTGGAAGTGCTGCCGAAGAAACTCGACGAAGAAGTGGCCCTGGAAATGGTCCGCGGCTTCGGCGGCGTAGTGACTCAACTGACCAAGACCCAGGCCGACTACATCGGCGTGACCGTCGAAGGTCCGTTCAAGCCGCACGCTTATCGGTACTAAGCAGCTGCAAGCTTTCAGCTACAAGCGGCAAGAAAAAGCGTTTGTGCTGAGGGCTTGTCACTTCCTCGCTCTTTAAGCAGCTATTGGCTGTGAGCTTCAAGCTACAAGAACGGCACGCCGCCCTCTTGCAGCTTGAAGCTTGCAACTTGCAGCTGGAGACCTCCCCCATGTCCCAAGACCGTCGCTACAGCTTCGAGTTCTTCCCGACCAAGACCGATGCTGGGCATGAAAAACTGATGGCGACTGCTAAGCAGTTGGCCAGCTACAACCCCGACTTCTTCTCCTGCACCTACGGGGCCGGCGGCTCGACCCGTGACCGCACGATCAACACAGTGCTGCAGCTGGAAAGCGAAGTCAAAGTTCCCGCCGCTCCGCACTTATCGTGCGTGGGCGACAGCAAGGCCGACCTGCGCAGCCTGCTGACCCAGTACCAGCAAGCCGGCATCAAGCGCATCGTCGCCCTGCGTGGCGACCTGCCGTCCGGCATGGGCATGGCCAGCGGCGAGCTGCGTTACGCCAATGACCTGGTGAGCTTTATCCGTGAAGAAAGCGGCGATCACTTCCACATCGAAGTGGCGGCTTACCCGGAGATGCACCCCCAGGCGCGCAATTTCGAAGACGATCTGCAGAACTTCGTGCGCAAGGCCAACGCCGGCGCCAACAGTGCGATCACCCAGTACTTCTTCAACGCCGACAGCTACTTCTACTTTGTCGAGCGTGTACGGGCCATGGGTGTAAACATCCCGATCGTGCCGGGCATCATGCCGATCACCAACTACAGCAAGCTGGCGCGCTTCTCTGACGCTTGCGGTGCTGAAATCCCACGCTGGGTGCGCAAGCAACTGGAAGCCTATGGCGACGACGTCAAGAGCATCCAGGCGTTCGGCGAGCAGGTCATCAGCGAGATGTGTGAACAATTGCTGCAAGGTGGCGCACCAGGGCTGCACTTCTACACCCTGAACCAGGCTGAACCTAGCCTGGCCATCTGGAACAACCTCAAGCTGCCACGCTGAGACTTGCCCGATTGCGGTGCATTTAAAACAAAAGGCCCTCGCATTGACGAGGGCCTTTTTGTTTTAAATTTGATCAGGCAACTTTGAATGACAGGAGATTCGCCGGGTGATCGTTTGACTTTGCACTAACTGACAGGTGCGTGCGCTTGTTTTCTGTACACATATAAATAGACCGCAATTGACACTGATGCCGTTAAAAATGCCATGCATGCAGCCACAACAAAAGGTGCTGGGCGACCACCTGCGATGATTAGCACTGATCCTAAAGAAGGCCCCATTATAACGCATAGTATTTGGAGGCTCCTGAAAGACATGGATACTCTTCCGATATTGTCAGAAGGGCATAATTGCTGAAGGATTATATTTGAAGATATTATTAACGCCTCATAGCCGAAGCCATTCAAAAACCAAACCAGCGGATAAAGATGGGCTCTTCCAGGCACTTGGAAAAACACTAAAGCTGCTGTCAGGATTAGTGCTGCAGAGAAAATAACTAATGCGCTTGAACGAAGTAGAATCTCATCGATATTGCTCCACTTGAACTTCATCAGCAGTGCGGCACCTATCGCGCCTCCGGCTGTTGCGGAGACGATTACTGAAAAATTAACTGCAGGTAAACCTTCATAGGCTAGAAAGGACGCCAAATGCGGGTCGTAAATCCCTAAAGCCAGCGATGTCAGTAGGGAGTAAAAAAGCCTATGCGTAGTTGAAAGGGCAAGGCATTGAATATAGAGAGTCCTCTTGTGATGTCGCGATAGAGTGGAAGGGCTTTCGTAGAGGTGTCAGCCATTTGCGTTCGGAACGCCAGGCAAATAGACCTTAAAAGTGGAAAGGTTAATAAAACGGCGGCAGCCGACAAAAAGAACAAATCCTTAGGTGATAAGACAGCCGTTAACACGCCTGCTAGTAACGGTGCAAAAATTTTTGAAGACTGATCAAATACACTGACGTGGCTGAAAAAAGATTTGCGCTCTTCAGCAAGTATCAGTTGCCGAACCATAATGGTTATCGAAGGGAAGTAAAATAAGTTTGACACGCCTTTGAAGATGACGAAAAACAAAAAGCTCTGAAGGTCTGGAGACACTGCTAGCGCTACGGTAGACAGTGTGCGGAGTAAGGCGCCAAATACTAGCGTTTTTCTTACGTCATATCGATCTATCAGGGTTCCTACAATAGGACCTAGCAACAACATAGGGGCACCTAGGCAAAAAGCCAGGAACGCTATTGATGAAGGAGAGGCATGCCATAGATAAACGGGAACCGTGAAAATCAAAAATATATCAAGCCATAGTGAAAGACTGGATAGCGCTTGCACGCAAATAAGCTTACTTGACGTTTTCATTATGCCGATCTGAATTTAGAAAAAGTTTGTCTTCAAATACGAATCCGTCGAGCTCATGTTCACTGGCAAATCGATACAGGTCGCTCAACCTATTTATAAACCCGCGCCCGTTAAAATTTAGGGAGGTGTTACAAAGTACGCCGATTCCTGACACATCACGATAGGCGCTTAGCAACTGATGCATACGAAGATTCTGCGATTTATTGATTGATTGAGGACGCGCTGAGTTATCAATATGCGTCACCGCAGGAATGCGGGCTGAAATAACTTTGCGGAATTCCAGCATGAAAGGTGAGGAGTTAGACGGGCAGAAGTATTCGGCCATACATTCTTCTAAACATATCGGAGCAATAGGTCGAAACCCTTCGCGCTTCTTAATTTTATTCAACCTAATGAGATTTTCTCTAGGGTAGGGCGCCGCTAATATAGAGCGATTTCCCAGGGCTCTAGGACCCATTTCATATCTGCCGTGCACCCAACCTAATATGCAGCCTTCATTAAGCAATCTCGCTACACGTCGAATATCATAAGGCTCGCCAATGAAGATACCTGTGTTATCTGTGTCAGTGTGCGAGGGCTCACCTGCATAGGGTGACCACGTTATCTTGGCAAGTCCCTTAGTATGTAATAATGCATCAATCGCAGTTCCAATTGCACATCCACTGTCGTTTGTACACGGAGGAATAAACACATCAGAGAATAGTTTTGTATCCTTCCATTTGGAGTTCCAGTCACAATTCAATCCGCATCCGCCAACAATTAATAAAGGGGCATCATCAAAAACTATTTGCTGTGCAAAATTACGAAACAGATTAAAAATTGCGTTTGAAAGGTGATGTGCAAGTGATGCAAGTCGAGGGTCATTAAGTCCAATATTGTAATATATGCTGTTTTGGAATTGGTGCTTATGATACTTCCTAAAGTCCGTGTTTTTGTCGATCAGTGTCGCTATTATCTGCCTGGCGTCCTCATCAATATCACTATTTTCTCCATAAGCAGCCAGTGCCATGAGTTTGCCCGCATCACTTAAGCGAATTTGTCCTGCTCCAAGATTAAAAGTAGGATCTGCGAGCGCGTATAAAAAAGCAAATCTGTCACCAGGGTTTTCAAGTACAACGCCTAAGTTGGTAATATTCACGTTTTCATCGATTCGATAGAATGCGCCGAAATAGCCCTCCCAGAGTAACGCGTAGCAAGGCTGTCCCTGTGGAAAAGGTGAAAGCCCGTATCCACATAAAAGGTGAGAGCGCTCATGGGAGGATGAAAAATAAGTAATATCCTGACCAAACATTGAGCGTGTTTGGCTGATGATCTTATTCAATCCAGAATAACCTGCACCAATGGCATCACCTTCTGAGTTCAATCCTCTACTCCACCCACTCTGAGCCACTATGTCTACGGGTTTGCTGACCATTTGAAAAATTTTCAACAGTGCGTCAGGCGTCACGCTTGAAAAACGAAGGCCATTATCCTTTTCTGCTTCTATAGAAAACGCTAAGTGATCACCAACAATTAGGGCTACCGCCCCGTCATGTCCATCTTTAAGACCAAGAATTACAGAGTCATCATTTTTTACATTAATCATGCTCAGCCCCCTCGTCAGATTCCGTCTAGTAGCTCTCTAACTTCTGTGGTGTACGAACTACCCGTACCATGTCCCGCACCCACCAAAAAAATGACTTGTTCCGAGGGAAGGTTGACCTCTAAGAGTTCATTTATTTCTTTGTCATGAAAGTAGCCGGTCAACCAAGGATGTAAGCCAAGCGCGGTGATTAATAAATTCGCAGTTTGTGATAAATGTCCGACGTCCAGCAGCATTGGGCGATAGGCACGAGAGTGGGGGTATTTCCACCAAAGCTTGTCAAAACGAGAGGTAAAAAAATAGCGAATGCTAAATTATTTGCCCAGTGCTGGCCGCATAAATAAGTAGATATTACTTCGGACGGAAGGTCACGTACCTTCTCCAGAATATGCTGTTCGCTTATATAATGATAAATGCCAGGTGCAAGATCCTCGACATTTCGCACCCATACATAACCCTCCGTCGCCTGTAAGCCTCCAGCTGAAGGCGACGTTCTTCTGAAACCGAATTTTTGAGCGCCAAGTGGAGCGTCGTAATCGGTCTCCTTTTTATCGGCTAGCGTTCCATACAGTATGGTCGCCAGTGATAATATTGGTACCGAAGTATCAAAAAACTCTCGACAAGTATGGCGCGACAGAAGAGTCTCCCAAAGGCTTGCTTCTTTAATCGCTGAGATATTTGGAGGTGGCAGTAATGTTTTTTTGCCTCCTTTTATTAAAGAAATATTTGGTTCGTTATTATGAATTGACTTGCAAAAATCTAAGTAGCTTTTAGCATATTCGATGTACATATCAGGCTTGTCTGGGGTTGGCGAATTCGGGTGAGATGTCCCAATATGGAATATTTTTGATAGCACGTCCCAGCCCCATTCATCGGTTGGTTTCACTTCAGACAGTACCCCGCAGGAGTCTATGGATATGTCATCGGTTGTATCCGATACGAAATCGCCTGCGGAAAAATTCACTAGCCGCTCAAACTCTCTCGTGCTTATTTGATATTGGACGTGATTTCTATAGTCCCACAAGTAAGCCGCACCATCTTTAAGCACAAAAAATATATCTATTGAGAGCCACTTTTTTTTCGCAGTACACATAGCCGCCTGACCACCCATTAGTGAGGTTCATTTTAGTGGCTGCCTGAGCCGAAGCCCAGGCGGTACATCATTATTTCATGGCTAGTTTTCTACTATCAGAAGCTTCGACAGCGCTACCCCCATAGTTGGGGATGAATTTATAGCGGGGTACAGTCACCGTCTTAATTGAGAAGTGAGGGGTCTGGTACGCGTCGTTTGACTGATTGTTAAGCGTCGGCTCTATAATTACACGTTTCATATATAGCTCCTCAGGATTATTGCATTCGCAGATGTGCGATGCACTCAAACCGTATGAGGGCCTATTATGATTGTCAATTTCATTTTCTTGAATTGTATTGTTTTTCAGTTGGATTTTAGTGTATTTTTGTAGGAGCTTATCGGATTGTTCTGATTGGTATTTCCTACATTTCGCTCCACCGTCGACTTATAAAAATACTGATTAATACACAAGACTGTAATATCCAGTTGCATATACGCCAAAGTTCAGTTGTCGTTGTGGCACGCATATTTTTCTTCGCGGATGCTCAATTTAGAGAGTTTAGTTGGAGACACCCAGTGCGGCGCATGGAAGGTCTACGTTGATATTGACCTGCATCTGGGGTTTACCCTTGCGGCTGTGAACGCCATGCGTACTGTGTATTACGCGTTATGAAGCGTTCTGTACTGAGGGTGATTCTTCAAAAATCCGGCCGATTTTTCAGGGAACGATGTACCAGCATTCTTCAAAATGTGAGCAGAACGCCAGGGTAAACTAAGCCTCAAGCGTTAAGAAAAGCCCGCAGCGATGCGGACTTTTTTTGTCGCTGTGTCCACATCAACTTGCCCGCGAATGCTTGTCCCAGAGCTTCTCTTTAGCGAAGGAGCATCGTAATCTCAGGGTATGCCCGTCATTCTCAAGTTGTTGACCGCTGCGCTTTTTACTTGCCTGAGCCTCACCGCCTACGGCGAGAAACTACGCATTGTCACTGAGCCCTGGGCGCCTTATGTCTACGACGAAAACGGCAGCATGCGCGGCCTGGACTATGAAACCACGGTGACCGTGTTCCAGCGCCTGGGTGTCGATGTGGAGTGGCAATTCCTGCCCTGGAAACGCTGCCTGGCCATGCTCGACCAGGGCCATGCCGACGGTGCGCTGGATATTTTCCACAGCCATGACCGCGACGCCCAGCTGCTTTACCCCAGTGAGCCGCTGTCGGAAGTCGAGTTCGTGCTGTTCTACGCCAATGCGCGACCACACTCCGCCGAAAGCATCGATGACCTGCAGGGGCTGACCGTCGGCATTTCGCCGGGCTACCTCTATGGCGACGCCTTCAGCGAATCGACCCTGTTCAACCGCGAGCCGGCCGCCAGCCACGAGGCCAACTTCGGTAAGCTGTCATTGGGACGTATCGACCTGGTCATCACGGATCGCCGGGTGGGCCAGCATGTGATCAAGGCCATGGGCCTGGAAGGCAAGGTCAGCCAGGCGCCCTTCGTGGTCAGCCGCCAGCAGCAATTTCTCGCCGTACGCCGTGGCGCGGGCATGGACCTGCTGGTGCAACGCTTTGCGGCCGAGCTCAAGCGCTTCAAGCAAGAACCGGCCTACGCAGCCTTGAGCGCCAAATATGGCGGAATCCAAGCCATTACGGCCTCCGAACACACCGTTGAGCAGCAGGAAAGCAGCGCGCAGTGATTGCTCTGTTATACTCCGGCCTTTCCGCCAGGCTCACGCCCGGCCGCTGAGGTCTTGAAAAAGGCACCTAACCCCGCTACTGCGCAGCTTTCAGCCCGCGCGAGCCGGTGGAGTGCCCGCCAGACGCAGCAGGACCGGACGGGGTTGCGCTCCCCTAAGCGCCATTCACGCCCGGCAAGATTATCCCTTTGGGCCAAGCCCTAACTAAAACAGGATTACTCATGTCCTTTGCTTCCCTCGGTCTCTCCGAGGCTTTAGTCCGCGCCATCGAGGCAGCGGGCTATACCGAGCCTACTCCGGTGCAACAGCGGGCCATTCCCGCCGTGTTGCAAGGTCGCGACCTGATGGTTGCGGCTCAGACAGGTACTGGTAAAACCGGTGGTTTCGCCCTCCCGATTCTGGAGCGGTTGTTCCCCAACGGTCACCCGGACAAATCCCAGCGTCACGGCCCGCGCCAACCGCGCGTACTGGTCCTGACCCCTACCCGCGAACTCGCCGCCCAAGTGCACGACAGCTTCAAGCTGTATGCCCGCGACTTGAAGTTCGTCAGCGCCTGCATCTTCGGCGGCGTCGGCATGAACCCACAGGTTCAGGCCATGTCCCGCGGTGTTGACGTGCTGGTCGCCTGCCCGGGTCGTTTGCTCGACCTGTGCGGCCAAGGCAGCGTTGATTTGTCCCACGTGGAAATCCTCGTGCTGGACGAAGCCGACCGCATGCTCGACATGGGCTTTGTCCATGACGTGAAAAAGGTCCTCGCCCGCCTACCGGCCAAACGTCAGAACCTGCTGTTCTCGGCAACGTTCTCCAACGACATCACCGCCTTGGCCGGCAAGCTGCTGCACAACCCGGAGCGCATCGAAGTCACGCCGCCGAACACCACGGTCGAGCGTATCGAGCAACGCGTATTCCGCCTGGCCGCCAGCCACAAGCGTTCCCTGCTGGCGCACCTGATCACCGCCGGCGCCTGGGAACAAGTGCTGGTGTTCACCCGTACCAAGCACGGCGCCAACCGCCTGGCCGAGTACCTGGACAAGCACGGCCTCACCGCTGTCGCCATCCACGGTAACAAGAGCCAGAACGCGCGCACCAAAGCCCTGGCCGACTTCAAGGCCGGTGAAGTGCGCATCCTGGTCGCCACCGACATCGCCGCACGCGGCCTGGATATCGACCAACTGCCACACGTGGTCAACTTCGAGCTGCCAAACGTCGACGAAGACTACGTGCACCGTATCGGCCGTACCGGCCGTGCCGGTCGCTCGGGTGAAGCCATTTCCCTGGTCGCACCGGACGAAGAAAAACTGCTGAAAAGCATCGAACGCATGACCAAGCAGAAAATCGCCGACGGCGACCTGATGGGCTTCGATTCCAGCACCGTGGAGGCCGAGAAGCCTGAAGCGCGTGAGCGTCCGGACGTGCGTAACCCACGCAACCCACGCGGTCCGAAGGGCGATGGCCCGAACGGCGGCGGTGGTGGCGGTGGTCGTCGCGACAAGGGCAAAGACAAGGGCGGCAAAGAAAAAGCGCCTACCAATGGCCGTGGCGAACGCCCAGCCCGCGAGCAGAAGCCACGTGAAGGCACCCCGGCCCGCGAACAGCGCCAGCCGAGCCAACCACCACGCGCCACAGCTGATCGTGCCCCGGACGAATTCCTCGACGATGACGTGGATAACTTCGGTAACCGCGTTGACTACGTGCCTCAGGCCAAACCGGCTCAAGGCCGTGGCCGCCGTCCGGGTGCTCCGGCACCGGCTGCAGGTGCAGGTGCAGGCGCTCCACGTGGCGGCCAGCCACAGGGCGGTCGTCAGAACGGTCCACGCAACAGCAGCGGCGGCACCACTGGCACCCCACCTGCCAAGCGCAGTGGCCCGCGTAATGGCGCGCCGCGTGACGGTCAAGCCCGTCGCGAAGACTCGCGCAGCAGCAACAACCGCCGCCCGGCCCGTGACGATCAGCCACGCGCGTCCGAACCTGCCGTGCAGAACCCGCGCGGTGGCCCGGCGCCGAAAATCATCCACAAGGAGTCGAAAGCTGATCGCTTCCCGACACCCGAGCAGTTGGATCAACTGCCAGGCCGTCCTCGTGGTGAAAAACCAGCGCTGCTGACCCGCAACCGCTGAGTGTTCGACGGTAAATAAAAACGCCCCGACTGTTCGGGGCGTTTTTGTATCTGGCGGTCAGCGCATTAATCCGTCACTTCACCGGCCTTGTGAAACAGCTTGGCGAAGATCATCCAGCGGCCATCCACTTTCATCAGATTCAAGTAGTCGACCATCACGTTATTGAACAGGCGCAAGCGTACTTTAACGATGGCCATTTCTGCCGACATCACATCAATCATCAGCACTTCGTCAAGTTGCGGAAAACCGCCTTCCCGGGGCGACTTACGGCCCTGAACCATCGCCCTGTACTCATCAAAAGGCCGAACCACCACGGCCGAATTTTGCGCGCTATACAACACGCAGCCTCGATGAAACACTTGATCGAACGCATTCAAGTCCTGAGTTTGCAACACATTAAAGTAGTCTTTCAGAAACGCTTGGATTTCATTAATCATGCCTAACAACTCCCGATTCTTCTGCACGGCGTTATTTAAATAAATAACTTGTCGCCATTATCGGTAGCTCACTCATTTCACGTATAGCGGCTATTATTGGGCTTTCCCGTGAAAGGAATTCACCTATTGAAGCTCCCTCCACTCGCCGCGTTGCGTGCCTTCGAGGCGGTCGCCCGGCTGGGCAAGGTGAACCTGGCGGCCATTGAGCTGCACGTCACCCACAGCGCCGTCAGCCACCAGATTCGTTCACTGGAAGAGTATTTGGACATCGCGTTGGTGGCGCGCAGCGGGCGTTCCCTGGTGCTGACGGATGAAGGCCGTGTTTATGCCTACCAGATCAGGCAGGCGCTGGGCGAAATAGCCGGGGTCACCGATAAGCTTCTGGCAAAAAACAAGCACCCGCTACTGACCCTGTCGGTGCTGCCCTCCTACGCCATGCATTGGTTACTGCCACGGTTGCACGATTTCATGAGCGCCCATCCCGGCCTGCGCCTGAAACTGGAATCGTCCATGGAGTTCGCCAGCTTCGAGCAGGGCCTGATCGATTGCGCCATCCGCTTCGGCCACGGCCAATGGCCCGATATGCATTGCGAAACGCTGATGACCGACTCATTGCTGGTGGTCGCCGCGCGCGACTTCAACCACGGCGTACTGCCCGATACACCGCAAGCCATCCTGGAGCAGCCACTGCTGCACGCCAGTGAAAGCTGGCCGACCTGGCTGGGTGCCGCAGGCGTGGAGGGGCAACGCCCTCATGCTGCGCTGGAATTCACCGACTCAACTTTGTTGCTCGAAGCGGTCAGGCTCGGGCATGGCGTCGCATTGACCCGACGTTCGATTGCCCATTCACTGATTCAACGCGGGGATCTGGTCAAGCTCACCGATATTGAACCGGCGCATTCTTCACGCTATTACCTGGTCTGGCCGATGGGGACCAAACGTTCGGCGCAACTGCTAGCCCTGCACACGTGGCTCAACGACCAAGTCGCGACGTATCAAGACAGCCTGTAACCCACGCACAGCAAAACGCCGACCCGGAGGTCGGCGCTTTGCATTTAAAACAGCGAAATAATTACTTCGCTTTCACACCTTCAAACGTCACGTACAGCTCAACAGTGTTGGACGCTGGGCCCAGGTCCATCTGCTTGCCGAAGTCCTGGCGGTTGAAGCTGGTGGTGCCTTCAAAGCCGGCACGGTAGCCGCCCCATGGATCTTTGCCTTCACCCAGGAAGGTGGCCTTGACGACGATCGGCTTGGTCACGCCGTGGAAAGTCAGGTCGCCGGTCACGTCGGCAGTGACTTGGCCTGCAGCATTTTTACCGGTGGTTTTAACACTGGTGGAGACGAACTTGGCATCGGCAAACTTGCCAACGTCCAGGAAGTCTTTGCTGGAGATGTGCTTGTCACGTTCGGCGTGGTTGGTGAACACGCTGGCAGTACGTACGTTGAACTCGATCTTGCTGTCTTCAGGCTTGGCAGCGTCGAAGCTGAACTTGCCGTCCAGGTCCTTGAAAGTACCGGTGATGAAGCTATAGCCCAAGTGGCTGATCTTGAAGTCAACGAAGGCGTGCTGGCCTTCTTTGTCGACAACATAATCAGCGGCCATCACCGAACCTGCGGACATCAGAGCAGAACCGATTGCCAGAGCGGCGAGCGTCTTTTTCAACATGCTTTCTATTCCTTGTGAGTCGAGGTTGAACATCAGGCTTTGCGCCCCAGCATTCGCGTCAGGGTCGCATCACGATCGATAAAATGGTGTTTAAACGCAGCCACGCCGTGCAAGCCGGCGAAGACCACCAACACCCAGGCGAGGTACAGATGCACCACACCGGCGGTGTCTGCCTGGTCCGGTAGCCCGGAAACCACGACAGGAATCTCAAACAGGCCAAACACCGGGATACCGACACCGTCTGCGGTGGAAATCAGGTAACCGGCAATCATCACGGCAAACAGCCCGAGATAAAGGAAAGCATGGCCAAACGCAGCCCCGATACGGGTCAAGCGGCTATAGCTGGCCAGTGGAGGCGGCGGCGGACTGATCAGGCGCCAGACAATGCGCACCAGCATGATGGCGAACAGCGTAATGCCAATGCTCTTGTGCAGGTCAGGCGCGTCTTTGCGCCAGGTGCTGTAATAGTCGAGACCGACCATCCACAGGCCCAGGGCGAACAAACCGAACACCACCAGGGCCACGCCCCAGTGCAAAACAATGCTGACCCAGCCATAGCGGGCCGGTGAGTTACGTAGTTGCATGTCCCAAATCCCGTAAGAGCTGTGCCCAAGACTAGCGATTTACCTATCGAATTAAAGCGGAAAATTTCGCTTTGAAATATCGAGAAATACGATCAAGAGGTTATGCACAGTACGTTAACAATGGATTAAGGACTATTCCTAAGAAACGTGACAGTCCGTCCCGCGTTTACTGCCAATTCATCCGTAATGGGTTGTGACACCGTCTGGCATTGCATAGGCTTGCGCGATTGTTTCGCCTGCGCCGGCCGCAGGTCCGCTTCGAGGAGATAGACGATGGGCTTGAATAACCAGTGGATGCAACGCGACCTCGCGGTGCTGTGGCATCCCTGCACCCAGATGAAAGACCACCAGCAACTGCCGCTGATCCCGATCAAGCGCGGTGAAGGCGTCTGGCTGGAAGACTTCGAAGGCAAGCGCTACCTCGACGCCGTCAGCTCCTGGTGGGTCAATGTGTTCGGCCATGCCAACCCGCGTATCAACCAGCGCATCAAGGACCAGGTGGACCAGCTGGAACACGTGATCCTCGCCGGTTTCAGCCACCAGCCGGTGATTGAGCTGTCCGAGCGCCTGGTGGCGATGACGCCCGACGGCCTGACCCGCTGCTTTTATGCCGATAACGGCTCGTCGTGCATCGAAGTCGCACTGAAGATGAGCTTTCACTACTGGCTCAACCGCGGCCTGCCGAACAAAAAGCGCTTCGTCACCCTGACCAACAGCTACCACGGCGAAACCATCGCTGCGATGTCGGTCGGCGACGTGCCGCTGTTTACCGAAACCTACAAGGCGCTGCTGCTGGACACGATCAAAGTGCCGAGCCCGGATTGCTACCTGCGCCCCGAAGGCATGAGCTGGGAGGAACACTCGCGCACGATGTTCCTGGCCATGGAACAGACCCTGGCCGAGCACCACGACACGGTCGCCGCCGTGATCGTCGAGCCGCTGATCCAGGGTGCCGGCGGCATGCGCATGTACCACCCGGTGTACCTCCAGCTGTTGCGCGAAGCCTGCGACCGCTACGGCGTGCACTTGATCCACGACGAAATCGCCGTCGGCTTCGGCCGTACCGGCAGCATGTTCGCCTGTGAACAGGCCGGCATCCGCCCGGACTTCCTGTGCCTGTCCAAGGCCCTCACCGGCGGCTACCTGCCGCTGGCGGCCGTGGTCACCACCGACGACGTCTACGACGCTTTCTACGACGACTACCCGACCCTGCGCGCCTTCCTGCACTCCCACAGCTACACCGGCAACCCGCTGGCGTGCGCGGCGGCCCTGGCGACGCTGGATATTTTCGAAGAAGACAACGTCATCGAAAACAACAAGGCCCTGGCCCAGCGCATGGCCACGGCCACCGCGCACCTGGTCGACCACCCGCATGTGTCGGAAGTGCGCCAGACCGGCATGGTGCTGGCCATCGAGATGGTCCAGGACAAAGCCACCAAAACCGCCTACCCGTGGCAGGAGCGCCGTGGGTTGAAAGTGTTCGAACACGCCCTGGAACGCGGTGCTCTATTGCGGCCGCTGGGCAGCGTGGTGTATTTCCTGCCGCCGTACGTGATTACGCCGGAGCAAATCGACTTTTTGGCTGAAGTGGCCAGTGAAGGCATCGATATTGCGACCAACAGTAAAGTCAGCGTGGCAGTGCCAAAGGACTTCCACCCAGGCTTCCGAGATCCAGGTTGATTGAATTCACTCAACTGATCGGGTGTCAGGGCTACCGTCATCGCGGGCAAGCCCGGCGCCCACAGGTTTTGTATTTTTCCAGAGAACAGAAATGAGACTGTCCCGCTTTTTTACCGACACCCCGCTGAGCCTCGGCGAGCACGAATTGCCCGAAGCCCAGGCGCACTACATCAGCCGCGTGTTGCGCATGGGCGATGGTGATGCCGTGCAACTCTTCGACGGCTCCGGCCATGAGTTTCTGGGCACGTTGCTGGAGGTCGGTAAAAAACGCGTCACCGTGCAACTCACGGAACGCTTCGCGGGCCAGACCGAGTCCCCGCTGCACATCCACCTCGGCCAGGGCCTGTCCCGGGGCGAGCGCATGGATTGGGCGATTCAGAAAGCCACCGAACTGGGGGTGAATGAAATCACGCCGATTTTCAGCGACCGCTGCGAAGTACGACTCAAGGACGAGCGTGCCGACAAACGCCTGCTGCACTGGCGCCAAGTGGCGATCAGCGCCTGCGAGCAATGCGGGCGGTCGACGGTGCCGGTGATTCACCCACCGCTGCTGCTGGCGGACTGGTTAAAGCAGGCCGAGGCGGAGTTGAAACTGGTGCTGCACCCGGTGGCCGAGCCGATGATCAGCCATGCCAGGCCTGCCAGCCTGGCCTTCCTGATCGGGCCTGAAGGTGGGTTGACCGACGCAGAAGTCGAAGCCGCCCAAAGCGCCGGCTACCACGCCGCCCGCCTCGGCCCGCGCGTGCTGCGCACCGAGACCGCGCCCGTGGTGGCACTGGCCGTGGCCCAGCAATTATGGGGCGACTTCTAACCCAGCCCTGCAAACCCAATCGAATGTGGGAGCTGGCTTGCCTGCGATGACGTCGGCACATTCAACCTCGCTGTTGCCTGGTACACCGCTATCGCAGGCAAGCCAGCTCCCACAGTGGTCGGGGTACCAGTGCCTTACTCCACCGGATCACTGACCGGCTTGGCAATAATCGCCTTTAACTCGGCTGTCATCGGAAACTCCAGGTTCAAGCCCTTGGGTGGAATCGGCTGTTCAAACCAGCGCTGGTAAATCCCGTTGATTTCCCCCGAGCGGTACAGGTCGCCGAGTGTTTCGTTGACCACTGCGAGAAACTGCGGGTCGTCCTTGCGCACCATGCAGCTGTAGATTTCCCGCGATTGCTCCTTACCCACCACCGCCCAGTGGTGCGGGTCCTTGGCCTTGGCACGCTCGCCGTAGAGCAGCGCGTCATCCATGTAGAACGCCACCGCACGGCCGGTCTCGAGCATCTTGAACGCTTCACCGTGGTCTTTGGCGCTGATCACAAACATGTTGGCTTTGTGTTCGGCGTTGTAGCTCTTTAGAAAACGCTCGTTGGTGGTGCCCGCAGTCGTGACCACGTTCTTGCCCTTGAGGTCATCGAAGCCTTGGATGCCGCTGTCCTTGGCGGTCAGCAACTGGCCTTTCACATAGATAAACCCGTAGGAAAACGCCACCTGCTTCTGCCGCTCGGCGGTGACGCCGGTGGAGCCGCATTCCAGGTCCACGGTGCCGTTCTGCACCAACGGGATACGGGTTTGGGAGGTCACCAGGTTGTACTTCACATTGAGGTTCGCCACCCCGGTTTTCTGCTGGATGCGCTCAACGATCTTGTTCGCCAACTCCACCGAATAGCCCATGGGCTTGCCGCTGTTATCGCCCACGTAGGAAAACGGCACCGACGCATCGCGATAACCCAACGTGATGGACTTGGCACTGGCGATCTTGCTCAACGTGCCGTCCAGCGGCGCGTCATTCGCCTGAACCTGAGCGCCAAACAAAAGCCCCAGGGTGCAGCCGGTCAACAGGATTTTTTTCATTGTTATTCTCCGTTGGTCTTGCGGTTATTTACGTACAGCAATCACGCTGATTTCCACCAGCACAGTCGGGCGCGCCAGTTCCGCCTGCACGGTGGTGCGCGTCGGCGCCATGCCCGGTGACAGCCACGCCGCCCACACTTGATTCATCGGTGCAAAACCGGCGCCGATGTCTTTCAGGTAAATCGTTGCGTTGAGCAGGTGGTCCTTGTCGCTGCCCGCCTGCGCCAGTAATGCATCGATCCTGGCCAACACCTCGCGGGTTTGCGTGGCTACCTCCTGGCCTTCACCCGGCACCTGGCCCGAAAGGAACACCAGGTCCTTGAAGGTGACGGCACCCGAGAGGCGTTCGTTGCTGTTGATTCGGTTGATGGTCATGGCTTTATCCTCAAGCGGCGCTGGGCGCCAGGCCCTGCATATCAATGGAAGGAACCCGCTGGCCGATCAACTCGGCGATCAGTTGGCCGCTGCCGCAGGCCAGGGTAAAACCGAGCGCGCCGTGGCCCAGGTTCAGCCACAGGTTGCGGTACGCACTGGCGCCGATCAGCGGCACCCCGGTCGGCGTGGCGGGGCGCATACCGGCCCACTCGACGGCGCGGGTGTAATCGCCAGCACGGGGAAACGTCTCGAGTGCCTGGCGCTTCATCAGTGCCAGGCGCTTTGGCTCAAGGCGCGCATCAAAGCCGACGATATCGACCATGGCCGCCACCCGCAGCTGCTGGCCGATGCGCGCGTAGACGATCTTGCGGTCATAGTCGGTGATGCTCACATTCGGCGCCTGATGCTGCGCGCCAATTGGCACGCTCAGGCTGTAGCCCTTTAGCGGGTAAAGCGGCAGCGACAACCCAGGCAATGCCAATTCAGCACTGCGATGCCCGGCCGCCAGCACCAGCTGCTCGACCGGCATCACGTCATCGCCCAGCACGACGGCCTGCACCACGCCGTCGGCGTGACGCAGGCCAGTGACTTTCTTCCCGAGCAAAAAAGTGCAGCGTCCCGAGGCCTCAAGCCGCGCCGCGAGCCGCCGGCAAAAGGCATGGCAATCAGCAACCTCTTCGCTGGGCGTATAGATGCCACCGACAAAACCACCGCTCGCCAACGCCGGGTCCAGGCGTGCGCAATCGGCGGCCGACAACACTTGCTGTTGCAAGGTATCGGTGACCTTGCTGCGCGCATGCTCAAAGGTGCCCGCGCTGCGAAAGGTCACCAGTTTGCCGTTGCGCCGCCAGTCGAAGCCGTCGAGGCGGTCAGCTTCTCGCCATTGCTCCAGGGTGGTCTGGCTCAAGGACGCCAGGCGCAGCAGGTGGGCGGCATTGCGTTTATTCACCGAGCCACGGCAGGCGCCGATAAAGGCCGCCATCCAGCGCCATTGCTGGGGGTCGAGCCGGGGGCGCAGCGTTAGCGGCGAGTCACTGCGCAACAGCCAGCCAATGGCTTGCAGCGGTACGCCGGCGTCGGCCAGTGGCGCCACATAGCGGTAGGACAGTTGCCCACCGTTGGCGAAACTGGTCTCGCTGCCCAAGGTGTCGCGCGCTTCAATCACCGTCACCTCATGGCCTGCACGCACCAGGGCGTAAGCACTCGCTAACCCGATGACGCCACCGCCAATGATGCAAACCCGCTTGGCCATTCCCGCCACCCGCTCTTGAATTAACTTGGGCTCAAGCGTAGGGCCAGGTGACAGGCCACCGACAATGAATAAAGATGGGCCACCTATAAACAAAGGTTATGGACGTGCCATGCGCTTGCGTCACATCGAAATTTTCCAGGCCATCCGCCAGACCGGCTCTGTCAGCGCCGCTGCGCAGTTGCTGCACGTCTCGCAACCGGCGGTGACCAAGGTGCTGCAGCACGCCGAGTTGCAGCTGGGCTTCCCGCTGTTTCTGCGGGTGCGCGGCAAATTGCTGCCCACCCCGGAAGCCCTGGCGCTGGAAAGCGAAGTCGAGAAAGTCACCGAGAGCCTGCAAGGTGTGTGACGCCTGGCCAAGAGCTTGCGCCGTGAGCCTGGGCAAAGCGTGCGCATTGGTGCCATTCCGGCGTTGGCCTTGTCGCTGCTGCCGCCAGCGATTCTGGAATGGACGCGCGACTACCCGACCATCGCCTGCGAGCTGTCCAGCGACCATAGCCGCGAATTGGTTCAGAAGCTGTTGATGCGCGAGATCGACCTGGCGCTGACGCTCAACTTCTCCGGCCATCCCGGTTTGACCACGCAAGTGCTGGCCAATGGGGTGTTGGTGGCATTGGCCTCCAAGGGTTATTGGCCAGACGCCGAGATGAGCAAGCCATTGCCGCTGGCAGCGCTCGCGGGTGCGCCGCTGATTGGGCTGTCCAGTGCTGATCCGTTGGCGGCAAAACTCGACAGCTACCTGGAAAACATCGACCCAGCGCCTCGGGTGACGATCGCCGTACAAACCTACTCCCTGGCGCGCGCCATGGTCGAGTCAGGCGCCGGGTTGACGGTAATCGACCCGTTCACAGCCTTGGGCGCCTCAACGGCCACCACCTGCATCCGCACGCTCACCCCGCCGCTGCCGATCACCCTGTACGCCCTGACCCGTGCTGACGAGCCGCCGCCGCATATGCTGGCGAACCTGCTGCAGATCTTCGGCAAACGCGCGCGTGAACTGCTCGAACGCTTGTGAAAACACTACCAATCTAATGTGGGAGCGGGCTTGCTCGCGAATGCGGTGGATCAGTTAGCCTATTTATCAACTGCCACACTGCCTTCGCGAGCAAGCCCGCTCCCCCATTTTTTAACCGCGTCGCCGGTTACAGCACGTAGTGCATGATCGCCACGAAGTGCAGCAGGCTGCCGCCGATCACAAACAAATGCCAGATCCCATGGGAATGGCGCAGGCGATCCTCCAGGGCAAAAAAGATGATGCCGACGGTGTACAACACCCCGCCCGAGGCCAGCCAGACAAACCCCGCCGTGCCCAGCGCAGCCATCAACGGCTTGACGGCCACCAGCACGATCCAGCCCATCACCGCGTAGATCACAATCGATAGAATCCGCGCCTCGGAGCGTGGCTTGATCTCTTGCAGGATGCCGATCACGGCCAGCCCCCACACGATCCCAAACAGCGTCCAACCCCACGGCCCGCGTAGCGTCACCAGGCAGAACGGCGTGTAACTGCCGGCGATCAGCAGGTAGATCGAAAAGTGGTCGACCTTCTGCATGATCGCTTTTCGTCGCCCCTGCACGCTGTGATACACGGTAGAGGCGCTGTACAGCACCAGCAACGTAAAGCCATAAATCGCTACGCTGACGATCTTCCAGGGGCTGCCGTCCAGGCTCGCCACCACCAACATCCATACTGCGCCGACAAAAGCTGCAACCGCCCCGACCAAATGGCTCCACGCGTTGAATCGTTCCCCGTGATACATGTGTCACTTACCTCGAATAACCGTTACCGCATGGTTTTACACTATGCACTCTGACGCTCCGGGCGGCTTGGCAGGTAACAACCTTTCTTCATTTGCCCAAACGCACCCGCCGATAGATGATTCGCTTCATCCTGTGGGAGCTGGCTCGCCTGCGATGAGGACCTGTCAGCCACTGAGTATTGGCTGACACATCGCTGTCGCAGCGATGCGGCGATCCGACAAGCCAGCGCCCACATAAAAGCACCCTATCGGTAATCCCCGTGCCCGAGCTTGAACCCGCGCCGCCTCATCCCAGCCTATGGCAGTTGTTTTACAACTTTGCCATGGTCGGCCTGTTCGGCTTTGGCGGCGTAATGCCCTGGGCACGGCAGATGATGGTTGACCAGCGCCGCTGGGTCAGCGAGCAAGGCTTCAATGAGCTGCTGACTACCGGGCAATTCTTCCCCGGGCCCAATATCGCCAACGTCGGCATCATCTACGGCCGGCGCCTGCATGGCTTGCCGGGTGCAATTGTGACCGTGTGCGGGCTGTACCTGTTCCCCTCGTTGATCACCGTGCTCGCCGGTTTCGCCTATGCCAAGTGGTGGAGCAATGACGTGGTGCAGCAGATCTTCGGCGCCGTCATGCCGATTGCCACCGGCCTGATGCTCGGCACCACCCTGCGCCTGCTCAAGGCCATGCCCAGGACGATCGCCAACTACAGCGCCTTTGTGTTGACCTTCGTCTTGATGGCGATCTTCGTATTGCCGCTGTGGATGGTGTTGCTGATTGGCATCCCCAGCTCCCTGGCCTTGAGCTTTATCCGCTCGAACACGGGGGCCGGCTGATGCAAACCGTCCTGCTGCACCTGATGATTCAATGCGCGCTGTGGTCGCTGATGTCGATTGGCGGCAATACCGTAGCCATCAGTGATATCCACCGCTATACCGTCACTGATATGCGCTGGATCACCGATGCGCAATTCGTCGCGTTCTTCGCCCTCTCCCAGGCACTGCCGGGGCCAAACGGCATGTTCCTGGTGTTTATCGGCCAACAGGCGGCGGGCCTGCCCGGCGCACTGGTGGCGTTGACCGCCAAACTGGTGCCTTGCTCGGTGCTGACCTACGTCGGCGCCGGCTGGCTGGAGCGGCACACCCGGACGCCGTGGGTGCAGCGCGTCAAACGCAGCCTGCTACCGCTCTCCATTGGCCTGATCCTCGCTTCCACCTACATCCTGATGAACAGCCTGGAAAACAACGCGACCAGCCTGGTGCTGACCCTGGCCAGCGCCGCCGTGGTGTATTACACGCGGCTGAACGCGATCTGGCTGATCATCCTCGGCGTGGTGTTGGGACTGTGCAGTTCATGGCTGGGAGCGGACTGGTTTTAGGGGCACAATCGACGGCATTCGAACCCGAGCCACGGCCATGCTGATCGACGAAGAATTCACCCTCAAGAAGTTGGAAATCTTCCTGGCGTTCATGCGCACCGGCAACCTGGCCCGCGCCGCCGCCGAGCTGCAAACCAGCAACGTCAGCGTGCACCGCGCCATCCACTCGCTGGAAAACGCCCTGCGCTGCCCGCTGTTCAAACACGAAGGGCGCAACCTCACCCCGCTGGAAAGCGCCTATGTGCTGGAAGAGCGCGCGCAAAAACTGGTGGCCGACGTGGTCGACAGCGTGCGCCTGACCCGCGAAGCCGCCGGCTTCTCCGCCGAACGCTTCAAGCTCGGCTCGCTGTATTCGCTGACGGTCAAGACCGTGCCGCAGTTGATCATGGGCCTGAAAATCCGCCGCAGTGAACTGAATATCGACCTGATCCTGGGCTCCAACTTCGACCTGCTCTACAAGCTTAAAAACATGGAAGTGGACGCGATCCTCATCTCCCTCGACGAACACGCCAACGACCCTGACTGCGCGCAGATCGCACTGTTCTCCGATGACATCTTCCTCGCCACCCCGGCCGATTCACCGTTCGACCGCGAGCAGGAAATCGACCTCGCCGACGTGCGCGACGCCACGTTCATCACCCTCACCCAAGGCTTCGCCACGCATCAGGATGGCAACCGAGTGTTCAAGCAGGCGGGATTTGAGCCGAAGGTGGCCATGCAGGTGAATGACATCTTCACCCTGTTGAGCATGGTCAGCTCAGGCGTGGGTTATGCACTGCTGCCGGGGCGGATTGCGGCGGTGTATGAGAACCGTGTGAAGCTCATACCGCTGCAACCCAGGTATCGAATGCAGCAGCATATTGGTGTGATGTTTCTGAAGGCCAAGGAGCGCGACCCGAACTTGCTGGCCTTGTTGGCGGAGTGCCGGATGTATGCCAATCGGCAGGCTTGAGACCGCCATCGCAGGCAAGCCAGCTCCCACATTTGAATGTATTCACAGAGCAAAATGTGGGAGCGGGCTTGCCCGCGATGAGGCCCTTACAGCCACCAAAATCAGCCGACCAACCCACGCACGATGAAGTAGAGCAACGAAGGCCCAAGCAAGCACCCAAGCCCGGTATGGAACGTGGCCGTCAACGCGCCATACGGCACCAACCGCCGATCCGTCGCCGCCAAGCCTGCGGTCACGCCGCTGACCGTCCCGGCCAACCCACCAAACACCATCGCCGAGCGCGGGTTGTCCAGGCCCATCCAACGCGCCGCGACGGGCGTGCCGACCATCACCAGGATCGCCTTGATCAAGCCGGTGGCAATCGACAACGCCATCACATCCGACGTCGCGCCAATTGCCGCACCGGTCACAGGCCCAACGATGTAAGTCACGGCACCCGCGCCAATGGTGGTCATGCTGATCGCATCGCGATACCCAAACGCCCACGCCATGCTTGCTCCGACGATAAACGGCAGGATCGTGCCAAGCAGCAAGGCAATCACACCGATCAACCCGGCTTTGCGCGCCTCAGTGGCTTGTACTTCAAAGGCCGTGGCGACAATCGCAAAGTCGCGCAGCATCGCGCCGCCCATCAAACCGATACCGGAGAACAGCGCCACGTCGGCCAGGCCTTTTTGCCCGCCGGTAAGCGTGCCGCCCACCCAGGCCAATACAAGGCCGATAACAATGGCAATCGCCGAGCCATGAATGCGCCCGAAGGTCAGGCGCTTGGACAGCACCACGGAAATCCACATCACCACGCCGACGAACGCAAAGGCGGTGACCAGGCCGTTATTCTCCAAGCCTTTTTCGATAAGTGCCCACATATCAGCGGCCTCCCACGACAGGTGTCGGCGTAATCAGCGGATCTTCATCGGGCAAGGGTTCGCCCTTGTGGGTGCGGCTGATCAGCGCGATGGTGCAGCCACAAACGACCACAGAGCCAATCGCCGCGAGCACCGCGACCGGGCCGCCGTGCAGGGCGGTGACGACGTTTTGTTGCGCGGCCATCGCGACAACCACGGGGATGTACATGGCACCCCAGAAGCCGACGCCCATCTCACAATCCTTGGTCATGCCGCCGCGTTTTTGCATCCACAACCGCGCGCAGATCAGCAGGATCATCGCGATGCCCACCCCGCCCACGTTGGATTTGACGCCGAGCAACACGCCCAGCATGTCACCCATGATCACGCCCGCGAGCGTGCAGATCGCCAGCAATGCCACACCGTAGATAATCATCATTGTTGTCCTCAAAGTGCTCGATCGAAATTGTTGTTTTTGTGCTTCGAAAGCCTTGGGTGGTGCTTTATCGGTGGCGGCGCTCCTCCTCTTGCAGCAGGGCCTGCAAGGTGTCCAGGCGTGCGCCTTCACAGGCGATCACCGTGCCTTGTTCAAACACACGGCGTGACAGGCCGGTGAGCACGGCGCCCGGGGGCAGTTCGATTTGCAGGCGCACGCCGCGCTCGTAGGCGCTTTGCACGGTGCCGCGCCAGTCGACGACGCGGCACATGTTGAAGGCGAGGTCGTCGCGCAGTTGTTCCGGGTTATGGATTGGCCGCGCGCGAGTGCTGCTCAGGTAGGTAATGCGCGGGGCCTTGAGCGTGACGAAGGCTTGGGCCAGTGCCTGGGCAGGTTCTTCCAGCAGCGCGCAATGGGACGGCACGCTGACCGCCAGGCGCTTGGCGACGCCGTTGCCTTTGATGCGTTCGGCAACCCGCTTCATCGCCGCCTCGCTGCCAGCGATGACGGTTTGGTTATCGGCGTTGATGTTGGCCAAATACACCGGCGTTTTTGCGCTGTGGATATCGGCCAGCAAGGTTTCGACGGTGGATAACTCCGGGCCGATCAGCGCGGTCATGCCGTAGCCCTGTGGATAAGCGTTTTGCATCAGTTCGCCGCGCAGGCTGACCAGTTTTACCGCGTCGGCGAAGTCCAGGGCACCTGCGATCACCGCCGCAGGGTAGGCGCCGATGGACAGGCCCGCCACGTAGTCGGGTGTGTGGTGCAACTGGCGGGCATGGGCAACACCGGTGATCAGCAGGCATAACTGAACGGCGCGCGTGTTCGCCAAGGCTTGCGCCGAGTCGAGCAGGCGAACGTCTTCACCCAAGGCGTCACTGGCTTCTTCCAGCACGGCGGCCGGCAGCGCCTGGAGCATGCCCGTGCGTTGGGCGCCCTGCCCCGGAAACACCAGAAGGCTGCTCATGCCACGGCCTGCCACGGGTCAATCACCAGATGCGCGCCGCCGGTGGTTTTCAGCAGCACACGGCGTGAACCACCGGCCCATTCGCGCAAGGCGACGGCGCCAAACGGGGTTTGCAGTTGCAGGTCCACGGCACACGGCGCCGTGTCCAATTGCGCCAGCAACGTTTGGGCGTCCTTGCGATCAAGCGGCTGGGGCGTGCGCAGAATCAAATCCAGATCGCTCAGGGCATGCAACGCCTCGATACCGCTTGCCAATTCAAAGCCGGCACTGCCGCTCACGCCCCAATCTTGCTGTGCCAACAACGGCCGCAGTTGATCAAGTGCGCGCAACGCCGGTAAATCCCGTGGCGAGCTCACATCGCGCAGGGCTTGGGGCGTCACTCGCCGTTGCACGGCTGCGAGAGGCATCACGGTCGCAAAACGCTGCTCGCGCCGTTGCCCGCGCACGCCGACCGCCACATAGCCCGGCTCAGCGATGGCGCGACGCACCACCACCGGATGGCCGGCGCCAACGGCGTCCACCGCCCACGCCGGCGCATCGGCGGGCAAATGCGCCGGGGTCATGCCCCAGAGCAAATCGTGGGCGTTCACCATTGCTCCCGCAGCAGTTGGCGCACGTGGCTGGAGGCGGCGCGATTAGTGGCGCCCAGCCGCCCTTTTAAATCAGGGCCTTCGATATCGTGGATCGCGTGCAGCAGGCAATCGCTGACCCGCACCACATCGTCCGCCGTGGGCTGTTCAATCTGGCTGACCGACAAGGTCTCCCAGAGCAAACCGAGGCTGGCATAACTGTCGATGTCATAGGCCATCGGCGCCACGCTGGCGGCCAGGGCTTCCAATTCTTCGACGCTGCGCAGGGTCACCCGCGCCGCCGAGGCTTTGCCCATGGCGTGCACCATCACGCCGGGGTCACGCAAGGCGATCAGGCGGTTGGCCTGGTAGCCGTGGGCGAGGAACGCGCCGGACATGGCCTTACCCACCAGCAGTGCAATCACCGGGTGCCCGGCCAGCCGGGCGCGGGCGTAGCTGTCGGCGGCGGCGGCCAGCGCTTGATGGATGCCGAGGGATTCTTCGCGACGGCCGTAAGCTTGGCTGGGCACATCGACGATGGCGATGATGGGGCGCTTGTCGCCACGGGCGATGGCGTCGTCCACGGCCTTGGCCAGGCCCCAGCCTTCGAGCAGGCCGACTTCGCCGTTGCGCGCGCGCGGGAAGCGGTTTTGTGCATCGGTGACCACGGCGATGAAACGCACCGCGTATTCACCCAACACGCCGTCGGCGACTTTCAGCGAGGCCGGTAAACCTTCCACGGGCGTGGCGCCGTTGCTCAATGCGTTGAACCACTGCAACCCTCTCATGAGCGTTCTCCTTGATACAGGTCGCGCACCGTGGCCGCGTCGATTTGCGGCGCGGCGTCCAGTTCGGCCAGGCGTGTCAGGTAGAAATCGGCACGGCGGCTGCGTTGTTGTGCAGGCAAGCCTTGTTGCAGCAGCGCGGTGACGGTCTGTTGAATCTGCGCCACATCGTCCGCCACATAACGGTCGGCCAAACCGCTGTTAAAGCGTTGCTCGCCGCCGGTCAGGCTCCAGATAAAGGGGCGGTCGCGGGAGTCGTATTCTTCCAGGCCTGCTTCCTGCTCGATCACCTGCGGGCCATTCAGGCCCAGGCGTGCTTCACGGGTGACGACGAGGTAGCTGCACAACCCGGCAGCAATGGACATGCCGCCAAAGCAACCGACGCTGCCCGCCACCACGCCGATCACCGGCTGGTACTGGCGCAAGTCGACAATCGCCGCGTGGATATCGGCAATTGCAGCAAGCCCGAGGTTGGCTTCCTGCAGGCGTACGCCGCCGGTTTCCAGCAGCAGCACGGCGCGGGTCGGGAGGCCCTTGCGGTTGTCTTCAGCCGCCAGTTCCAGGGCGCCAGCGATTTTCGCACCGCCAACCTCACCGAGGCTGCCGCCCTGGAAGTTGCCTTCGATAGCCGCAACCACCACCGGCAATCCGGCAATGCTGCCCTTGGCGATCACCACACCGTCATCGGCCTGGGGCACCACGCCTTGGCGGCTGAGCCACGGAGACATCACGCGCTGGAACGGATCGATCAGCTCGCGGTAAGTGCCGGTGTCCAACAAGGCCTTGGCCCGCTGCCGTGCACCGAGTTCGACAAAGCTGTGTTTGCTGAGCAACTCAGTCATGGCCGACCTCCTCGAAACCCTGCTCCAGGCGCAAGCGCACCACGCCGGGGGTGGCGCCGAAATCGTGGATATCAATCTTCAAGGCTGGGGGCGTCCGTTCCTGGAAGATCCGCTCAAACAGATGCTGCCAGCGTTGTTCGGCGCCATTTACCGAGGTCTGCACCTGAATAGTCAGCGTGCCCGGGGTGCCCGGTTCCAGCAGCACTTCAAGGTCACCGGAGCCGACGCAACCCACCAGCGCACGGCCTGTTGGCGGCTGCCCGGCGGGGAATTCAAAGGATAAGGTTTCCATCACAACGCTCCGTCGAGGCGGTCGATAAACAGGCAGGCGGCCAACAGGTCGGCGGCGCCGCCGGGGGACGCATTCAGGGCCAGTAATTGCTGGTCGAGTTCGTGCAGTTGGCGGCGGCCGGCGAGGGTTGCACTGCCGCCAGCGTCCAGCACAGCCTGGGCGCCGTGTTGCATGGCGTTGCGGCCCTCGATGCCTGCGCGGTAGAGCACGCAGGTATCGGCCAGGTCGGTCATGATTGCGAGCAAGGCGTCCAGGCGGGCGTTCTGTTCGCCGACATTTTGCTGACGGCTTTTGTGCAATTGCGGCAGGCCGCGTTGTACAACCGAAGGGAAGCCCAGTTGTGCTTCTTCACGGGCACCTCGTGCGCCGTAACGCTGGGCGACTTGGGCGCCATGGCTCATTGGGTGGGGCGCGTAGCGGTCGTTGAGCAAGGCCAGCCTGGCCGCATTCAGCGTGATGGCGCGTGGTTCCAGAGCCGCCGCTGCGGTAAGCAAACCGAGTGCCCAGATCGCGCCGCGATGGGTGTTCACGCCGTTGGTGGTGGTGAGCATGGCTTGCTCACCTTCGCGACCAATCCGCCCGAGGGCTTCGCGCAGCGGCAAACCGACTTCACCGAATTCAAGCGCGGCTTCAGCCATCGCCTTGAACATCGGCCACAGCGACAGCGCCGACGCGTGCATCAGGCCCAGGTGTAAATCGGCATGGGCGCCATTGCCGCGGCGGTCGACCAAAGCGGGTTTTGGCGACAAGTCCGCCTCATCGATCAGCGCGTCGACGGCCATGTCCGCCAGGCGATCGGCGAGGCTCAGTTCATGCAGTTTGAGGGCGCGCATTTACCAGCTCCTGAACTTGGCGGGCGGGTTGTACAAGCCACCGGACCATTCCACCAGGTCGGCCACGCTCTTGGCGGCCAACAGTTCGCGGGTGGCGTCGGTGCGGCGGATGCCGAGGTCTTCGGGCAACGCGATCAAGCCTTCGCGGCGCATGCGCGCGGTGTCCTTGGGGTTGTGGCGCATGCCGATAGCGGTGACGCCGGCGACAGCGGCGATCATCGCCTGACGCTCTTCCAGGGAGCGCGCCTTGTACAGGTAGGCGATGCCTTCTTCGGTGAGCAGGTGGGTGACGTCGTCGCCGTAGATCATGATCGGCGCCAGGGGCATGCCGCTTTTGCGCGCGACTTCCACCGCGTCGAGGGTTTCGACGAAGGTAGGTTTGCCGCCTTCCTGGAAGGTCTCGACCATTTGCACCACGAGTTTTTTGCCGCGTTCGAGCAAAGCCTCCGGCGCGTCGTCGTGGCGCATATCCAGCCAGGCCGGGGTGCCATGGCGACGACCACGCGGGTCGTGGCCCATGTTCGGCGCGCCACCAAAACCCGCCAGGCGGCCACGGGTCACGGTGGAGGAATGCCCGTCGCCGTCCACTTGCAGGGTGGCGCCGATAAACAGGTCCACCGCGTACTGGCCGGCCAGTTGGCAGAACATACGGTTGGAGCGCATCGAGCCGTCGCGGCCGGTGAAGAACACATCCGGCCGTGCGGCGATGTAGTTTTCCATGCCCAACTCGGTGCCGAAGCAATGCACGCTTTCGACCCAGCCGCTTTCGATGGCGGGGATCAGGGTTGGGTGTGGGTTGAGGGTCCAGTTGCGGCAGATTTTGCCCTTAAGACCGAGGGACTCGCCGTAGGTGGGCAGGATCAGCTCGATGGCGGCCGTGTTGAAACCGATGCCATGGTTGAGCGACTGCACATTGTGTTTTTCGTAGATGCCACGGATCGCCATCATCGCCATCAGCACATGCACCGGCTTAATGTGGCGCGGGTCGCGGGTGAACAGCGGCTCTATGTAGAACGGCTTGTCGGCCACCACCACAAAATCCACCCAGCTGGCGGGGATGTCGACGCGCGGCAAGTCGGTCACGTCGTCCACCAACTGGTTGACCTGCACGATGACGATGCCATCACTGAACGCGGCGGGTTCGATCAGCGCCGGGGTGTCTTCGGTGCTGGCGCCGGTGTAGATATTGCCGGCGCGGTCGGCCATGAAACCGGCCGAGAGCACGACGTTGGGGATCAGGTCCACCACCAGCCGTGCGTAGAGTTCGATATACGTGTGGATCGCGCCGATTTCCAGCAGGCCGTCTTCGAGCAACTGGCTGATGCGCAGGGATTGGGTGCCGGCGAAGGAGAAGTCGAGCTTGCGCGCGATGCCCTTTTCAAACAGGTCGAGGTGCTCGGAGCGGCCGACGCTGGGCATGATCATATGCAAATCGTGGAGCTTGGCCGGGTCGGCCTTGGCCAGGGAACGCGAGAGGAAATCGGCTTGCTTCTGGTTGTTGCCCTCCAGCACCACGCGGTCGCCAGGCAGGATCAGCGCTTCGAGAGCCTCGACGATCTTGTCGCTGGGCAGCACCGCCCCGTCTGCGTATTTTTTGACCAACCCGAGGCGCCGCTGCTTCTCGTCGCGCCGCCGCGTCCAGCGCGAGTCGGGGGTGATGGTTGTTGTCATGGTCGCTCCACGGGGTTTGCTGTCGTGGGCTTACCTTAGGAGTGAATCCGGGGGGCATCAATCAAGCCCAACGGCAGATCGTTACGGCTGGAGTAACGGATAATCAGCAAACGCTGAGTTCGAGCCGACTGAAGATTAAAAATGTGGGAGCGGGCTTGCTCGCGAATGCGGTGGGTCAGTTATACATGTACCGACTGACACCCTGCATTCGCGAGCAAGCCCGCTCCCACATTTGTTCGGTGGTGTTCAGAAGAGTCACGTCATTGCCACTGATGGACAGCCAACACGTCTTCCACTTTATTCAGCAGTGTTATCGCGCCATCCATCAACTGCCCCAGCAGCGCCTCATCCTCATCCATATACCCTTCGTACTCCGCCAGGTTTCGGCGCTCATGACACAGCGCCAATAACCTCACCTGCACCTTGTTCGCGTCGGCGGAGTGAATCAGACATTGAAAGACCAAATAGCGTTTGTCAGAACGATAGCCTTGCAAACGCAAGGCCGTGAGCGCGATGGCGTGGGCAGCGTTGTATGCCAGGTCGAAACGACTGGCGAACGACAACAGTGGGTTGCCCGCATCCCTTAATCGGTCCCGGGCCGAGCGCATCAGTCCATCACACTCCTTGCGATCCGGCGGCTCTGCCTTCAAGCCACCGCTACGTTGCAGGTTCTCCAGGTTTGGCTTGCTGTCCATCCGTGGATTCCAGGGGGTTGCCCCCCATCAGATTGATCTTGTCCTGCTGCACGACCCGCTGCACAAAACTGTTCCCGGCATTCCATTTGCCGATCCAGTCTTCGAGGGTGTAAAGCGTCGGGTTGATGGTGCGGCCCAGTTGCTCTTCCAGCGGCATGAGCTGCTCCATGACTTCACTGTAGTTGAGGCTTTCACCTATCAGCATCAGATCTATGTCACTGGATGAGTGCGCCTCGCCCTTGGCGATGGAGCCGTAGATGAACGCCCACGTCAGTTGCTCGGCGAAAGGCGCCAATGCATTGCGCAAGGGTTCGTCCAGGCTCAGCGTCTTGCGCACGATGGCCAACAACTCCGAGTAAATCGGGCACTGGGGATTGGCTTGGTAGTGGGTCTGGTTGCCTTGGCGCGTCATGCTCAAGATGCCCGCCAACTGCAACCGCTCAAGTTCGCGGGTGAGGCTGCCCTTGCCCACTTGGGCCCAGCGGGCTATTTCGTTGGTGAAAAAACTTTGATCGGGCTTGCCAAAAAGCAGGCCCAGCACTTTTTGCTGGGTGACGGTGAAGAGCGCAGTGCTGAGCGGCAAGGTTTGCATGGCGGCGGCCAAAGAGTCCCAAAAAGGGAACGATAGGTCCCTTTTTGGGAACGATCAAGTTTAAGCGGTTGGGTATAGGAAACGATCAATCAGCAAATACTGGATTCGAGCCGAATGAAGATCAAAATGTGGGAGCGGGCTTGCTCGCGAATGCGGTGGGTCAGTTACACATGTACCGACTGACACCCTGCATTCGCGAGCAAGCCCGCTCCCACATTTGTTCGGTGGTGCCTGTTAAGTAGCGGTCCTAAACAGGGAACGACCAGCCCCTATTTGGGACCGATTTAACCTTCCGCCGCCGGGCTGACCTGCTCCAGCGCTCTATCGACCAGCAACTGGCCCAACTCGGCCATTTGCTGAATGCCGAGCATGATTGCGCGCTGGGAAGTATTCAGGTCAAAGGCCAGGTTGCAGGTCATGGCGTTCAGCGATGACAGGGTTTCACTGGCGTCGACGAGTAGAGCTTCGGTGTTTTGATTGGGGTTGACGGTGAAGATATTGGACGAGGACGAATTAGGCATGATGTGCGGTTCCTAAACGAATCATTGAGGAACGCCTTTGAATCTAGGCGTCTTGAACGCCTAAACAGATTTCTCGGACTTGCACGTCCGTGTCACCGTTTTTTCGATGACGGGACGAAGACTAGCCGCCATGACTACCCGCAACAAGTTCATGCACCGCCCGAAATCTTGCAGGAAAAATCTGAAGTCCTCCTACAAATCTCGAAGCAAAGGCGCTTCCTGTGGTGAGCGGGCTTGCCACAGAGAATATTCCGACAAGGTATTCAGGTTGTTGCTTGGAACCCGCCCCTCTAGTCTTTTTTTCCCTCCGGATAGCGCCACGGGCAAACATCATGAACCCGACCGTCAAACCCAACATAGGCATGCACAACCCACCTCCCCCAGGCGAAATCCTGCTTGAAGATGTAATCCCAGCCTTGGGCATTACCATCACTGAAATGGCACGACGCCTGGGCTTTGCCCGCGAGACATTTTCAAGGATCTTGCATGGCCATGCGCCTGTCAGCCCCGACCTTGCCGTGAGGCTGGAGCGGGCAGGCGTGAGTACCGCGCAGCTATGGTTGTCGATGCAAAGTGCCTACGACTTGTGGCAGGCCGAGCATCGGGAGCAACCGGTGATTGAGCGATTTGCGCGGATTGATTGAGATCTTGGGCCGAGCACAATTCAGTGTGGGAGCTGGCTTGCCTGCGATTGCGGTGGGTCGGTTATTGATGCAGTGACTGACAAACCGCTATCGCAGGCAAGCCAGCTCCCACAGTGGATCTTCACAAGGCTAATCGTCAGGCCAACCCGGACTCTACCAATAAGGCCTCCAACCCCATCAAATCCGGTACTTTCGCCACATGCTCCCCCACCTGCACCGCCGCCAGTTCCAGCGGGCACAGCGGCACATCCACGTAACTCAACTGGCTATCGAGCTTGTACGAGCGGGGAATGCCCTGAATCACCATCGCAATGAACTTCAACGTCGGTCGCCCGCCGAGCGCGTTCAACACCACAATCCGCGAGCGCTCGCCGGTCACGCTGGCCTCACCGCACACCGCTTCAAAGCTGATCAACGGCAACTGCCGGTCGCGCCAGGTCACTTGCCGCAGGTACCACGGCGGTGCATCGCTGGCCGGTTCTCCACGCTGATAGTCGATCAGTTCGGCGATGGCAACGTTGGGCAGCACCAGGTGGCGGTCAGCCAGGGGCAATAGCAGGCCGGTGAGTTGGCTGGTGCGGTGGTCAAGCATGGGACTTGCTCCAGTAGGCGATGCTTTCCAGCAGCACCGACTCTTGATACGGCTTGCCGAGGTAGTCGTTGACGCCAATGGCCATGGCGCGGTCGCGGTGTTTTTGGCCGGTGCGCGAGGTGATCATGATGATCGGCAGGCGCATCAGCCGTGGGTCGTTGCGCACCTGGATGGCCACTTCGAAGCCGTCCATGCGCGGCATTTCGATGTCGAGCAGCATCAGGTCCGGGGTGTGTTCTTCGAGCAGGGCGATGGCGTCGATCCCGTCTTTGGCAGTGAGTACGTTCATGCCGTTGCGCTCCAGCAGGCGGCTGGTGACTTTGCGCACGGTGACCGAATCGTCCACGACCAGCACCAGCAGCGGGCGTTTTTTCAGCGGGTCGTTGAGGACCAGCGCGGCGTCGACCGACCGGGCCGGCAAGGCCGGTTGCCGGGCGCGGATATGCGCGAGCAAATCGATGATCAACACCACGCGGCCATCGCCCAGAATGGTCGCCCCGGACAACCCCTGCACGCCCGCAAACTGCGGGCCCAGGCCCTTGACCACGATCTCTCGCGTACCGGCCATGGCATCCACATGCACCGCCACGCGCCGCTCGTTGCATTGCACCAGCAGCACCGGCACCGGCTGGTACTGGCCCAACAGTTTCGGCCGGGCGACGGTGTGCAGCAGGTCGCCCAGGTAGAACAACTCGTAGCGCTGGCCAGCGTATTCATAACGTGGCGGGTCTTGTTGGTAGTGCCCCGCCAGTTCGTGGGGCAGCACGCGCACAAGGCCTTCAATAGTGTTGAGCGGAATCGCATATTGATCGTCCGCGCATTGCACCATCAGTGCCCGGTTGACCGACACCGTAAACGGCAGGCGAATGCGAAAGTGCACGCCCTCGCCCGGCGTCGAATCAATGACCATCGAGCCACCGAGTTGGCGCACTTCTTCGTGCACCACGTCCATGCCCACGCCACGCCCGGAAATCTGCGTGATTTTTTCCGCCGTGGAGAACCCCGGCTGCAGGATGAACTGCAACACGTCGCGGTCGCTGATCTCTTGATGGGGGCTGAGCAAACCCCGCTTGATTGCCTTGCGCCGCACCGCCTCAAGTGGCACCCCGGCGCCATCGTCGCGCATGTCGAAGACGATATCGCCGCCTTCGTGGGCCAGGTCCAGGCTGATACGGCCCCTCGCAGGTTTGCCGGCCAGCAACCGTGCCTCGCGCGATTCCAGGCCATGGTCCACGGCATTGCGCAGCATATGTTCCAGCGGCGCCACCATGCGTTCCAGCACGTTGCGGTCCATCTCGCCCTCGGCATTGCCGACCACGAATTCGACGTCCTTGCCCAACTCCTCCGCCACCTGGCGCACGATGCGCTTGAGGCGCGGCAGCATGCGTTCAAACGGCACCATGCGCGTGCGCATCAGGCCTTCTTGCAACTCGGTGTTGATGCGCGCCTGTTGCTGCAACAGGTTGTGCGCATCCTGGTTGCGGCGGTCGAGGGTTTCCTTGAGGTCCAGCAAGTCGGAGGCTGACTCAGACAGCGCTCGGGACAGCTGCTGCAACTGCGAGTGGCGGTCCATTTCCAGCGGGTCAAATTCTTCATAACCCAAGCGCTCGGCCTCGGCCTGCTGGCGGCTGAGGATGCGGCCCTGGGTTTCGGTGTCGAGCCGGCGCAGTTGGTCGCGCATGCGCTCAATAGTGGTTTCGACTTCATTGAGCGCGGTGCGCGCGTCGTTCACCTGCTGCTCGATACGGCCACGGAAGATCGAAGTTTCACCGGCCAGGTTGACCAGGTCATCCAGCAAATCGGCAGAGATTTTCACCATGTCCGCAGCAGGATCAACCGCCGCTTCCGCCTTGCCCGCTGGCAATGCCACTGGCAACAACGGTTCATCACTCGGGTGCACCAGGCTTTTGATCCGCTCGATGAGCTTGTCCACCGAGCCCACCGGCAAGCCGTCCGTCACCGCATCGATCATCTGCGCCAGGCGGTCATGACAGCCCTGCAGCAACGCGAACAGTTCGGGGGACGGGGCCAGCAAACCGGCGGACAGCCCTTCGTAGAGAAATTCCAGCTCATGGGCCAAATCGCCAATCGGCCCGATTTCGACCATGCGCGCGCCCCCTTTGAGGGTGTGCAGGTCGCGCAGCAGGGTTTCCACCTCCTGGCGATTGTTCGGCTCAGCCTGCCAGCGCAGCAACGCGCTGCTTGAGCTGTCGAGAATATCGGCGGCTTCTTCGAGGAAAATATCCAGCAGCTCGGGGTCAGCCGGCGCTTCGGGCGCAGTTGCCGGGGTGGCTGGCGTGCTGCTCTGGCGTAACTCGCGCAGTTGAGCGATCAAGTCGCTGGAGTCGCTCAGGGGTTGGTGGCCTTGCAGTTGATCCAACTGCAAGGCCAGCCGCTCATGGCTGGCCATCAGCACGTGGGACAGTTCCGGCGAGTAGCTGTAGCGGCGGTCCACCAAGCCTTCGTAAAGGCATTCCAGCTCATGGGCCAGGTTGCCAATTGGCCCAATCTCGGCCATGCGCGCGCCGCCTTTGAGGGTGTGCAAATCCCGTTGCAGTGACGAGAGCGGTGCCGCGCTGTCGGGCTCCAGCAACCAGCGTTTAAGCGACTGCCCGGCGCTGTCGAGGATATCCACCGCCTCTTCCAGGAAGATCTCGACGATCTCGTCGTCCATCGCCGTGTCCTGGCCCAACTGTGCCGTGGCGGCGCCCAGTTCCGAGATGCTCAGGGCGCGGCTGCCGTCGCTTTTGATCAGGCCGGTGGCGGACGGATCGAGGGCGTCATCAAGCAATTCGCGCAGGGCTTGTACCCGCGCCGGGGCCGGGCTGATTTCCTGGCCGGCGGCCAGTTGGTCGAGCATGTTGATCAACGCTTCATGGGCCTGTTCGGCCTCCTGGAAAAACCGCTCGCTGACCGCCAGGCTGCTCTCTTCCACGGCACCGTACAGATCGAGCAAGGCCTCGCACAGCGCGTCGATGGCGTGCAGGTCGGCGATGTGCGCGCCCTCGCCCAAGGTGGTCAATTCGTCCAGCAGCGCCGTCAGCTCCTGGCGCTCGCCGGGGTGTTGCTGCCAGCGGCGCAGCAGGCTTTCGGCATCCAGCAGGATGTCCATGCCTTGGGCCAGGAAGTTGGTAATCAACTGCGGGTCGCGTTTGATACGCAGGCCCGTATTAGGCGCGTCGAGCAAGGCGTCGAGCTGATGGTCGAGCAGGCTTTGGGTACGGCCGATCAGGTCCGCTGCGCCCTTGATCGGCACGAGCGGGTCGCTGTCCAGTTGTCGCAACCCGCGCTGAAACAAACCTTCAGCTTCCAGCAGCAGTTCCACTTCATCCAGGTCCAGCGGCAGGCGGTGGGCCTTGTATTCGCGGGTCAGGTGATCAAGCGGCCGCGCCAGTTCGGCAATCGGCAACACGCCAGCCATGTAGGCGCTGCCCTTGAGGGTGTGCAGGGCGCGTTGCAGTTCATCGCTGACTTGCAGCGGCACGTGTTCGGCGGCCTGCTGCAGGAAGTGGTTGAGGCTTTCCAGGTGGCTCTGGGCTTCGTTGCGGAAGATCTCCAACAGCATCGGGTCGTGGGGTTCTGCGACCTTTTCAGTGCCGCTGGCCAGGGCGTGGGCACGGGCGGCCAAGGCGTCGACTTCATCGCGTTGGCGTTGGTCATCGGTGGCGAAATCGGCAATCAATTCCGGCAGCAGGGCCACGGCTTCATCCAGCACCTGTTGAATATCAGGGCCGAGGGTAACGCTGCGTTCGAGCACGCGGTTAAGCAGGTTTTCCACTGCCCAGGCCAACTCGGCCAGCACCAGGGCGCGGACCATACGGCCGCTGCCTTTCAAGGTGTGGAACGCGCGGCGCATCTCGCCTTGAGCGGTTTTGTCCGCGCAATTCGGCAAGTAACGGTGCAGCACTTCGAGGACTTCGTCGGTTTCTTCGAGGAAGACTTCGCGCAGCTCATCGTCGATGGGCTCTTCACCGAGCGGCGGTGGCAGCAGGCTGCCGGGGCGTTGCAGTGCAGGCGGGTTCAGGCGTGATGTCGGGCTGGCCAGTGCGTCGAACTGGGATTGGCTCGGCGCAACCTCGGTCGACAGCGCGCCGTCCGGCGCGACCAGTGCCTGACGCCAGGGTTTTTCGGCGGGCAGATAGCCGAGCGCGGCCAGGCCCTGGGTGGTCAGTTCCAGCACGCGTTCGCCCGCAGCGTCGGCGTCCTGAAGCATGCGTTCCAGGTAGTACTCCAGGCTGCTGATTACGTCGGCAAAATGCGCCAGTTGTACCTCGGAGGGCGCGGCCTCGTTCACCATCAGTTGTTCGTCGACATAATCGGTACAGCCGCGCATCAGGCTCGCCGCGCGCGGCAGGGGAATCATCGCCAACGCCCCGCGCACTTGGCTGAGCAACTCGGGCAGAGACTCCAGGCGCTGGCGATCCCAATGGGCTTCAATGCAGTCAATCACCAGCTCTTTGGCTTGCTTGAGGCACTGGCAAGATTCGCGGATAACCAGTTGGTGAATCTGGGTCAGGTCAGTGGTGGGCAGGCGGCTTTCTTCGCGGCTTTCCGGTTCGACGGTGCCGACCATTCCCGCCAGCGTGGCCTCGACATAGAGCAAGGCCCCGGCGACATCCATCAGCACTGCATCATTGGGTTCGCGGTGGCCTTGGACCAGGCCAAGCACCACGGCAAGCTGGTCGATAATGACTTTGCGCGGCTGGCCGAAGCCCAGCACGGCCAAGGTGTCGGCGATCTGCCGCAGGGGCGCCAGCAAGGCATCAAGGTCGCTGGTGTGCTGCCGGTCACTGCGCACGAACAGGTCCAGGCGCTCCTTGACCCGCACCAGTTCCTCGCACAACGCGCCAAGCACCGAGCCCATGGCATTGCGATCCGGCCCGGCCAGGCGCGCGCGCTCGGCATCGACCACGGCGCTGTCGGGCAAGGCTTCATCCAGGCCGTAGCGTTCCTTGAGGCTTTGCATGCGCGGCGTTAGCCGGGTGACCTTGGCGACGTAGAACAGCAGGCTCTTGAGCAGTTCATCCGGCGCAGGTTGGTTGATGCCGCCGATACCCTGGACCAGCAGGCGCTTGAGTTGCTTGTCGCTGGCTTTGAGCAAACTGCGCAGCGCCGGGCTGTTGGCGATCACGCCCGTGAGCATGCCTTCGACCAGCGCCGAGGTGACTTGCCACAAAGGCAGCAGCGGCGCGCCCTGGCATAGCGCTTCGAGGCGCGCGAAAACCCGCGCCATGTCTTCCAGGTTGCTTGGGCCATGGTCTTCGCGCAGCAAACCGGCCAACGCCTGCAGCAGAAGCTGGTGCCACTGGCGCAGTTGCTCGTGAAGGTCAGGCAGCGCGCGCTGGGCCAAGGCCTCATCGGGCAACGGCGCAATCGACAGCAGTTGCGGGCTGAACAGGCTGGTCTCCGACAGCAGACTTTCGCCGCGCGCGCTGCGCAGGTCATTGAGCAGCGGCAACACCACCAGCGGCAGGTCGCGGCGGGCACTGTGTACGCGCTCGAGGTACAGCGGCAACTGGCTAAGCGCCTGTTGCAGCAGGCGGATGCTTTCATCGCGCTGGCTGACGCGTTCGGCTTGCAGGGCCAGGGCCAGCTCTTCAATTTCTTCAGCCAGCAGGGCCGCGCCGTAGAACTCGACCATTTGCAGCGCGCCATGCACCTGATGGACGCAGGCCAGGCACTCGCCGATGGCGTCGCCGTCGCTGGTTTCGACAAACGCGTCCAGCGCCGAACGGGCCTGTTTCAGGGTTTCGGCAATGTCGCCCTTGACCCATTCGAGGGCCACGTAGTCGTGCCGATCAACCATAACTGCTCCGCTTAGAATTCATGGACTGCGTGTGTTGCCAAGATCTCAAAACCAATGAAGATTAAATGTGGGAGCGGGCTTGCTCGCGAATACGGTGGGCCAGCCAGCAGATTAGGCGACTGATACATAGCTTTCGCGAGCAAGCCCGCTCCCACATTTTGACTGCATTTCAATCCTCAACTTGCTTGGGCGGTGGCAAGGTGAAACCCGACACCGACCTGCGCAACTGGCTGGCCATCTTCGCCAGGTTGCCGATACTTTCGGCGGTGGCGGTCGAGCCGGATGACGTCTGCGTGGTGATTTGCTGGATCACGTTCATCGTCAGGGAGATCTGCCCGGCGGACGACGTCTGTTGCTGCGCCGCATTGGAAATACTCTGAATCAACGCCGCCAGGGTTTTCGACACGCCTTCGATTTCTTCCAGCGCCACCCCGGCGTCCTGGGCCAACCGCGCGCCACGCACCACTTCGGTGGTGGTCTGTTCCATGGAAATAACGGCTTCATTGGTGTCGGTCTGAATGGCCCGCACCAGCGTTTCGATTTGCCGGGTGGCGGCGGATGAGCGTTCAGCCAACCGTTGCACTTCATCGGCCACCACCGCAAAACCGCGCCCGGCGTCACCGGCCATGCTCGCCTGGATCGCCGCGTTGAGGGCGAGGATGTTGGTCTGGTCGGCAATGTCGTCTATCAGGCTGACGATATCGCCAATCTCCTGGGAAGACTCGCCCAGGCGCTTGATGCGCTTGGCGGTGTCCTGGATCTGCTCGCGAATGTTGTCCATGCCGTGGATGGTGTTGTGCACCACCTCATTGCCCTTGTTGGCGATTTCCACCGAACGCTCCGCCACCGCCGAAGACTCCGCCGCGTTGGCCGACACCTGGTCGATGGACTGGGCCATCTGGTTGATCGCGGTGGAGGCTTCGGCGATTTGCTGGGCCTGATGCTCCGAGGCCTGGGCCAGATGCATGGCGGTGGCCTGGGTCTCTTGCACCGCGCCGGCAACTTGCCCGGCGGTGAGGTTGATGGTGGCGACCAGATCGCGCAGTTGGTCCACCGAATAGTTAATGGAGTCGGCGATGGTGCCGGTGAAGTCTTCGGTCACCGAGGCGGTCACCGTGAGGTCGCCATCGGCCAGGTCTTCGATTTCGTCGAGCAGGCGCATGATCGCGTTCTGGTTGCGCTCGTTCTTCTCGGCGGTTTCATGCAGTTGGCGGTTGGTTTCGCGCACCATCACCAGGCCGATCAGGATGATCGAGGTCAACGCCAACAGGCCCAGCACATAGCCGCCGATGGTGTCGAAGCTGCGCCCGCTGGCGAGGTTTTCAAACCCGGTGGCCAGGTGTGAGGCTTCATCGAGCAGGGTTTGCGACAGGTTGAAAATATTGCTCGCCGAAGCGCGCACCTGGAACAGTTGCGGCGAGGTTTCAAGGATTTCATCCACAGAGCCGGAGACGAACTCAAACAGCTCGGCGATTTCCGCCAGGCGCGCGCGGGCATCGTGGTCTTCAACCTGGGTAATGCGCAGGCCCGGGTTGCCGTTGAGCATGCCGTTGAGCACCAGGCCGAAGCGGTTGGCATCGCGACCAAACGCGTCGGCGGCCTGCACGGCGGTTTCGTCGCCGGCCAGCACGGTATTGACGGCGCCCAGGATGCGCTCGGCCAGCAGCGACTGGCGCTGAGCCAACGCCACCTGGCTCGCCGGGGCGCCGCGCTGCAGCAAGATATCGACGACCTTTTCCGACTCCATCTGCAATTGCGGCACGGTTTCGGCCAGGGTCGCGGCCACTTGATGCAACGACAACACCGTCTGCTCGCTGGCGAGGATCGCGTCGGTGTTTTTCAGCAGCGCTTCCCAGTCAGTCTGCACGGCGCGCATCTCGGCGCGTACCGCACTGGGCGCCGCCGGCAGGCCGGTCTCGGCGTCACCTTTTTTCAGGTAGCCCCAGCGCTGGGCGAAGTCGTTGCGCGCGTCGCCCAGCAGCTTGAACGCGGCGGCCTTGCCGGCAGCGGCTTCGGTGGCATTTTTGGCGATGCGCTGGGACAGCACGCGCAGCTCACCGGCGTGGCCGATGTACTGTTTGTCATAGGTGGATTGGGTGTTGAGGTACGCGAAGTTGGCGAACAACAGCATGATGAACACGATCAGCGCGATAAACAGCACGATGATCTGCGAACGGCTGCGCGACGCGGCTTGCGGTTTGGGAGTAGTAGCGGTGGTCATGCGGCAACATCCATGAAGCCTGGGGCCTGGGCCAAAGCGAAGGGGCTGAAGACCTGCCAGAGCTGGTCGCTGTCGAACTGCCCCTGAATAAACGGCACGCCGGAGTTGGCGCCTGTCAACAAGGCGTCTTGTGCGAAATGCTGCATGCCCACCACCTCATCTACCAGCAGCCCGACAAACAAGTCGTTGAATTCCACCACCAGCACCCGCCGTTGCTTGCGCGCCTTGGACAGGTCCAGGCCGAGAAACCCGCCCAGGTCCATCACCGGCAGCAAACGCCCGCGCAGGTTGGCCACGCCCTTGACCCAGGGTTTAACCCCCGGCATCAAGGTGCAACGCGGTTCGTGCAACACCTCGGCGACTTCGCCCATCGGCGCCACATACCAATGCGGCCCCAGGCGAAAGCCGATCCCGCTCCAACGCTGCAGACGGGTTTCCTGGGACGGCAGGTCAGCCGCCAACAGGCGGCAGCGGCGGTCGATGTCCAGCAGCAGTTCGAAGGCGGTTTGCGACTCGGTCATGATGGCGTGCCGTCAGCCGGCCAGCACCTTGTTCAGGGTGGCAATCAGGGTTTCTTCGTCCACCGGCTTGGTCAGGTAGTCCTTGGCGCCCTGGCGCGCGCCCCAGATCTTGTCGGTTTCCTGATCCTTGGTGGTGATGATGATGATCGGAATGCCGTTGGTTTCCGGCTCCTTGGACAGCTGACGCGTTGCCTGGAAGCCATTGAGGCCCGGCATCACGATGTCCATCAGGACCGCATCGGGTTTTTCCTGACGGGCAAGCGCCACGCCGTCAGCGCCATTTTCGGCCTTGAGGACCTGATGCCCATGCTTTTCCAGCATGCCGGTCAGTTTGTACATTTCAGTCGGCGAATCGTCGACGATCAGAACGCGTGCCATGGTTTTCCCCACTACATTGGTCGGCGCCTGCCCTTGTGAGGCGGCGTCAGTGTGCTTGTTCTACTGCGGCGAACCCTGGCACATAGGCCTTGATCGCACTCAGCAGTTCTTCCTTGCTGAAAGGCTTGGTCAAAAACTGATCGACACCAACGATGCGCCCCTTGGCCTTGTCGAACAGGCCGTCCTTGGAGGACAGCATGATCACCGGGATCGACTTGAACGCCGGATTATTCTTCACCAGGGCGCAGGTCTGATAGCCATCCAGGCGCGGCATCATGATGTCGACAAAGATAATGTGCGGGTGGTGATCAACAATCCGGGCCAATGCATCGAAACCGTCGATGGCCGTGATGACATCGCACCCCACGTTCTTCAACAGCGTCTCGGCGGTGCGGCGGATCGTTTTCGAATCGTCGATCACCATCACTCTCAAGGCGTTGGAATGCTGTTCCATATCTGCTCTACCATCGCCACAGCGAATCGGTTTTCGGTGTGTACTGCCTGATGTTGCACAGGATGAGCGCCGCAAGCCTTGGAATTCAAGGGCTGCTGCGCCGTGCCAGTCTTTTTAGCACAGTCTCCGGGCGCAATCTATCGAGCAACCGGCCAGGTGGTTTTTCCTTGACCCACAACAGCCGCAGCGCCACTCTGACGCCACTTTTATGCGCCCTAATTTGCTAGAGGAAAATCCCCCATGAGCGTTCGCGTCGGCATTGTCATGGACCCTATCGCCAGCATTTCCTATAAAAAGGACAGCTCGCTGGCCATGCTCCTGGCCGCCCAGGCCCGCGGCTGGAGCCTGTTCTATATGGAGCAGCGCGACCTTTACCAGGGCGACGGCGAAGCCCGCGCACGCATGCGCCCGCTGCAGGTGTTTGCCAACCCGGAAAAGTGGTTTGAGCTTGCGGATGAAATCGACAGCCCCTTGAGCGACCTGGACGTGATCCTGATGCGCAAGGACCCGCCGTTCGACATGGAATTCGTCTACTCCACCTACCTGCTGGAACAAGCCGAGCGCGCCGGCGTGCTGATCGTCAACAAGCCGCAAAGCCTGCGCGACTGCAATGAAAAGCTGTTCGCCACGCTGTTCCCGCAGTGCACCCCGCCCACCGTGGTCAGCCGCCGCGCCGATGTGTTGCGTGAATTCGCCGCCAAGCACGGCGATGTGATCCTCAAGCCGCTGGACGGCATGGGCGGCACCTCGATCTTCCGTCACCGTGCCGGCGACCCGAACCTGTCGGTGATCCTGGAAACCCTGACCGCGCTGGGCACCCAGCAGATCATGGGCCAGGCTTACCTGCCGGCGATCAAGGACGGCGACAAGCGCATCCTGATGATCGACGGCGAGCCGGTGGATTACTGCCTGGCGCGTATCCCGGCAGCGGGTGAAACCCGTGGCAACCTGGCGGCCGGCGGTCGTGGTGAAGCACGGCCATTGTCGGATAAGGACCGTTGGATCGCCGCTCAGGTTGGCCCAACCCTGCGCGAGAAAGGCCTGCTGTTTGTGGGGCTTGACGTTATTGGTGAGAGCCTCACTGAAATCAACGTCACCAGCCCGACCTGTATCCGCGAGATTGACAACGCATTTGGCACGAACATCGGCGAAATGCTGATGGCGGCCATTGAGCGCAAGCTACAAGCCAAGTGACATAGAACAGCCGGACACACACCAACATTGCGTTATCATGCGCCACCTGTGAAACGCGCGATGTTGGTTTTTTTGTCATGACACTCCCGTCCGATCTGTCCCCCGAACTCTCCCACAGTGGCGTGCGCCCGGCTGATCGGCTCGGATTTACCCTGTTCCTGGCGGCCTTGATTCACCTCGCCTTGCTGCTCGGCCTGGGCTTCACCTTTGTCGAACCCAAGCAGATCACCAAAACCCTGGAAATCACCCTCGCCACGTTCAAGAGCGAAAAGAAGCCGGAGAAGGCGGATTTTCTCGCTCAGGACAACCAGCAGGGCAGCGGCACGCTCGACAAGAAAGCCGTGCCCAAGACCACTGAAGTGGCGCCGTTCCAGGACAACAAGGTCAATAAAGTCACCCCGCCGCCGACGCCCAAGCCCGAAGTCAAGCAAGCCGCGCCCAAGGCTGCGGTGACCACCGTCGCGCCCAAACCGCAAAAAGCCCCGACCCAGCGCGAGAAAGCCAAGACCGAGCCGCAGCCCGAACCAGTAAAACCGGCGCCGACTTTTGACAGTTCGCAGCTCTCCGACCAGATCTCCAGCCTCGAAGCCGAACTGGCCAACGAACAACAGTTGTACGCCAAGCGCCCCCGTATCTACCGCCTGAACGCTGCCTCGACCATGCGCGACAAAGGTGCCTGGTATAAGGACGAGTGGCGCAAGAAGGTCGAACGCATCGGCAACCTCAACTACCCGGATGAAGCCCGGCGCCAGCAGATCTATGGCAATTTGCGCTTGTTGGTGTCGATCAACCGTGATGGTTCGTTATATGAAGTGCAGGTGCTGGAGTCATCCGGCCAGCCGCTGCTGGACCAGGCCGCCCAGCGCATCGTGCGCCTGGCCGCGCCTTTCGCACCGTTTACCGGCGACCTGAATGATGTAGACCGCCTGGAAATCATCCGCACCTGGAAGTTTGCCCGGGGTGATCAGCTGTTCAGCAATTGATGACAATTGCCACATCACCCGCATCCCCAGCTTGTCAGTTCGCCCCTCCAACGCCACACTAGCGGACATGAAAAATGTCAGCCCGACCTACCTCAAGCACCAATTCCTGATCGCCATGCCCCATATGGCCGACCCGAACTTTGCGCAGACCTTGACCTATATCGTCGAGCACACGGCCAATGGTGCCATGGGGCTGGTGGTGAACCGCCCGCAAGAGCTGAACCTGGCCGACATCCTTGAGCAACTGCGCCCCGAGATCGACCCGCCGGCCCGTTGCCAGAGCGTGCCGATCTATATCGGCGGGCCGGTGCAGACCGATCGCGGTTTTGTGCTGCACCCGACCGGGCCCAAGTTTCAGGCCACGGTCGACCTCGAAGGTGTGTCGTTGTCCACTTCCCAAGACGTGCTGTTCGCCATCGCCGACGGCGTGGGGCCTGAGCAAAGCGTGATTACCCTCGGCTACGCCGGTTGGGAAGCCGGGCAACTGGAGGCCGAATTGGCCAGTAATGCGTGGCTGACCTGCCCGTTCGACGCCGACATCCTGTTCAACACCGCCAGCGAACTGCGCCTGGAAGCGGCGGCGGCCAAGTTGCGGGTCAACCTCAACCTGCTGACCAGCCAGGCGGGGCACGCCTGATGGCCTTGCGCTTGATCCTCGGGTTTGACTACGGCACCAAACAGATCGGCGTGGCAGTCGGCCAGGTCATTACCGGCCAGGCCCGTGAGCTGTGCACCTTGAAAGCCCAGAACGGCGTGCCGGACTGGAACCAGGTCGAAGCCCTGATCAAGGAGTGGAAGCCCGACGCAGTCGTGGTTGGCCTGCCCTTGAACATGGACGGCACCCCCAGCGAGATGTGCCTGCGCGCGGAAAAGTTCGCCCGCCGCCTCAACGGCCGCTACAACCTGCCCTTCTATACCCACGACGAACGCCTGACCACCTTTGAAGCCAAAGGCGAGCGCCGGGACCGTGGCGGCCAGAAAGGCAGTTACCGCGACAACCCGGTGGACGCCATCGCCGCCGCCTTGCTGTTGCAGGGTTGGCTGGATGAAAACACCGCTTTATTTGAATCCTGACTGACGCGGCTTGCCGCGTCTTTTTACGTTTGAGCCCGGACCTTGCACGCACCCCCGCCGCGCAAGGCCTTGAAGGAGCCACCATGAGCCTGCCCAATCCCGCCGAACTGATCAGCCAGATGGCGATTCGCCTCAAGGCGCACCTGCAACACCGTGCCATCAGCGAACCGCGCTTTATCGGCATTCGCTCCGGCGGTGTGTGGGTGGCCCAAGCGTTATTGGAAGAACTGGGCAGTGATTCGCCACTGGGCACGCTGGATGTGTCCTTCTACCGCGACGACTTCAGCCAGAACGGCCTGCACCCGCAAGTGCGTCCTTCGGCCCTGCCGTTCGAAATCGAAGGCCAGCACCTGGTGCTGATCGACGACGTGCTGATGAGCGGCCGCACTATCCGCGCCGCCATGAACGAGCTGTTCGACTATGGCCGCCCCGCCAGTGTGACCCTGGTGTGCCTGCTGGACCTGGACGCCGGCGAATTGCCGATCAGCCCGGATGTAGTCGGCGCAACCCTGTCCCTGGGAGCCCACCAGCGGGTAAAATTGTCCGGTCCAACGCCGCTCGAACTCGAACTGCAAGACCTTGCCCTTTAAACCGCCTTGTACAGAGTCCCCGCGATGACGCCTCTAGATGCCAAGCGCCCGCTGCAGCTCAATGCTCAGGGCCAGCTGCAACACTTCTTGTCCCTCGACGGTTTGCCCCGCGAACTGCTGACTGAAATCCTCGACACGGCCGACTCGTTCCTTGAAGTCGGTGGCCGCGCGGTGAAGAAGGTCCCGCTGCTGCGCGGCAAGACCATCTGCAATGTGTTCTTCGAGAACTCTACCCGCACCCGCACCACCTTTGAACTGGCGGCCCAGCGGCTGTCGGCCGACGTGATCACGCTGAACGTGTCCACCTCGTCGGCGAGCAAGGGCGAGACCCTGCTCGACACCCTGCGCAACCTGGAAGCCATGGCCGCCGACATGTTCGTGGTACGCCACGGCGACTCCGGTGCCGCGCACTTCATCGCCGAACACGTGTGCCCGAACGTGGCAATCATCAATGGCGGCGACGGCCGTCACGCCCACCCGACCCAAGGCATGCTCGACATGCTGACGATCCGTCGGCACAAGGGCGGCTTTGAAAACCTGTCGGTGGCCATCGTCGGCGACATCCTGCACTCGCGGGTAGCCCGCTCAAACATGCTGGCCCTCAAAGCCCTGGGTTGCCCGGACATCCGCGTGATCGCGCCAAAAACCTTGCTGCCGATCGGCATCGAGCAGTACGGCGTGAAGGTCTACACCGACATGGCCGAAGGCCTTAAGGATGTGGACGTGGCGATCATGCTGCGTCTGCAACGCGAGCGTATGGCCGGCGGCCTGCTGCCGAGCGAAGGTGAGTTCTACCGCCTGTTCGGCCTGACCACCGCGCGTTTGGCCGGCGCCAAGCCGGATGCCATCGTGATGCACCCAGGCCCGATCAACCGTGGCGTAGAGATTGAGTCGGCGGTGGCCGACGGCGCGCAATCGGTGATCTTGAACCAGGTGACTTACGGCATCGCCGTACGCATGGCCGTGCTGTCCATGGCCATGAGCGGGCAAACCGCGCAACGTCAATTCGAGCAGGAGAACGCCCAGTGAAGCTCAGCATTCTCGGCGCCCGAGTCATCGATCCGGCCAGCGGCCTGGATCACGTTACCGATCTTCATGTGGAAGCCGGCAAAATCATCGCCATCGGCGCCGCGCCCAGCGGCTTCAGCGCGGTTGAGACCATCGACGCCAAAGGCCTGGTGGCCGCGCCTGGCCTGGTGGACCTGAACGTCGCCCTGCGTGAGCCGGGTTATAGCCGCAAAGGCAGTATCGCCAGCGAAACCCGCGCCGCCGCTGCCGGTGGCGTGACCAGCCTGTGCTGCCCGCCGCACACCAAGCCCGTGCTGGACACTTCGGCCGTGACCGAGCTGATCCTCGACCGCGCCCGTGAAGCCGGCAATTGCAAAGTGTTCCCGATCGGCGCGCTGAGCAAAGGCCTGGAAGGCGAACAGCTCGCCGAGCTGATCGCCCTGCGCGACGCCGGTTGCGTGGCATTCGGCAACGGCCTGGAAAGCTTCCGCAGTACGCGCACGCTGTGTCGCGCCCTGGAATACGCGGCCACCTTCGACCTGACGGTGATTTTTCACTCCCAGGACCGCGACCTGGCCGAAGGCGGCCTGGCCCATGAAGGCGCCGTCGCCAGCTTCCTCGGCCTGCCGGGTATTCCGGAAACCGCTGAAACCGTAGCCCTGGCCCGCGACCTGCTGCTGGTGGAACAAAGCGGCGTGCGCGCGCACTTCAGCCAATTGACCAGCGCGCGGGGCGTGGCCTTGATCGCCCAGGCACAGGCTCGTGGCCTGCCGGTGACGGCGGACGTGGCGTTGTATCAGCTGATTTTGACCGATGAGGCGCTGATCGACTTTTCCAGCCTTTACCACGTGCAGCCGCCGCTGCGCACCCTGGCCGACCGTGAAGGTTTGCGTGCGGCCGTGAAGTCAGGCGTTGTCTCGGCGATCTCCAGCCATCACCAGCCCCACGAGCGGGATGCCAAGCTGGCACCGTTTGGCGCGACAGAGCCGGGCATCAGCAGCGTCGAACTGTTGCTGCCATTGGCGATGACGCTGGTGGAGGATGGCTTGCTCGACCTGCCGACGCTGCTGGCGCGCCTGAGCGCCGGCCCGGCCGAGGCCTTGCGCCTGCCGGCGGGTAAGCTGGCGGTGGGCTCGGCGGCGGACCTGGTGCTGTTTGATCCGGCCAGCTCCACGGTTGCCGGGGAACACTGGCTGTCCAAGGGCGAAAACTGCCCGTTCATCGGCCATAGCCTGCCGGCGACGGTGCGGTACACCTTGGTGGATGGGCGGATCAGCTACCAGGCCTAAAGCGGACACGGTAAAAAAAGTGGGAGGGGGTTTGCTCCCGATGGCGGTGGGTCAGTCAGCTTATCTGTAGCTGACCCACTGCCATCGGGAGCAAGCCCCCTCCCACATTTGGTTTTGTATAGGCCTTGAGAGACTCAGCGCCCGCTATTGCGCTCGGCATTGCGGATCGAAATCTGCGTATTCAACGTCCAGAAGTCATACAGCACACCGATCAGGAACAACCCACCGGTCAGCAGGTAGATCAGGCCAGTGATCCATTTGCCCTGGTACATACGGTGCAGACCGAACACACCCAGGAACGCCAACAGTACCCAGGCCACGTTGTATTCGATGGGCCCGGCGGTAAAACGCAGGTCCGCTTCACGGTCCATGGCCGGGATCAGGAACACGTCGATCAGCCACCCGATACCGAACAGGCCGAAGGTGAAAAACCAGATTGTCCCGGTCACGGGCTTGCCATAATAGAAGCGATGCGCCCCGGTAAAACCGAAAATCCAGAGCAGGTAGCCAATCACCTTGCTGTGGGTGTCCTGCTGCATCACATCCTGTCGATAGGTGTTCATGGAGTACCTCTTTTGCCTCGATAGATAAATTTTTTCATTTTCTTTGTGACTTTTTTACGGGCGCCCGACGCACGGCAAATGGTATCTTCCCTCCCGCAAAGCCTTATGCCACCTGACCTCTGTAGGACAATAGCGGCAATTCGTCGCGTTTTTCCTGAATTTGACCCCAGGGTTCAGTCGACAAACGGCCTTAGAACGACACAAAAAGCTGTTATAAAGTTGCGCGCAAACCAAAAAGAGCCACGCCTAATGCGACCATTTTTCAAGACATGGCTAACCATTTGCCTATTAATGCCACTGGCCGCCCACGCCACCAATCGTGAGCAACGTCTTCCTAACGTTAACGGTTTTACCCCTAAAGTTCACAGCACACCCAGCACTGCCAAGTCGGTAAAGCTGACCGTCAACCGCCCTACTCAAGTGAGCAAGGCCCACGGTAAAGCCATTCATACCCAACTGGCCGGCAACACCAAGCAAAGCAGTAATGTCCTCAGCCGCGCCGTTAACGTGCTCGGTACTCCTTATCGTTGGGGCGGCAGCAGCCCAAGTAAAGGGTTCGACTGCAGTGGCTTGGTGAAATATGCCTTTAATGACGTTAAAGCGGTGGATTTGCCCCGCACTTCCAACGCCATGGCCGCCGGCCACGGGCTGAAGGTTGATCGCAAGGACCTGAAACCGGGTGACCTGTTGTTCTTCAAACTGAAGAGCCGCCAGGTCAACCACGTTGCCATCTACCTGGGCAACGACCGTTTTATCCACGCACCGCGTCGTGGCAAGTCGGTGAGCATCGACACGCTGAAGAAGCCGTTCTGGGACAAGAACTACGTGATTGCCAAGCGTGTTCTGCCTAAAGAGCAGAACAACCTGCGGGTTGTGCAGCGCTGATCCCTGGCTGAAATGCGGTAAACAATGTGGGAGCGGGCTTGCTCGCGAAGGCGGTAGATCAGTCACCTAAGATGGTGACTGACACTGCGCCTTCGCGAGCAAGCCCGCTCCCACATTTGATTTTCATGGCCCGCAAGACCTCAGATATCCCCCGGCACCCTCGCCTGCCCCCGCGCCTCCTCGCGGCTGACCAACCCTTCGCTGACCAACGCCTTCAAGCTCATATCCAACGTTTTCATGCCCAGCGCCCCACCGGTCTGTATCGCGGAGACCATTTGCGCCACCTTGTCCTCACGGATCAGGTTACGGATGGCCGGCGTGCCCAGCATGATTTCGTGAGCCGCCACCCGCCCGCCGCCGATCTTCTTGACCAGCACTTGGGACACCACGGCCTGCAACGACTCCGACAGCATCGAGCGAACCATGGCCTTTTCCCCCGCCGGGAACACATCCACCAGCCTGTCCACGGTCTTTGCCGCCGAAGTGGTGTGCACGGTGCCAAATACCAGGTGGCCGGTCTCAGCCGCCGTCAGCGCCAGGCGTATGGTTTCCAGGTCGCGCAACTCACCCACCAGAATGACATCCGGGTCTTCCCGTAGCGCCGAGCGCAGTGCCGTGGAAAAACTGTGTGTATCGCGTTGTACCTGCCGCTGGTTGATCAAGGCCATTTTCGGCCTGTGGATAAATTCGATGGGGTCTTCCAGCGTAAGAATGTGCTGGCGCCGGTGTTGATTAAGATGGTCGATCATCGCTGCCAGCGTCGTGGACTTGCCGGACCCGGTTGGCCCGGTCACCAACACCAGGCCGCGCGGAAACCGGGCGATCCGCTGGAACACTTCTCCCAGCCCGAGGCTTTCCAGGCTTTGTACTTCGGTCGCAATGGTACGAAACACCGCGCCCATGCCGCGCGCCTGCTGGAACACATTCGCCCGGAACCGTGCCACGCCCGGCAGCTCGAAGGCAAAATCCGTTTCAAGAGATGTTTCGAAATCCTTTTCTTGGTATTGGTTGAGCAAAGGGCTCAATAAATCCGCCACTTGCGGGGGGGACAGTGCCGGGCCGTCCAGGGGCCAGACCTCGCCATCCACACGCAGCATCGGCGCCACGCCAGCCGACAAATGCAGGTCAGAGGCGCCACGACGCACGCTGGCCGTCAGCAATTCAGTGATATCCATAGGGCTTTCCATTTCCAGTAGAATGCCGCGGACTCCATATCCACGGGTGCATCTTGAATGTCGACGATAGCAGACAACATTGGCCTGGTTAGCGAGCGGATCCGCGCCGCGGCCCACGCCGTGCAACGTGACGAAAGCAGCATCCACCTGCTGGCCGTGAGCAAGACCAAACCCGCACAAGCGGTACGCGAAGCCTATGCGGCCGGGATGCGCGATTTTGGCGAGAACTACCTGCAGGAAGCCCTGGGCAAACAAGCTGAATTAACCGACCTGCCCTTGAGTTGGCACTTCATCGGCCCCATTCAATCGAACAAGACTCGTGCGATCGCCGAGAACTTTGCTTGGGTGCATTCCGTGGACCGCCTGAAAATCGCGCAACGCCTGTCCGAACAACGCCCGGCCGACCTGCCGCCGCTGAACATCTGCATCCAGGTCAACGTCAGTGGCGAAGCCAGCAAGTCCGGCTGTACACCCGCCGACCTGCCGGCCCTGGCCGCAGCGATCAGTGCCCTGCCGCGCCTGAAGCTGCGTGGTTTGATGGCGATCCCCGAGCCGACTGAAGACCGTGCCGAGCAGGATGCAGCCTTCGCGACAGTACGCGACCTGCAAGCGAGCCTGAACCTGGGCCTGGACACACTTTCCATGGGCATGAGCCACGACCTTGAGTCGGCCATCGCCCAAGGCGCCACCTGGGTGCGGATCGGTACCGCGCTGTTTGGCGCCCGCGACTACGGCCAGCCATCAAATGGCTGACTTTCCTCTGAATAAGGACCTGTCATGAGCAACACGCGTATTGCCTTTATCGGCGCCGGTAACATGGCGGCCAGCCTGATCGGTGGCTTACGGGCCAAAGGCCTGCAAGCCCAGCACATCCGCGCCAGCGACCCGGGCGCCGACACACGCGAGCGCGTCAGCGCCGAGCACGGGATCGAAACCTTTGCCGACAACGCCGAAGCCATTCAGGGCGTTGACGTGATCGTGCTGGCGGTGAAGCCGCAAGCCATGAAAGCCGTGTGCGAAAGCCTGCGCCCGAGCCTGCAACCGCATCAACTGGTGGTATCGATTGCCGCTGGCATCACCTGCGCCAGCATGAACAACTGGCTGGGTGCCCAGCCAATCGTGCGCTGCATGCCCAACACCCCGGCGCTGCTGCGCCAGGGCGTGAGCGGCCTGTACGCGACGTCCGAAGTGACCGCCCAACAGCGCGACCAGGCTCAAGAGCTGCTGTCTGCGGTGGGCATCGCCTTGTGGCTGAAACAGGAACAGCAACTGGATGCGGTGACCGCCGTCTCCGGCAGCGGCCCGGCCTACTTCTTCCTGCTGATCGAAGCCATGACCGCCGCCGGCGTGAAACTGGGCCTGCCACACGAAGTCGCTGAGCAACTGGCCGAGCAAACCGCGCTGGGCGCCGCGAAGATGGCCGTCGCCAGCGAGGTGGATGCGGCCGAGCTGCGCCGCCGCGTGACGTCCCCGGGCGGCACCACGCAAGCGGCCATCGAATCGTTCCAGGCCGGGGGCTTTGAAGCCCTGGTGGAAAAAGCACTGGGTGCCGCGGCACATCGTTCGGCTGAAATGGCCGAGCAGCTGGGTAAATAGTCGTCCCCTACTCGCAACTGGATTAGATAGGAAACACACATGCTCGGAATCAATGACGCTGCCATTTTCATCATTCAGACCTTGGGCAGCCTGTACCTGCTGATCGTGCTGATGCGTTTTATCCTGCAACTGGTGCGGGCGAACTTCTACAACCCGCTGTGCCAGTTCGTGGTGAAGGCTACGCAACCGTTGCTCAAACCCCTGCGCCGAGTGATCCCGAGCCTGTTCGGCCTGGATATGTCGTCGTTGGTACTGGCGCTGCTGCTGCAGATTTTGCTGTTTGTGGTGATCCTGATGCTCAACGGCTACCAGGCCTTCACCGTGTTGCTGTTGCCATGGGGCCTGATCGGCATCTTCTCGCTGTTTTTGAAGATCATCTTCTGGTCGATGATCATCAGCGTGATTCTGTCGTGGGTCGCACCTGGCAGCCGCAGCCCGGGTGCTGAGCTGGTTGCGCAGATTACCGAGCCCGTGCTGGCACCGTTCCGTCGGTTAATACCCAACCTGGGCGGCCTGGATATCTCGCCGATCTTCGCGTTTATCGCGATCCAGCTGCTGCAAAGCTGGGTGATCCCGCGCCTGGCCTACTACGCGTTCATGCCCAAGGAACTGTTTGGCCTGATCTGAGTGCTGTAAAAAATGTGGGAGGGGGCTTGCTCCCGATAGCGGTGGATCAGTCAAACAGATGTCGACTGCCACGCCGTCATCGGGAGCAAGCCCCCTCCCACATTTGTATCTTTGTACGGGTGCAGGCCTTTGCTTGCCGCTAGGTGCAGCGGTCTTTAGACTTACGCCTCATTTAAACGAGAGCAGGGTCGATGCCAGCTGCCTTCCCCCCCGATTCTGTTGGACTGGTCGTGCCCCAAGTGGCGCACTTCAGCGAACCGCTGGCCCTGGCCTGTGGCCGTTCGCTGCCGGCCTATGACCTGATCTACGAAACCTACGGCCAGTTGAATGCCACGGCGAGCAACGCCGTGCTGATCTGCCACGCCCTGTCCGGCCATCATCACGCCGCCGGTTTCCACAGTGTTGACGAGCGCAAGCCCGGTTGGTGGGACAGTTGCATCGGCCCCGGCAAGCCCATCGACACCAACACGTTCTTTGTGGTCAGCCTGAACAACCTTGGCGGCTGCAACGGTTCCACCGGCCCGAGCAGCCTCAACCCGGAAACCGGCAAGCCATTCGGCGCGGATTTCCCGGTACTGACCGTGGAAGACTGGGTACACAGCCAGGCCCGCCTCGCTGACCTGCTGGGCATCAAACAATGGGCCGCGGTGATCGGCGGCAGCCTGGGCGGCATGCAGGCGTTGCAGTGGACCATTTCCTACCCGGATCGCGTGCGCCATTGCCTGGCAATCGCCTCGGCACCAAAACTGTCGGCGCAGAACATCGCGTTCAACGAAGTGGCGCGCCAGGCCATCCTCACCGACCCCGAGTTCCACGGTGGTTCGTTCCAGGAAGCGGGCGTGATTCCCAAGCGCGGCTTGATGCTGGCGCGGATGGTCGGGCACATCACTTATCTATCCGATGACTCCATGGGCGAAAAATTCGGCCGTGGGCTCAAGAGCGAGAAGCTCAACTACGACTTCCACAGCGTCGAGTTCCAGGTGGAAAGCTACCTGCGTTATCAAGGAGAGGAATTCTCGGGGCGTTTCGACGCCAACACCTACCTGCTGATGACCAAGGCCCTGGACTACTTCGACCCGGCCGCGAACCATGACGACGACCTGGCGAAAACCTTCGAGGGCGCCACGGCCAAGTTCTGCGTGATGTCGTTCACCACCGACTGGCGCTTCTCGCCGGCCCGCTCCCGAGAGCTGGTGGACGCCTTGATGGCCGCCCGCAAAGACGTCTGCTACCTGGAGATCGATGCACCGCAAGGCCACGATGCCTTCCTGATTCCGATCCCGCGCTACCTGCAAGCCTTCAGCAACTACATGAACCGAATAGCCCTGTGAGAACGCCATGAGAGCCGACCTGGAAATCATCCAAGACTGGATCCCCGCCGGCAGCCGCGTGCTCGACCTTGGCTGCGGCGATGGCGAACTGCTGAGCTGGCTGCGCGACAACAAGCAAGTCACCGGCTATGGCCTGGAAAACGACCCGGACAACATCGCCCAGTGCGTGGCCAAGGGCATCAACGTGATCGAGCAGGACCTGGACAAGGGCCTGGGCAACTTTGCCAGCAACAGCTTCGATATCGTAGTGATGACCCAAGCCCTGCAAGCGGTGCACTACCCAGACCGTATCCTCGACGAAATGCTGCGTGTAGGTCGCCAGTGCATCATCACTTTCCCCAATTTCGGCCACTGGCGTTGCCGCTGGTACCTGGCCACCAAGGGCCGCATGCCGGTGTCGGACTTCCTGCCCTACACGTGGTACAACACGCCAAACATCCACTTCTGCACCTTCGAAGACTTCGAAGCCTTGTGCGGCGAGCGTGAAGCCAAGGTGATCAACCGCCTTGCTGTCGATCAACAACACCGCCACGGCTGGGCGAGTAAGCTATGGCCCAATCTGTTGGGCGAAATCGGTATCTACCGAGTCAGCAGCCCTGGCCTGACAGACCATCAAATTGCCGTCTAACCATTTTCAAGGAGGACGAACATGAGTCGTTTGGCTATTTTTCTACTCACCGCCTGCCTGGGCACCAGCGCCATGGCAGCGGACGCTATCGACAGCAATCGCCTGAAGGAATTTGGTGATATCACGGTGCGTTACAACACCTTCACATCCACCTTCCTGCAGCCGGAACAGGCCCAGGAACTGGAGGTGGTGCGCGACAAAAAGGTCGGCATGATCAACGTGTTCGTGCAAAAGGGCGTGACGCCGATCGATGCCACCGTCACCGGCACGGTCAAAGACCTCGGCGGCAAAAGCGAGATGCTGACGTTCAAGAAGGTCACCGAGAACGGCAGCACCAATTACATCGCCCAATACCCGGTGCCGCAGCAGGAAACCAAGATATTCACCATCAATGTTGAAACCGGCGGCAAGGCTCACGGTTTCAGTTTCAACCAGGAACTGTTCCCGGCCCCATGATGAACCTTACCCAACTCGTACTCGCCAGCCATAACGCAGGCAAACTCAAAGAACTCCAGGCCATGCTCGGTGAGTCCGTGCAACTGCGCTCGATTGGCGAGTTCAGCCAGGTCGAGCCGGAAGAAACCGGCCTGTCGTTTGTCGAGAACGCGATCCTCAAGGCACGCAATGCCGCGCGTATCTCCGGGCTGCCGGCCTTGGCCGATGACTCGGGCCTGGCGGTGGATTACCTCGGCGGCGCCCCTGGCATCTACTCGGCGCGTTATGCCGACGGCAAGGGCGATGCGGCCAACAACGCGAAGCTGCTGGACGCCCTCAAGGACGTGCCGGACGCGATGCGTGGTGCGCAGTTCGTCTGCGTGCTGGCGCTGGTGCGGCACGCCGATGACCCGCTGCCGATCCTGTGCGAAGGCCTGTGGCACGGGCGCATCCTGCATGCGGCCAGCGGCGAGCATGGGTTTGGCTATGACCCTCTGTTCTGGGTGCCGGAGCGTAATGTCTCCAGCGCCGAACTGAGCCCGGCCGACAAGAACCAGATCAGCCACCGCGCCCGCGCAATGGATTTGCTGCGCCAACGCCTGAGCCTGAAATGACCCAAAACACCTCTGCGCAGCCGCTGATCCACGGCGGCGCGCAAACACCTCGGGCGGCCCTGCCCCACCTGCCGCCCCTGGCGCTGTACATCCACATTCCGTGGTGCGTGCGCAAATGCCCTTATTGCGACTTCAACTCCCACACGGCCAGCAACGTGCTGCCGGAAGAAGAGTATGTGGACGCGCTGCTGGCCGACCTTGATCAGGACCTGCATGCGGTTTACGGCCGTGAACTGAGCTCGATCTTCTTCGGCGGCGGTACGCCTAGCCTGTTCAGCGCCGCGGCACTGGGTCGCCTGCTCAAGGGCGTGGAAGCCCGCATTCCTTTTGCCGGCGATATCGAAATCACGCTGGAAGCCAACCCCGGGACCTTCGAGCAAGAGAAGTTCGTGGCGTACCGCAAGCTCGGGATCAATCGCCTGTCCATCGGCATCCAGAGCTTTCAGCAGGAAAAGCTCGAAGCCCTGGGCCGTATCCACAACGGCGATGAAGCCGTACGCGCCGCCGGCATGGCGCGCCAGGCCGGGTTTGATAACTTCAACCTGGACCTGATGCACGGCCTGCCCAACCAGTCCCTGGACGATGCCCTGAGCGACTTGCGCCAAGCCATCGCCCTCAAGCCGACCCACCTGTCCTGGTACCAGCTGACCCTGGAACCCAACACCGTCTTCTGGAACCAGCCGCCCGTGCTGCCGGAAGACGACATGCTGTGGGACATTCAGGAAGCTGGCCAGGCGCTGCTGGCCGAACACGGTTACGCGCAATATGAGGTGTCGGCCTATGCCCAACCGGGTCGCCCGGCGCGGCATAACCTGAACTACTGGAGCTTCGGCGACTTTATCGGCATCGGCGCGGGCGCCCACGGCAAGCTCAGCCATCCAGACGGGCGCATCGTGCGCACGTGGAAGACCCGAGCGCCCAAGGACTATCTAAACCCGGCCAAAAGCTTCCAGGCCGGCGCGAAAGAACTGACCAATGAAGAACTGCCGTTCGAGTTTCTGATGAACGCGTTGCGGCTGACCGAAGGCGTTGAATCCAAGCTGTACGCCGAGCGCACCGGCCTCGACCTGGCCAGCCTCGACGAAGGCCGCCGTGAAGCAGAACAAAGTGGCTTAATGCAGGTCGAACCGTCACGCCTGGCGGCGACCGACCGCGGGCAACTCTTTCTCAATGACCTGTTGCAGAAGTTTTTGAGCTGACGCTCTAAGGAAATCGAATGGATTTGGTACTCGACCTGCTCGCCACCGTATCCCGCTGGAGCCGTAGCAACCTGTCGGAAATCGCCCTGGCTCTTGTCGGCTGCTTGCTGGTGCTGTTTGGCGCTGATATCAAAGGCTGGATCGAAGGCCGCTTGGGCAGCATTGCCGGCGCGCTGCGCGTACCGTTGATGGCGCTGGTGTGCATGATCGGCAGCGGCGCAGCGTTGATCTACGCCACACCGTGGATAGTGCGCGGGCTGAGCCAGTTCAATAACTACAGCCTGGCGCCGGTGTTGGTGGTGGTGCTGGTGTTGATTGGCGTTGTGGCAGACCGCCGCTGACCCCAAACCCAACACACAGATACACCTGTGGGAGGGGGCTTGCTCCCGATAGCTGAGTGTCAGTCAACATCAAGAGGACTGATCCACCGCTATCGGGAGCAAGCCCCCTCCCACATTTTTGACTGCATTCCAAACTAATGACTTGTCAGTCGATTTTCTCGAACTTCAAATCCCAAACGCCGTGCCCCAACCGCTCGCCGCGGCGTTCGAACTTGGTGATCGGGCGCTCGGCCGGGCGTGGCACGCATTTGCCGTCTTCGGCCAGGTTGCGATAGCCAGGCGCTACGCCCATCACTTCCAGCATGTATTCCGCATACGGTTCCCAGTCGGTGGCCATGTGCAGGATGCCGCCCACTTTCAGCTTGCTGCGCACCAGTTCGGCAAACGAAGCCTGGACGATGCGGCGCTTGTGGTGGCGGGACTTGTGCCACGGGTCCGGGAAAAACAGCATCAGGCGGTCGAGGCTGTTGTCGGCGATGCAGCGGTTGAGCACTTCGATCGCGTCGCAGTCGTAGACCCGCAGGTTGGTCAGGCCTTGGGTCAGCACACCGTTAAGCAGCGCGCCGACACCCGGGCGGTGTACTTCTACACCGATGAAGTCCTGTTCCGGCGCGGCAGCCGCCATTTCCAGCAGGGAGTGGCCCATGCCGAAGCCGATTTCCAGGGAGCGCGGGGCCGAACGGCCGAACACCTGGTCGTAGTCCACCGGCGCGTCAGCCAGTGGCAATACGAACAGCGGTGTACCTTGCTCCAGGCCCTTTTGCTGGCCTTCGGTCATGCGACCGGCGCGCATCACAAAACTCTTGATGCGGCGGTGCTTGGACTCGTCGCCTTCTTCCACGGTGTTCGGCGTTTCGTTTGATTCAGTCATCAATGGCTCTTACTTGATCAGACCATCCAGCGGCGAGGAGGCGCTGGCGTAAAGTTTTTTCGGCATGCGCCCGGCGAGATAGGCCAGGCGACCTGCAACGATTGCGTGTTGCATGGCTTCAGCCATCATGATCGGCTGCTGGGCATGGGCGATGGCCGAGTTCATCAGCACTGCATCGCAGCCCAGTTCCATGGCGATGGTGGCGTCGGAGGCAGTGCCCACGCCCGCGTCCACCAGCACAGGGATTTTGGCTTCTTCGAAGATGATCTGCAGGTTGTACGGATTGCAGATACCCAGCCCGGACCCGATCAGACCGGCCAGCGGCATCACCGCGATGCAGCCGATTTCCGCCAATTGACGGGCAATAATCGGATCATCACTGGTGTAGACCATGACGTCGAAGCCTTCCTTGACCAGCGTTTCGGCGGCCTTGAGGGTTTCGATTACGTTGGGGAACAGGGTCTTCTGGTCGGCCAATACTTCCAGCTTCACCAGGTTGTGGCCGTCGAGCAGCTCACGGGCCAGGCGGCAAGTGCGCACAGCCTCGATAGCGTCGTAGCAACCTGCTGTGTTGGGCAAGAAGGTGTAGCGTTCCGGCGACAGCACCTGGAGCAGGTTCGGCTCGCCTTCGATCTGGCCCAGGTTAGTGCGGCGCACGGCAAAGGTGACGATCTCTGCACCCGAGGCTTCGATGGCCAGGCGGGTTTCTTCCATGTCGCGGTACTTGCCAGTGCCGACCAGCAGACGGGACTGGTAGGTACGACCGGCCAGGACGAAGGGCTTGTCGCTACGAACGATGCTCATGGGAAATCCTCGAAATGGGGTGAGGTTCTGCAGAATTCGGGGTGGCGCCGTTGAGCGCCGAACGGCTAACCGCCGCCGATGGCGTGAACCACTTCGACTTGGTCGCCTTCGGTGAGCGCCGTGTCGGCGTGCTGGCTACGCGGGACGATATCCAGGTTGAGCTCCACTGCGACGCGACGCCCGGTCAAGTCCAGACGGGTCAGCAGGGCCGCAACGGTTTCACCGTCGGGCAGTTCAAAGGATTCGCCGTTCAACTGAATGCGCATGCCACGGGCCGCCATCGTTTTTAGGGGCCAGCATTCTAGCGCGATTGGGACCTTAAGGTCAGCTGCAAGCGTCAAGCGGTCAAAGCTGCAAGCGCCACGCCGTCAGCCCCAGAAAGAACCAGCCCAGCAGGAATGCCAGCCCGCCAAATGGCGTGATGATCCCCAGCTTGCTGATGCCGGTCAGGGTCAGCGCATACAAGCTGCCGGAGAACAGCAGGATACCGACGGTAAAGGAAATACCCGCCCAGCTGACCAGTCGGCCAGGAATATGCGCCGCCAGCAGCGCGACGCCGAACAACGCGAGGGCATGCACCAGCTGGTAGGTCACGCCAGTTTGGAAGATCGCCAGGTATTCGGCGCTCAGGCGGTTTTTCAGGCCGTGGGCAGCAAAGGCACCGAGGGCGACGCCGGTGAAGCCGAAAAAGGCAGCCAGCATCAGAAAGCTACGCAGCATGAGGAACTCCAGTCAGACTCAAAGGGCGGTGTCTGTATAATGGCCCCCTCAACGGGTTCGGCCAAGCCATCTCTATGCTGCGTCTCCTCTTCAAACGCTTTCTCAAAGTCGTGAAATGGTTTGCCATCGGCAGTGCGCTGCTGGTGCTGCTGTTGCGCGTCGTCCCGCCGCCGTTCACGGCGCTGATGGTGGAGCGCAAGGTCGAATCCTGGGTCGACGGCGAGCCGATTGACCTGCAACGCACGTGGGTGTCGTGGGATGAGATCTCCGATGACCTGAAGGTGGCGGTGATGGCCGGTGAAGACCAGCGTTTTCCCCAACATTGGGGTTTTGACTTTGGCGCGATTCAAGCCGCGTTGCTGCACAACGAGCGCGGCGGTTCGATTCGCGGCGCCAGCACCTTGAGCCAGCAGGTGTCGAAAAACCTGTTTCTGTGGACCGGCCGCAGTTATTTGCGCAAAGGCCTGGAGGCCTGGTTTACCGGATTGATCGAGGTGTTATGGCCCAAGCAGCGGATTCTTGAGGTGTACCTCAACAGCGTGGAATGGGATGAAGGCGTGTTTGGCGCAGAGGCTGCGGCGCGGCACCATTTTGGTGTGAGCGCCAAGGCGCTTTCCCGACAGCAGGCCAGCTACCTGGCGGCAGTGCTGCCCAACCCACGGGTTTGGAGCGCCAGCCATCCGACGTCCTATGTGGCGCGGCGCGCGGCGTGGATTCGCCAGCAGATGAGCCAGTTGGGTGGGGATGGTTACCTGGTGGAGCTGAATAATTCCCGAAAGGCCCCGTGGTCCGACTGACACAGCACAACCCCTGTGGGAGCTGGCTTGCCTGCGATAGCGGTGTGGCAGCTTGCAGAGGTGCTGGTGAAAGGGCCTCATCGCAGGCAAGCCAGGTCCCACAGAGAACCGCACTGGATATCAGATTTTCGAGCCCAAACAAAAATGCCCCAATCTTTCGATCGGGGCATTTTTTTGACTTATCGCTACGTTTTAGGCGGCGATCGACAACTTCAGCTTGTTCATCGCGCTTTTCTCAAGCTGACGAATTCGCTCGGCCGACACGTTGTACTTCTGTGCCAGGTCGTGCAGCGTGGCTTTTTCTTCTGCCAGCCAACGCTGGTAGAGGATGTCACGGCTGCGGTCGTCCAACACTTCCAGCGCTTCGTGCAGGTTGTGGTTGGAGTTGTCGCTCCAGTCGGCGTCTTCCAGTTGACGCGCCGGGTCGTACCGGTGGTCTTCCAGGTAGTTGGCCGGCGATTGGAAAGCGCTGTCGTCATCCGCTTCAGCGGCGGGGTCGAAGGCCATATCATGGCCGGTCAGGCGGCTTTCCATCTCGCGCACTTCACGCGGCTCCACACCGAGGCTCTCGGCCACGCGGTGGACTTCTTCGTTGTTCAGCCACGCCAGGCGTTTCTTCTGGCTGCGCAGGTTGAAGAACAGTTTGCGCTGGGCTTTGGTGGTCGCGACTTTCACGATGCGCCAGTTGCGCAGGATGAACTCGTGGATTTCCGCCTTGATCCAGTGCACAGCAAACGACACCAGGCGCACACCCATCTCAGGGTTGAAGCGCTTTACAGCCTTCATCAGGCCGACGTTGCCTTCCTGGATCAGGTCAGCCTGGGCCAGGCCGTAGCCGCTATAGCTACGGGCGATATGTACGACAAAACGCAGGTGGGCGAGCACCATCTGCCGAGCCGCCCCCAAATCCTGCTCATAGTAGAGACTCTCGGCCAGTTCACGCTCCTGCTCCGGTGTCAGCAATGGAATGCTGTTGACCGTGTGCACATAGGCCTCCAGGTTCGCACCCGGGACCAAAGCATAAGCAGGTTGCAAAGAAGTGGTCATACGAAAAAACCTCCGACTCACATAACTCGTGCAGTTCAGCACTGCGAAAATTGACCGGGAACCGTAGGACAAGTTCCCTAAACCACCAATACGGTCAATACAAACGAAACCACATTAATCTGACATTAACTACTTCGGCGCCAGCTCACGTAAATGACGAGCGACCGCAATCCAGGCACCGATATACCCCAACAATACCGCGCCAAGCAAGAGTGACAGCCCATCGGCGACCGGCACGCCAGCCAAGGCGAAATCGCTGCCGTACAAACCGGCAAGCCCGACTACCGCGTCGTTCAGCCAATCAAGGCCAAACGCCAGCACACCCCAGGACAAAATCCCCGCACCAAAGCCATAAAGCGCGCCCATGTACAGAAATGGACGACGCACATAGCTGTCCGTGCCGCCGACCAGTTTAATCACTTCTATCTCGGTGCGACGGTTTTCAATATGAAGACGAATGGTATTACCTATCACCAAAAGTAATGCAGACACCAACAGCACCGTCAGGCCAAACACAAAGCGGTCGCCCAGCTTGAGGATCGCGGCCAGGCGCTCTACCCAGACTAGATCAAGTTGAGCCTGTTGCACCTTGGGCATCTCTGCGAGTTTTTGTCGCAGGGCTTCAAGGGCCGGCTTGTCGACTTCATTCGGCGTTACCAGCACCACGCCCGGCAGCGGGTTCTGCGGCAGCTCCTTGAGCGCCTCGCCCAGGCCGGATTGCTGCTGGAACTCCTCAAGGGCCTGGTCGCGGCTGATGTACTCAGCATCTGCGACACCCGGCAGGTTCTTGATGTCATCACGCAAACTCTCGCCGTCTTTGGTGTTGGCGTCGAGGTTCAAGTACAGAGAAATCTGCGCCGCGCGCTGCCAGGACCCACCCAGGCGCTCGACATTATTAAGCAGCAGCGACAACCCCATCGGCAGGCTCAGGGCCACAGCCATCACCAGGCAGGTGAAAAAGCTGCCAATCGGCTGTTTGCCCAGGCGGCGCAGGCTGTCGAGCAGGCTGGCGCGATGGCTTTCGATCCAGGCGCGCAGCAGCGTACCGAAATCCGGGCCATCGTCATCGTCGCGTTTTTTCTTCTGCGGTTGCGGGTCGGCGGCTTTGGGCGCCACGCGCTCGGAAACTTTAGGGCTGCGTGTCGCACTCATACGCCGGCCTCCCCGTCACCGATCAGGCGGCCACGTTGCAGGGTCAGCATGCGGTGGCGCATACGGGCGATCAGGGCCAGGTCGTGGCTGGCGATCAGCACGCTGGTGCCCAATCGGTTGATGTCTTCGAACACGCCCATGATCTCGGCCGCCAGACGCGGGTCGAGGTTACCGGTGGGTTCGTCCGCCAGCAGCAAGGCCGGGCGGTGAACAATGGCGCGGGCGATACCGACGCGTTGTTGCTGGCCGGTGGACAGGTCGCCCGGGTACAGGTCGGTTTTGTCCGACAGCGCCACGCGCTCCAGCGCCGAATCCACACGTTTGACGATCTCAGCCTTGGACAGCCCGAGGATCTGCAACGGCAAGGCAATGTTATTGAACACCGTACGATCAAACAGCAACTGATGGTTCTGGAACACGACGCCAATCTGACGGCGCAGGAAAGGAATCTGCGCATTGCTGATGGTGGCCAGGTCCTGACCCGCCAGCAGCAACTTGCCGGTGGTAGGACGCTCCATCGCCAGCAACAGGCGCAACAATGTACTTTTGCCGGCACCCGAGTGGCCGGTCACAAACAAAAACTCGCCGCGACGCACTCGAAAGCTCAGCTCATGCAAGCCCACATGCCCGTTGGCGTAGCGTTTACCGACCTGTTCGAATCGAATCATGAACGCTCCCGCTCGGCGAAAAGTGCCTGTACAAAGGGTTCGGCTTCAAAGGTGCGCAGGTCGTCGATGCCTTCACCGACGCCGATATAACGAATCGGCAACCCGAACTGTTTGGCCAGGGCGAAGATCACGCCGCCCTTGGCCGTGCCGTCGAGCTTAGTCAATGCCAGGCCGGTCAGTTGCACCGTCTGGTTGAATTGTTTGGCCTGGCTGATGGCGTTCTGGCCGGTGCCGGCGTCGAGCACCAGCAACACTTCGTGCGGTGCTTCGGCGTCGAGCTTGCTGATCACGCGGCGCACTTTCTTCAGCTCTTCCATCAAGTTGTCTTTGGTGTGCAGGCGACCGGCGGTATCGGCGATCAACACATCGATGTTACGGGCCTTGGCGGCTTGCACGGCATCGAAGATCACCGAGGCGGAGTCGGCGCCGGTGTGCTGGGCGATCACCGGAATCTTGTTGCGCTCACCCCAGACTTGCAGCTGCTCCACGGCGGCGGCACGGAATGTGTCACCGGCGGCAAGCATGACTTTCTTGCCTTCCAACTGCAGTTTCTTGGCCAGCTTGCCGATGGTGGTGGTTTTGCCGGCGCCGTTGACGCCGACCACCAGGATCACGAACGGTTTGTTCGGCGTGATCACCAGCGGGGCTTCGACGGGTTTGAGCATCGCAGCCAGCTCGGCCTGCAGGGATTTGTAAAGCGCATCGGCGTCGGTCAACTGCTTGCGCGCGACCTTCTGGGTCAGGCTCTGGATGATCACCGCAGTGGCTTCGACGCCCACGTCGGCAGTCAGCAGGCGAGTTTCGATGTCTTCCAGCAGTTCATCATCAATGACCTTCTTGCCCAGGAACAGGCTGGCCATACCTTCGCCGATGCTGGCGCTGGTCTTGCTCAGGCCTTGCTTGAGACGGGCGAAGAAGCCGGTCTTGCTGGTTTCGGCGGGAACGACGACCGGCTCTGGTGCGACCGGCGGCTCGATAACGGCAGGCGCGGCAACAACCACGGGGGCCGGTGTTGGCTCTACAACTACCGGCGCAGATGCTTCGATGGCTGGCGGCGCTTCGACCACAACCGCTACCGGCTCAACCACGACTGGAATCGGCGGCGTCACGTGCTCAGCCTGCACATCTTCGACCAAGGCCACGGGCTCTTCGGCCACCGGCAGTTCCAGCCACGGTTTGTGCTCTGGCTCTGGCTCAACCTGTTCCACTGGCTGCAATACCGGCTCAGCCATCGGCAACACGATCGGCGCCGGGGTTTCAGCGACCGGTTCGGCTTCCAGTACAGGCTCTGGGATAGGCTCAGGTTGAACCTGCGACTGTTCGACGACGGTTTCCTGCGGCTTTTTGCGCAGCCATCCGAACAGGCCTTTTTTCTCGCCAGCCGCAGCTGGGCTCTTCTTGTCGTCGTTGGAACCAAACATGGAGGACGGCTATCTCAAAGTAGCGATGCGCCAGGGCGCCTCGGTAAATAAATTCGATGCAGAACAGACTGCTTTAACGCTCGCTTGTTCATGCGCAACATTTTGTAAGGCGTAAATAAAGGCCTCAACAAATCGTTTCAATAAAGGACTGAAGCGATAAAATCGGCGAAAAGTGGAAGATCGTCGGGGAAACCCACCATCTACTCCAACATTCCTACGACTGGATCCGGGACAAGATGACAGCCGCAGTGGCCGTGTCCAAATCGGATCAGTATCCTAGCACCTCCTCGCCCGCCGACGCTAAGACCAAGCGGGCAACCCAACAGGTTTAAAAACGAATGAATGCTCTAGCCCGCCGCGCCGCTGGCCTGCTGCTCGGCACAGTTTGTCTGCCCCTTTCAGCCTTGGCTGCCGACCCACAACCCACCCATGAATTCACCCTGGATAACGGCCTTAAAGTGGTCGTGCGCGAAGATCATCGTGCACCGGTGGTGGTTTCCCAGGTCTGGTACAAGGTGGGTTCGAGCTATGAAACACCAGGCCAGACCGGTTTGTCCCACGCCCTAGAACACATGATGTTCAAGGGCAGTGCCAAGGTCGGGCCCGGCGAAGCCTCGTTGATCCTGCGCGACCTGGGCGCCGAAGAGAACGCCTTCACCAGCGACGACTACACCGCCTACTACCAGGTATTGGCCCGTGATCGCCTGGGCGTCGCCTTCGAACTGGAAGCCGACCGCATGGCCAGCCTGCGCCTGCCGGCCGATGAGTTCAGCCGCGAGATCGAGGTCATCAAGGAAGAGCGCCGCCTGCGCACCGACGACAACCCAATGTCCAAGGCCTACGAGCGCTTCAAGGCCATGGCCTACCCGGCCAGCGGCTATCACACGCCGACCATCGGCTGGATGGCCGACCTTGAACGCATGAAAGTCGAAGAACTGCGCCACTGGTACCAGTCCTGGTACGTGCCGAACAACGCCACGCTGGTGGTGGTCGGCGACGTGACCCCGGACGAGGTGAAAAACCTGGCCCAGCGCTACTTCGGCCCGATCCCCAAACGTGATGTGCCACCCACCAAGATCCCGCTGGAGCTCGCCGAACCCGGCGAGCGCTTGCTGACCATGCACGTGCAGACCCAGTTGCCGAGCGTAATCCTCGGTTTCAACGTACCGGGCCTGGCCACCGCCGAAGACAAACGCTCGGTACAAGCCCTGCGCCTGCTCTCGGCCCTGTTGGATGGCGGCTACAGCGCGCGCATCTCGGAGCAACTGGAGCGCGGTGAAGAGTTGGTGTCCGCCGCTTCCACCAGCTACGACGCCTACACCCGTGGCGACAGCCTGTTCACCCTGACGGCCACTCCGAACCAGCAGAAGAAAAAGACCATTGCCCAAGCCGAAGCCGGCCTGTGGCGCCTGCTGGACGAGTTGAAAGCCAAACCGCCGACCGCTGAAGAGCTGGAGCGTATCCGCGCTCAGGTGATTGCCGGCGTGGTTTACCAACGTGATTCCATTACCAGCCAGGCCACGGCCATCGGCTCCCTGGAAACCGTCGGCCTGTCCTGGAAGCTCATGGACACCGAACTGGCCGACCTGCAAAGCGTGACGCCGGAAGATATCCAGAAAGCCGCACGTACCTATTTCACCCGCGAGCGTTTGAGCGTCGCCCATGTTTTGCCTGAGGAGACCGCTCATGAGTGATCGCAAAAGCAGCCGGCTGATCTTTCCTGGCCTGGTCGTCGTCACACTGATTGCAGCCAGTGCCGTGTACTTCCTGCGCCCGAGCGAGTCCGTAGCCAGCCAGGCATTGGACAACGCTCAATCGGCCAACAAACTGCAATCCCTCGCAGAGCTGGACGGCAAGGCGCCGACCAACCGCAAGCTTGACGTGCAAACCTGGACCACCGCCGAGGGCGCCAAGGTGCTGTTCGTCGAAGCGCATGAACTGCCGATGTTCGACATGCGCATCCTGTTCGCCGCCGGCAGCAGCCAGGATGGCAACAGTCCCGGTGTGGCACTGCTGACCAACGCCATGCTTAACGAAGGCGTGCCGGGCAAGGATGTCAGCCAGATTGCCAGCGGTTTTGAAGGCCTGGGCGCCGACTTCGGCAATGGCGCCTACCGCGACATGGCGCTGGTGTCCCTGCGCAGCCTGAGCGACAGCGACAAGCGCGATGCGGCCCTGGCACTGTTTGACGACGTGATCGGCAAGCCGACCTTCCCGGCCGATTCCCTGGCCCGGATCAAGAACCAGATCCTCGCCGGTTTTGAGTACCAGAAGCAAAACCCTGCCAAGCTGGCCAGCCTTGAACTGTTCAAGCGCGTGTACGGCGACCACCCTTACGCGCACCCGAGCGAAGGCACGCCCGATAGCATCCCGAAAATTACCCTCGCGCAGTTACAGGCGTTCCACGCCAAGGCTTACGCGGCGGGCAACGCGGTCATTGCCGTGGTCGGCGACCTGACCCGCGCCGAGGCCGAAGCCATGACCGCCAAGGTCTCCGCATCACTGCCTAAAGGCCCGGCCCTGGCGAAGATCGCCCAGCCAACCGAGCCGAAGGCTGGCCTGAGCCATATCGAGTTCCCGTCCAAGCAGACGCACCTGTTGTTCGCACAACTGGGCATCGACCGCGCCGACCCGGATTACGCCGCCTTGTCCCTGGGCAACCAGATCCTCGGCGGCGGTGGCTTCGGCACCCGTCTGATGAGCGAAGTGCGCGAAAAGCGCGGCCTGACCTACGGCGTGTACTCCGGCTTCTCGCCGATGCAGGTGCGCGGCCCGTTCATGATCAACCTGCAGACCCGCGCCGAAATGAGCGGCGGCACCTTGCGCCTGGTTGAAGACGTGCTGGCCGACTACCTCAAGACCGGCCCGACGCAGAAAGAACTGGATGACGCCAAGCGCGAACTGGCCGGCAGCTTCCCGCTGTCCACCGCGAGTAACGCCGATATCGTCGGGCAGCTGGGCGCCATGGGTTTCTACAACCTGCCGCTGAGCTATCTGGAAGATTTCATGAAACAATCCCAGGCCCTGACCGTAGAACAGGTCAAGGCTGCCATGAATAAACACTTGAGCGCCGACAAGATGGTCATCGTGACCGCCGGCCCGACGATTGCGCAAAAGCCACTACCGCCCCCCACTGATAAACCTGCCGAGCAGCCGCTCGGGGTTCCGGAGCATTAATGGCCAGTTCATCTCGCCCAAAAAAACCCGTCCACAACGTCCATAACGGTGTGGGCCAACTGCGCATCATTGGTGGCGAATGGGGCAGCCGCAAGCTGAGCTTCCCCGACGTCGTCGGCCTGCGCCCAACGCCGGATCGCGTACGTGAAACCCTGTTCAACTGGCTCGCGCCGTACATCGGCGGGGCCAAGGTACTGGACCCGTTTGCCGGCAGCGGCGCGCTGTTCCTCGAAGCACTGTCCCGTGGCGCGGCCCAGGGCCAGGCGCTGGATGCCAGCAATGTGGCTGTCTCCAGCCTCAAGGAACACCTGGGCACCCTGCGCTGCACCACCGGCCAGGTTCAGACCGCCGACGCGCTGCGCTACCTGGAAACCCAGCCGGCCACCGAGTACGACGTGGTGTTCCTCGACCCGCCGTTCAACCAGAACCTGCTGCCGACAGTGTGTGCGTTGCTGGAAGAGCGCCAATGGCTGGCACCGGACGCGTGGGTCTACACTGAGAGCGAGACTGCACCGTCTACCCTCGGCCTGCCGGGCGCCTGGCGCCTGCACCGGGAACAGAAATCCGGTCGAGTGTATTACGCGTTGTGGCACCGCTTGGTGGAAAGCGCCGCCTGATTTATGGCGAGCGGGCTTGCCCCGCTCGCCACAACAAGCTCGCTCGCTACAGAGATATCCATGACCCCTTCCGTCGACCTGTTCAAACCCGCCTTCGGCCTCGGCAACCCACACCTGCAAACGCTTTGGGGCCCATTGTGGCGCCCTACCACCCATATCGAACGCCAGCGCGAGCGCCTATGGCTGGACGACGGCGACTTTCTCGACCTCGACTGGCATGGCCCCCATGACGCGCAAGCGCCATTAGTGCTGGTGTTGCATGGGCTGACGGGCTCGTCCAATTCGCCCTACGTGGCTGGCCTGCAAAAATCCCTCGCCACCCAAGGCTGGGCCAGCGCAGCCTTGAACTGGCGTGGGTGCTCGGGTGAACCCAACCTCTTGGCGCGCAGCTATCACTCGGGCGCCAGCGAAGACCTGGCGGCCGCGATTGCCCATCTGCGCACCAAGCGGCCGTTGGCTCCGCTGTACGCGGTGGGTTATTCGCTGGGGGGCAATGTGCTGCTCAAGCACCTGGGAGAAACCGGCGAAGCTTCCGGGCTGCAAGGCGCGGCGGCGGTGTCGGTGCCGTTTCGGCTGGATCAATGTGCAGATCGCATCGGGTTGGGCTTTTCGCGGGTTTATCAGAAGCATTTCATGCGCGAGATGCTGGCGTATATCCGCCTCAAGCAGAGCCGGTTTCTACAGGATGGCCGGGCTGACGGGCTGAAAACCCTGGAAGCGCTTGGCTCCCTGGAGAAGATGCGCACGTTCTGGGACTTCGATGGCCGGGTGACTGCGCCGCTGCACGGGTTCCTCAGTGCAGAGGACTATTACCGCCGCGCGTCGAGCCGTTACTACTTGGGCGAAATCCGTACCCCGACCCTGATCATCCAGGCTGCCGACGACCCCTTCGTGTTCGCACACAGCTTGCCTGAAGCCAGCGAACTGTCGGATTGCACCGAGTTCGAGTTGCTGGCCAAGGGTGGGCATGTGGGGTTTGTCGACGGCTCGCTGAAGCGCCCCAGCTACTACCTGGAGCGCCGCATTCCCCAATGGTTGCTGGAGAAACACGGTAAATAATGTGGGAGCTGGCTTGCCTGCGATGAGGCCGTGTCAGCTGGCCGATTACTGACTGACACACCGCAATCGCAGGCGAGCCAGCTCCCACACTTAATCGGGTTTTCAAACTGGATATTTATTCGCCAGTCGCAATCTTCCGCGCCGGATCAGTAATCCACTCACTCCACGACCCTGCATACAACTTGCCCAACGGATAACCCGCCAAACTCAGGGCGAACAGGTTGTGGCACGCCGTCACACCCGAACCACAATACGCCACCAGTTCATCCGGCGAACGCCCTTGCAACTGCGCGGCGAAGCGCTGCTTGAGCTGCTCAGCCGGCAGGAAACGGCCATCACTGCCCAGGTTTTCGTTGAATGCCACACATTGCGCGCCGGGAATGTGCCCGGCGATCGGGTCGATCGGCTCCACGTCGCCACGAAAACGTGCTTGGGCGCGGGCGTCGATCAAGGTCATGCCCGGTTCGCCCAGGCGCTTTTGCAGGTGCTCCGCGTCCAACAGCAGGTGATTATCCGGCGTACCGGCGAATGTTCCCGGCTCAACCACCGGCGCATCCAGGCTCAGCGGGAAACCTGCCGCATGCCAGGCCTTGAGGCCACCGTCCAGAATAAACACGCCATCACGCTTGCCCAGCCAGGCCAGCAGCCACCAGGCACGGGCGGCATAGGCGCCGGGGCCGTCGTCATACAGCACGATGTCGGTGTCGGCGTTGATGCCCCAGGCTCGCAGTTGCACAACCAACGTATCTGCAGCCGGTAACGGATGACGACCGGTCACGCCTTTGGTCACCGGCCCGCTGAGATGGCGTTCGAGATCGGCATATTGCGCGCCTTCGATATGCCCTTCGGCGTAGCTGCAAAGCCCGTAGTCCGGGTCTTCCAGGGCAAAGCGGCAATCCAGTATCACCAGCCCGCCGCGCTGTTGGCGCTCGGCCAATTGCTGGGGGCTGATCAGTTGGGCAAGCGGCATGACGGACTCCTGTGAATAGATTGGGGAAAGGCCCTACTTCACTTCTTCCAGTGCCTGATTCAACGGCACGTAAAACTCTTTGAACAAGGCATCCACTGCTTCTTTCGCCTCGGCGGTGACAAACCCCGCCTCCAGCACCAGCACCTGGTACACACCGCGCTTGATCGCTTCGGCGCTCAAGTGAGCGGAGTTTTCATTGGTGGTGCACAGAAAGCGCACCCAGGAAGTGAGGATGATCCAGGCATTAAGGGTCAGCGCTTCGGTTTGCACGGGGTCCATATTGAGGATGCCAGCATCGACAAACCCCTGATAGATGGCGTTGCCCTGGATCAGGCAGCGCTGGGAAAACCGCCGGTAGCCGGTGGCAAGTTCCGGGTCGCTTTCCAGCAGGTGTTCAAGGTCACGGTGCAGGAAACGGTAGCGCCACATGCCGGCCAGCACGGCCTGCAGGTAGAAGCGTTTGTCTTCGACGGTAACGGCGCGGCCTTGGGGCGGGCGCAGAAAACTGTCTACCAGGGCTTCGTATTCACGAAACAGCACGGCGATGATCGCCTGCTTATTGGGGAAGTGGTAGTACAGGTTGCCCGGGGAAATTTCCATATGGGCGGCGATATGGTTGGTGCTGACACTGCGTTCACCCTGCTGGTTAAAAAGCTCCAGGCTGGTTTGCACAATGCGCTCGCTGGTCTTTACTCGTGGTGCCATAGGGGATCAGCTTCTGAACACGTGATGAAGCATCTTACGGCCTATCCTGCTCAGGATAAATCCGCATGTTGCTGCAATGTTATTTGACATTTTAGAGCAATGACTCTAATAAATGATGCATTCCAATGACAATCGGAAACTGCGCCATGTCTGCCAACGTTGCCTACCTGCAAGACGCCCAGGCGCTGGATCAACTCCAGGGCTTGTTCGACGCCCAACGTCTCGCCTATGCGGCCAACCCGATGCCGCCCGCCGAGCAACGCCAGCAATGGCTCAAGGCGTTGCGCGACTTGCTCAGCGACGAGCGCCAGGCGCTGATCGACGCGATCAGCCAGGACTTCAGCCACCGTAGCGCCGACGAAACCCTGTTCGCCGAACTGATGCCGAGCCTGCATGGCATTCACTACGCCAGCCAACACCTCAAAGGCTGGATGAAACCTTCCCGTCGCGCTGTGGGCATTGCCTTCCAACCAGCGTCAGCCAAAGTCATCTACCAGCCGCTCGGTGTGGTCGGGGTAATCGTGCCCTGGAACTACCCACTGTATTTGGCCATTGGCCCGCTGGTCGGCGCTTTTTCGGCAGGTAACCGGGTGATGCTCAAACTCAGCGAGTCCACACCCGCCACGGGCGCGCTGCTCAAGGCACTGTTGGCGAAAATATTCCCCGAGGACCTGGTGTGCGTGGTGCTGGGCGAGGCCGAAGTGGGTATGGCGTTTTCCAAACTGCGCTTCGATCACTTGTTATTCACCGGCGCCACCAGCATCGGCAAGCACGTGATGCGCGCGGCGGCCGAGCACCTCACGCCGGTCACGCTGGAGCTGGGCGGCAAGTCGCCCGCCATTGTCTCCGCCGACGTGCCACTCAAGGACGCCGCCGAGCGCATCGCCTTCGGCAAATGCCTGAACGCCGGGCAAACCTGTGTGGCGCCGGACTATGTGCTGGTGCCGGAAGACCGAGTGGAGGGCTTTGTCGAGGCTTACTCCAAGGCAGTCCGTGGGTTTTATCCAACCCTGGCCGACAACCCGGACTACACCGCCATCATTAACGAGCGGCAACAGGCCCGGCTCAATGCCTACATCAAAGACGCCACCGACAAAGGCGCCACCCTGATTCCACTTTACGAGCAAGGCCAGGCTCGGCGCATGGCCCATAGCCTGTTGCTGAATGTCAGCGATGACATGACCGTGATGCAGGACGAAATCTTCGGCCCGGTGCTGCCAATCGTGCCTTATCGCGGCATCGACCAGGCGTTTGCCTACATCAACCAGCGCCCTCGCCCGTTGGCCCTGTATTACTTCGGCTACAACAAGGGCGAGCAGAACCGCGTGCTCCACGAGACCCACTCCGGCGGCGTGTGCCTGAATGACACCCTGCTGCACGTGGCTCAGGACGACATGCCTTTTGGCGGCATCGGCCCGTCCGGTATGGGCCACTACCACGGTCATGAAGGGTTCCTCACGTTCAGCAAGGCCAAGGGTGTGCTGGTCAAGCAGCGCCTGAACGCGGCGAAGTTGATCTACCCGCCGTACGGCAAGTCGATCCAGAAATTGATTCAGAAGCTGTTTATCCGTTGATAACACACCCTCGGGATAACAATAACAATGAACCCTAGCCTGACTGATTCACCTGCGCTGTCGCGGCGCGGCGTCTTGAAAATCGGCCTGTGCGCCAGCGCGTTCCTGGCCACCGCCGGGCTCGGCGCCAGCCTCAGTGGCTGCTCCAGCAGCACCCCGGCCAGCGGCTTTGCCATGCTGCGCAGCAGTGATTTGCCGTTCCTGCGCGCGGTCATCCCGGTGCTGCTCGAAGGCGCCGCCAGCGCCCAGGACGTGGTCGCCGGGATCGAAGACACCCTGAAAAAACTCGACTACAGCCTGCAGCACTTGTCGCCGGAGATGTTCAAGCTCACCCAGCAACTGTTCGACGTACTGGGTATGGGTATCACCCGCGGCCCGTTGACCGGGATCTGGGGCAGTTGGGAAAACGCCAGCAGCGAGCAGATTCGCAACTTCCTGCACCGCTGGGAAAACAGCTACCTCAACCTGCTGCGCATGGGCCAGGGCTCACTGCTCAAGCTGGTGATCATGGCCTGGTACTTCCGCCCGCAATCCTGGGCCCATTGCGGCTACCCCGGCCCGCCGAAGATCTAACCCTGATAACCCGATCAGAAAATGTGGGAGCGGGCTTGCTCGCGAAAGCGGTGGGTCAGTCAATAAATTCTTAACGGAGACACCGTATTCGCGAGCAAGCCAGCGCCCACATTGACCGCAACTTCGTAGCGTTTAACTCATAAAAACAAGAGTGCACTTCATATGCCCGTACCCGATCTGTTCCGCGACGGCCTAGCCCGTGGCTGGAAAACCCACAATGGCGCCGCCTTAGGCAACGACCTGACCCTGGAAGCCGATGTGGCGATTATCGGCAGCGGCGCCGGTGGCGGCACTACCGCCGAGATCCTCAGCGCAGCCGGCTACAAGGTGTTGCTGATCGAAGAAGGCCCGCTCAAAACCAGCAGCGATTTCAAACTGCTGGAAGACGAGGCCTACGCCAGCCTGTACCAGGAGGGCATCGGCCGCATGAGCAAAGACGGCGCGATCACCATCCTGCAGGGCCGGGCCGTGGGCGGCACCACGCTGATCAACTGGACGTCGAGCTTTCGCACGCCCGATGCCACCCTCGCCCACTGGGCCAGCGAATACGCGGTAAAAGGCCACAGCAGCGCCGAGATGGCGCCGTGGTTCGAGAAGATGGAGCAGCGCCTGGGTATCGCGCCGTGGGCCATACCACCGAATGCCAACAACGATGTGATTCGCAAAGGCTGCGAAAAACTCGGTTACAGCTGGCACGTGATTCCGCGCAACGTGCGCGGCTGCTTCAACCTGGGGTATTGCGGCATGGGCTGCCCGGTCAACGCCAAGCAGTCGATGCTGGTCACCACCATTCCGTCCACCCTGGAAAAAGGCGGTGAGCTGCTCTACCTGGCCCGCGCCGAACGCCTCAACTACAGCGGCGACACGATCAGCAGCCTGGAATGCGTCGCCATGGATGAACGCTGCGTGGCCCCCACCGGGCGCAAGATCACGGTCAAGGCCAAGCATTACGTCCTGTCCGGCGGTGGCATCAACAGCCCGGCACTGCTGATGCGTTCGGACGCACCCGACCCGCATTCGCGGCTGGGCAAGCGCACTTTTCTGCACTTGGTGAACTTCTCCGCCGGGCTGTTCGACGAGGTCATCAACCCGTTCTACGGTGCGCCGCAGTCGATCTATTCCGACCACTTCCAATGGCTGGACGGCACTACCGGCAAAATGTCCTACAAGCTGGAGGCTCCGCCCTTACATCCGGGCTTGGCCAGCACCCTGTTCGGCGGCTACGGCACACAGAACGCCTTGGACATGAGCCAACTGCCCCATACCCACGCCATGCTCGCGCTGCTGCGTGACGGCTTTCATCCCGACAGCCCGGGCGGCACCGTGGAATTGCGCAGTGACGGCACGCCGGTGCTCGATTATCAGGTGTCGGATTACGCCTGGGACGGCCTGCGCCGGGCGTTCCATACCATGGCCGAGATTCAGTTCGCGGCGGGCGCCAAGTCGGTCAAGCCGTTGCACCACGATGCACGCTACGTGAACACCTTGGCCGAGGCGCGCAGCCTGATTGACGGCCTGAGCCTGGAATTGCACCGTACGACACTGGGCAGCGCCCACGTAATGGGCGGTTGCGCCATGGGTGAAGACCCGAAAAACGCGGTGGCCGACAGCCTCGGCCGGCATCACCAATTGCGCAACCTGTCGATCCACGACGGCTCTTTATTCCCCACCAGCATTGGGGCTAACCCGCAATTGTCGGTGTACGGATTGACGGCGCAACTGGCGACAGCATTGGCCGAACGTCTGAAAACGGCATGAAAAAACACGGTATTCGTGCTGTCTATAGTGCTTTCTTCTGCATAAGTTGACTTGGCCGACCGGGACGGCTGCGATACCATCCGGTTCCCCAACGGACTCCGCCAGGACGACGCGATGAACCGAGTGTTGTACCCAGGTACCTTCGACCCGATTACCAAAGGCCATGGCGATCTGGTCGAACGCGCCTCTCGCTTGTTCGACCATGTGATCATCGCGGTCGCCGCCAGCCCCAAGAAAAACCCGCTGTTTCCCCTGGAACAGCGCGTGGAATTGGCACGCGAGGTCACCAAGCACCTGCCTAACGTGGAAGTGGTGGGCTTTTCGACGCTGCTGGCGCACTTCGCCAAAGAGCAGAACGCCAATGTGTTCCTGCGTGGCCTGCGTGCAGTGTCGGACTTCGAATACGAATTCCAGCTGGCCAACATGAACCGTCAACTGGCGCCCGACGTGGAAAGCCTGTTCCTCACGCCGTCGGAGCGTTATTCGTTCATTTCCTCCACATTGGTCCGTGAAATCGCTGCTTTGGGCGGGGATATCACCAAGTTCGTGCACCCGGCCGTGGCAGATGCGCTGACCCTGCGTTTCAAGAAGTAATTTCTGAGGCGTGGGCTTGTTGTGGCGAGCGGGCTTGCCACAATAAGCCAGCTCACCCCCACAAGCACATAAGCCACAGGTCATGTGCGCTCGCACTGTGGGCGCCAATGCGGCACAATTGCGCGCATTCGTTTTCAGATGCCCTGGCTGACAGCCCTGGCAGGAGTTTCCATGTCCCTGATCATCACCGACGATTGCATCAACTGCGACGTCTGCGAACCCGAGTGCCCGAACGCTGCGATTTCCCAGGGCGAAGAGATCTACGTGATCGACCCCAACCTGTGCACCCAGTGTGTCGGCCACTACGACGAGCCTCAGTGCCAGCAAGTGTGCCCGGTGGATTGCATTCCGCTGGATGAAGCCCATCCGGAGACTGAAGAGCAGTTGATGGAGAAGTACCGGAAGATTACCGGTAAGGCCTAAGCCTTTGTGGCGCCCATCAGGGCCTCATCGCAGGCAAGCCAGCTCCCACATTTAGACGTGTGAATACATTCAAGTGTGGGAGTGGGCTTGCTCGCGAAGGCGTTATCAGCCATCACACAGAGTCAGCTCTGACACTTAGGGCAAAACACACTCGCCCGCTGCCCCAACACCACATTGCGCAACTCCGTCCCGCAGACCTTGCACGCCTCGCCTCCCCGGCCATAGACGAACAGTTCCTGCTGGAAATACCCCGGCTGCCCGTCACCCCCAATAAAGTCGCGCAGCGTGGTACCGCCCCGTTCGATGGCGGCCGCCAGCACGCGCTTGATCTCAATCGCCAGCTTCAAATAACGCCCGCGTGAGATACCGCCCGCGGCCCGACGCGGGTCAATCCCCGCCGCAAACAACGCTTCCGTCGCATAGATATTGCCCACCCCCACCACCACTGCGTTGTCCATGATGAACGGCTTCACCGCCATCGAACGCCCACGGGACAGCTGGAACAGGCGCTCGCCATCAAACAGGTCGGTCAACGGCTCGGGCCCCAGGCGCATCAGCAACTCGTGGTTGTGCGGGTCGTGGCTCCAGAGCATTGCGCCGAAACGCCTGGGGTCGGTGTAACGCAGGGCCAGGCCGGATTCGAGTTCGATGTCCACATGCTCATGTTTGAGTGCCGGCGAACCGACTTCCACCATGCGCAGGTTGCCCGACATGCCCAAGTGGCTGATCAAGGTGCCCACTTCGGCATTGATCAACAGGTACTTGGCCCGCCGCTCCACCAATACGATGCGCTGCCCTGAGAGACGCACATCAAGGTCTTCCGGGATTGGCCAGCGCAGGCGCCGCTCACGCACCACCACGCGACTGACCCGCTGGCCTTCCAGGTGGGGCGCAATTCCGCGCCGGGTGGTTTCGACTTCTGGTAACTCGGGCATGTGTACCTCTTGAAAAAAGGGTCAGTGCGCGCCCAGCTCGCGGATCGACAACTTCATGCTTTCAAAGTCGTAGTCCGACAGGCCCACGTAATCCAGCACCAGGTGGCCGATAGCATTCCACTCATGGTCTACCGACTGGCTGCCCAGCACACGGTAAGACGAGCAGATATGCTCGGCCATTTTCAGGATCGCCAGCAGGTTTTTCAGTTGCGGAGTGCGCGACGACTCATCGCTGAAAATCGCCAGGGCATTGTGGTGGTTGGCGATGGCGTCGGTCACATGCTCCGGCAGGCGCCAGGACTTGGCGGTGTAATAACCGACGACTGCATGGTTGGTGTTGAACGCGTTGTTCTCGGTGTCGACCACCCGGCAGTCGGGGCCGGCGTTGGCGTAGGCCTCTTCCAGCACCGTCATGTAGTTGGGAAAACGCTTGAGCATCAATGGCACACCGCAATCGTGAAACAGGCCCAAGGCATAGGCCTCGTCTACGGTTTGCGAACCGGTGCGTTTGGCCAGGGTCAGGCACGTCATGGCCACATCCTGGGCAGTGTCCCAGAAGCGGTTGAGGGTGACGATGGTGTCGTCGCTCATCTCGCCCTTGATCGACTGCGCATTGATCAGGTTGATGATCGAGCGGCTGCCCAGCAGGTTCACTGCGCGCTGGATCGAGGCGATCTTGTTGCTCAGGCCGTAATAGGGCGAGTTGACGATCTTCAGCAGCGCACCGGACAAGCCTGGGTCTTGGGAGATCAACCGCGCGATCACTTCCAGATCCGGGTCGGGCATGTACTGCTCCATCTGCAAATCCACCATGATTTGCGGTTGAGGCGGCACGCTGATGCCTTGCAGGGCCTGTTGGATCTGCTCGGCGGAAAGCTCTTGGGACATAAGTACACACTCTGGGCTAGGCGGGGATTCTAACCCTTATGAAGACTTGACCGACACCCAAATGCCGAACTGAAACCGGATCAAATGTGGGAGCGGGCTTGCTCGCGAAAGCGCGGTGTCAGTCACCGAATACAGTGGCTGATCCACCGCTTTCGCGAGCAAGCCCGCTCCCACATGTCCGGCGGCGCCGCGAATTCATGCACAACACGGTATACTCCCGCTCTTTTTTCCGGAGCGACGTCATGTCCCTGCCAAGCCTGCGTCTCAAAGCCAACGCCGATCGTCGTTTGCGCAACGGCCACCTGTGGGTCTACAGCAACGAAATCGACGTGGCCGCCACACCTCTTCATGGCTTCCAGGCAGGCGACCAGGCTATCCTGGAAGCGGCCGGCGGCAAGACCCTGGGCATCGTGGCCATGAGCCCGAACAACCTGATCTGCGCACGCCTGCTGTCGCGCGACATCAAGTTGCCCCTGGACAAGTCGCTGCTGGTGCACCGCATCAACGTCGCCCTGTCGCTGCGTGATCGCCTGTTCGACAAGCCGTTCTACCGCTTGGTCTACGGCGATTCCGACCTGTTGCCAGGCCTGGTAGTCGACCGTTTCGGCGATATCCTGGTGGTGCAGATCGCGTCGGCGACCATGGAAGCCCACAAAGAAGACGTGATCGCTGCACTCACCCAAGTGCTCAAGCCGAGCGGCATCCTGTTCAAGAACGACTCCGCCGCGCGCGACGCTGAAGGCCTCAACCGCTACGTTGAAACCGTGTTCGGCCTGGTGCCGGAATGGGTAGCGCTGGAAGAAAACGGCGTGAAGTTCGAAGCCCCAGTCATCCAGGGCCAGAAGACCGGCTGGTTCTACGACCACCGCATGAACCGCGCGCGCCTGGCCCCGTATGCCAAAGGCAAACGCGTGCTGGACCTGTACAGCTACATCGGCGGCTGGGGCGTGCAAGCTGCAGCCTTCGGCGCCAGTGAAGTGTTCTGCGTCGACGCCTCCGCTTTCGCCCTCGACGGCGTTGAGCGCAACGCCGCGCTGAACGGCGTTGCCGAGAAAATGACCTGCATCGAAGGCGACGTCTTCGAAGCTCTCAAAGAGCTGAAAGCCAGCGAAGAACGCTTCGACGTGATCGTCGCCGACCCACCGGCCTTCATCAAACGCAAAAAAGACATGAAAAACGGCGAAGGCGCCTACCGTCGCCTGAACGAGCAAGCCATGCGCCTGCTCAGCAAGGACGGCATCCTGGTCAGCGCATCCTGCTCGATGCACCTGCCGGAAGACGACCTGCAAAACATCCTGCTGACCAGCGCCCGCCACCTGGATCGCAATATCCAGATGCTCGAACGCGGCGGCCAGGGCCCGGATCATCCGGTGCATCCGGCGATTGCAGAGACGCGGTATATCAAGAGCATTACCTGCCGGTTGCTGCCTAACAGCTAAGCAATAAGCGCAGATCAAAATGTGGGAGCGGGCTTGCCCGCGATTACGGTGAACCCGTCAATGAATCTGTTGACTGACACTCCGTTATCGCAGGCAAGCCAGCTCCCACATTTTTTTGTGCTGTGTCAGAAACATTGCCGCAGGCCACACAAGTCCATATGGCTTCCCACAAGGTTTTTGATTGAATTCCACATGTCGCAGACTAGTATTGGTTTCTGGTTTTACTCCGGAAAACAAAAACAATGTCTGAGTTCACCTGCTCGCCCCCACTCAGTGGCGACGTAAAACGCCAACAACTGTCCCGCTTCATCCTCATCACCTGCATTTCACTGATCAGCTTCTTTCCGATCAATATTCTCCTGCCCTCATTCCCCGCGCTGGCTACCCGGTTCGACATGCCTACGGCGGACATCGCACTCTCCATCAGCCTGTTCACCCTGGTCTTTTCCATCTCCCAATTGGTCGCGGGCCCGTTGTCGGATAAATGGGGACGCAAGGAAGTCCTGCTCGGCTGCATCACATTGTCGATCCTGGGCGCGATTGGCTGCGCACTGGCCGCGGACTACCTGACCTTCCTGCTGTTTCGCTCCGTACAGGCGATGGGCTGTGGCTTCTTCGTGCTGGGCCACGCCCTGGTGGAAGACCTGTTCGAGGAACAGGATCGAGCCCGGGTACGCCTCTATTACATGACCCTGAGCGGTTCGTTTGTCGCGCTGTCACCCCTGATAGGCTCCTGGCTGCAAACCACATTCGACTGGCAAGGCAGCTTCTACGGATTCGCGCTGATGGCGCTGGGCATGTTGATCCATGCGTTCTGCATCCTGCCGTCCAAATCCGCCAGCCCCCACCGTGCCCCGGTTTCGATCATCGGCACGCTGAAAGCCGTCGCAAGCAATCGGGACTTCCTGCGTTACTGGTGGATCGCCGCGCTGGTGTTTGCCTGTTATTTCGCGCTGATCAGCGTGACGCCGCTGATTTTCATGGATGCACTGAAACTGTCGGAATACCAGTACGCCCTGGTGCTGATGGTGTACGGCGTGGCCTATCTGCTCGGCGGCGTCGCGGCGTCGTATTTGCAAAAGCGCATCCCGCTGCCCCGGCAAATCAACCTCGGCCTCGGGTTGCTGCTTGTCGCTGGCGTGCTGTTGACACTGATCGTCAGCGTTGAGGCGATCACCACCATCACCCTGCTGATTCCGATGCTGATCAGCGCCCTGGCCGTCACCCTGGTTCGGCCTGCCGCGATTTCTGCGGCGATGTTGCTGTTCTCCAGCAGTGCAGGCACAGCCGCATCCGCAGGCAACAGCATCATGTTCCTCAGCGCCGCCGTCAGCAGCGCCGCTCTTGCGCAAACCGGCACGCATTTGCTGATGACCATTGCTGTCAGCTTCATCCTTTTCAGCCTGTGGGGTTGGTTGACGAATGCGCGGGTCGGGCGCTAATGCCCCGCCACACGTCCCGTAAGCGCTATCTCCACGCTTACGGCCATTCCCTCCCGCCGCCAGCGGTGTAGAATCGACGTTATTCATCGCCAGTCATCCCCCGGCGGGTTTATGAGCTCGAGGCCCAAGCACGCGGCGATCCCGCGACGCGAGTGGCAACTTTTGGACACGCGGCCATTTTCTGAGTGTTCCAGACGTCAATAGAAGCTCACTCCCCTTTAGTACTTGATTAGCCGCCCGGAGTGCTCCAATGCCTGATTACCGCTCGAAAACATCTACCCACGGCCGCAACATGGCCGGCGCGCGCGCACTGTGGCGTGCCACGGGGATGAAAGATGACGACTTCAAAAAGCCGATCATCGCGATTGCCAACTCGTTCACCCAATTCGTACCCGGCCATGTCCACCTCAAGGACCTGGGCCAGTTGGTCGCCCGCGAGATCGAACGCGCCGGCGGTGTAGCCAAAGAATTCAACACCATCGCCGTGGATGACGGCATCGCCATGGGCCATGACGGCATGCTGTATTCGCTGCCGAGCCGCGAGATCATCGCCGACTCCGTGGAGTACATGGTCAACGCCCACTGCGCCGACGCCATCGTGTGCATCTCCAACTGCGACAAGATCACCCCCGGCATGCTGATGGCCTCCCTGCGCCTGAATATCCCGGTGATCTTCGTGTCCGGCGGCCCGATGGAAGCCGGCAAGACCAAGCTCGCCTCCCACGGCCTCGACCTGGTCGATGCCATGGTCATCGCCGCCGATTCCAGCGCTTCTGACGAGAAGGTCGCGGAATACGAGCGCAGCGCCTGCCCGACCTGCGGTTCGTGCTCCGGCATGTTCACCGCCAACTCGATGAACTGCCTGGTAGAAGCCTTGGGCCTGGCGTTGCCGGGTAACGGCTCTACCCTGGCCACCCACAGCGACCGCGAGCAATTGTTCCTGCAAGCCGGCCGCACCATCGTCGAGCTGTGCAAGCGTTACTACACCGAGAACGATGAGTCGGTGTTGCCGCGCAACATCGCCAACTTCAAGGCCTTCGAAAACGCCATGACCCTGGACATCGCCATGGGCGGTTCCACCAACACCATCCTGCACTTGCTGGCCGCCGCCCAGGAAGCCGAGATCGATTTCGACCTGCGCGACATCGACCGTCTGTCCCGCCACGTGCCGCAACTGTGCAAAGTCGCGCCGAACATCCAGAAGTACCACATGGAAGACGTGCACCGCGCCGGCGGGATCTTCTCGATCCTGGGCTCCCTGGCCCGCGGCGGCCTGCTGCACACCGACCTGCCGACCGTGCACAGCAAATCCCTGGCCGAAGGCATCGCCAAATGGGACATCACCCAGACCACCGACGAAGCCGTGCATCACTTCTTCAAGGCCGGCCCGGCGGGCATCCCGACGCAAACCGCGTTCAGCCAGTCGACCCGTTGGGACACCCTCGACGACGACCGTGAAAACGGCTGCATCCGCAGTGTCGAGCACGCCTACTCGCAAGAAGGCGGCCTGGCCGTGCTGTACGGCAATATCGCCCTCGACGGCTGCGTAGTCAAAACCGCTGGCGTGGACGAGTCGATCCACGTGTTCGAAGGCCGCGCCAAGATCTACGAAAGCCAGGACAGCTCGGTACGCGGCATCCTCGCCGACGAAGTCAAAGAAGGTGACATCGTCATCATCCGTTACGAAGGCCCGAAAGGCGGCCCGGGCATGCAAGAGATGCTCTACCCGACGTCGTACCTCAAATCCAAAGGCCTGGGCAAAGCCTGCGCCTTGCTGACCGACGGCCGCTTCTCCGGCGGCACCTCGGGCCTGTCCATCGGCCACGCTTCTCCAGAAGCCGCCGCCGGTGGCGCGATTGGCCTGGTGCAGGATGGCGACAAAGTGCTGATCGACATTCCGAACCGCTCGATCAACCTGTTGATCAGCGATGAAGAACTGGCTGCACGCCGGGTCGAACAGGACAAGAAAGGCTGGAAACCGGTCGAGAAGCGTCCACGTAAAGTGACGACCGCGTTGAAGGCTTATGCCCTGCTGGCTACCAGTGCCGACAAGGGTGCGGTACGTAACAAGGCGATGCTCGACGGCCTGTAAGCCTCGCCCATAAAAATGCCCCGCCAAGTGCGGGGCATTTTTTTTGCCTGCAGAAAACTCCCCAGACATAGAAGACCAACTGTGGGAGCTGGCTTGCCTGCGAAAGCGGTGGGCCAGCCGACTCATGTATGGCCTGACACACCGCCTTCGCGAGCAAGCCCGCTCCCACATTCGACCGCATTCCAATGCTGGAACCCGATCAAGTGTGGTCGACCGCACTCCTATGCTGGAACTCGGTCAAGTGTGGTCGACCGCATTCCTGTGCTGGAACTCGGTCAAGTGTGGTCGACCGCATTCCTGTGCTGGAACTCGGTCAAGTGTGGTCGACCGCACTCCTATGCTGGAACTCGGTCAAGTGTGGGAGCGGGCTTGCTCGCGAAGCAGGCGCCTCGGTCTTACTGAATCTCGTCAGGCTTGACGATCACCCAGTTCTTGTCGGCCGTCACCGGCAGCCCTTCCTTGGCCTGGGCCGCTGCGTGCTTGGCCATCATGCCGTTGAGTTGGGTCATGTACTTGTCTTTGCGGTTGACCCACAGGTGAATGCCGCCTTTGGCCACGTCCACATCGTGAAACAGCATGTAGCCGTCGCTGGTCGGCGTGTCACCGCCGACAATCACCGGCTTTTTCCACTCGTCGATGTAGGTCAGGATGGCTGCGTGTTTGCCGGCCATCCAGGTCGCCGGCGTCCACAGGTAGGGGGTCAGTTCCAGCCCCAGGTTGGCCTTCTCGTCATATTTGCCGGCAGCGATCTGTTTGCGTGCGGTGGTCAGCTCGCCAGTCTTGCGGTCCTTGAGCAGGGTGCTCACGCCGATGACGTTCTCGGGTTTGACGTTGTAGCCGTACTTCGGATCGGCAGCGACCATGCGCACCAGTTCCTCGGACGCGGCGGTCATCACGTAGACCTCAATGCCATTTTCCATCAGCTTGTTGTAGAGCTCAGCCTGGCCGGTGAAGACTTTTGGTGGCTGCACGTCCATGTTCTTGACCACGTCACCGTCGTAGTACGTGACCGGGACTGGCTTGCCGGAAGCCATCATCTCATCGACGTAGCCTTTGAGTTCCTTAAGGGTGAAGCCGGAGAAGATCTGCGCCACCCACGGGTAGCAGACCATGTCGTCGACTTCACAAAGGCGGTAGTAGTAGCTGAACAGGCTTTCCTTGTGTTCAGCGGTGTCCTTGAACGGGATCAGCTTCAGGGACGGGTCCATGGTGTCGCGGGTGATCAGGCCCTTGTTTTCCAGGTACGGCAGCAAGGACTCTTCAAGATCATAGCGGTAGCTGGTGTTGTCCATGTCGAACACCGCGAAGTTACCCTTGTTGGCATTGGCGGCGATCATCTTGTTCAGTTGCTCGGCGGCGGGCGCCGGCCAGTGCTTCAACTCGGTGGCGGCAAATGCCTGGCCGGCGAGGCCGAAGCAGAAGGCGGCGGCAAGTAGTGTTGGCGCGAGCTTCATAAGCGTTTTCTCCCTGAGTGAAAGACATCGACGCTAACAAATCTGTGTGACAGTTATCGCCCGAGCGCGACCGCTTGCGTCGTGATTGCGCCAAAGGCATACGCCTGAACGTCAAACGCTTATTCCAAAAACGACAGTACACATTCCATATCGGTATTAAATCAATATATTTCAAGCTGTTAGCATTTCCGGTTCGCAATCGCAGGCTCACGCGATTGGCTGCCTTCTCAACGGAGCTTCAATGAATCTGCCCCTGATTCTCAACTTACTGGTGTTCGTGGCCCTGTTGCTGGGCCTGGCACAAACTCGCCACACGCAATGGAGCCTCGCCAAGAAGGTCCTGTTCGCCCTGGCCCTCGGCGTGGTGTTCGGTACGGTATTGCACACCATCTATGGCGACGGTAACCCGGTGCTCAAAGCCTCCATCGGCTGGTTCGACCTGGTCGGTAATGGTTATGTGCAACTGCTGCAAATGATCGTGATCCCGCTGGTATTCGCTTCGATCCTCAGCGCAGTGGCACGTCTGCATAATGCCTCGTCCCTGGGCAAGATCAGCTTCCTGACCATCGGCACGCTGCTGTTCACCACGGCGATTGCGGCGCTGATCGGCATCGGCCTGACCAACCTGTTCGGCCTCACCGCCGAAGGCCTGGTGGCCGGCACCCAGGAAATGGCGCGCCTGCAAGTGATCCAGAGCGATTACGCCGGCAAGGTCGCCGACCTGAATATCCCGCAATTGCTGCTGTCGTTCGTGCCGGCGAACCCGTTCGCCGACCTGGCGCGCGCCAAGCCGACGTCGATCATCAGTGTGGTGATTTTCGCTGCATTCCTGGGGCTTGCCGCGCTGCAACTGCTCAAGGATGACGTGGAAAAAGGCCAGAAAGTAATCAACGCCATCGACACCCTGCAAGCCTGGGTGATGCGCCTGGTGCGCCTGGTGATGAAGCTGACGCCGTACGGCGTGCTGGCGCTGATGACCAAAGTGGTCGCCGGTTCCAACCTGCAAGACATTATCAAGCTCGGCAGTTTTGTGGTGGTGTCGTACCTGGCGCTGGGCCTGATGTTTGTGGTGCACGGCCTGCTGCTGTCCCTGGCCGGGATCAACCCGCTGCGGTTCTTCCGTAAAGTGTGGCCGGTGCTGACCTTTGCGTTCACCAGCCGCTCCAGTGCGGCGGCCATTCCGCTGAGCATTGAAGCGCAGACGCGCCGCCTCGGCATTCCACAATCCATCGCCGGTTTTGCCGCCTCGTTTGGTGCCACCATCGGCCAGAACGGTTGCGCGGGCCTCTACCCGGCGATGTTGGCCGTGATGGTTGCGCCAACCGTCGGCATCAACCCGCTGGACCCGCTGTGGATCGCGACCCTGGTGGCGATTGTGACCTTGAGTTCGGCCGGTGTGGCCGGCGTGGGTGGCGGTGCGACGTTTGCCGCGTTGATCGTGCTGCCGGCAATGGGCTTGCCGGTGTCACTGGTGGCGCTGCTGATTTCCGTGGAGCCGCTGATCGACATGGGCCGCACGGCCTTGAACGTAAACGGCTCGATGACGGCGGGCGCGATTACCAGCCAGGTCATGAAGCAGACGGATAAAGCGCTGTTGAATGCCGATGAGCATGTGCAGCTAGCTAGCTGAGTTGCAAGCTGCAAGCTGCAAGCTGCAAGCTGCAAGAAAGAGCACTTCGCTTAAACTTCAGCTTGTCGCTTGTGGCTTAAAGCTAGCAGCTGCCCCTCTCCCACACTTCGAAGTTATACGCCGGCTTATCACCTTCAGCTGGATTCTCCAGGTTTGAAACCAGCTTCCACTGCTGCTTATCAAACTCGGGAAACCACGCATCCCCTTCCGGGCTCAGCGCAACCCGGGTCAGATACAAGCGATCTGCCTGTTCCAGCCCCTGCGCATACAGCTGCGCACCGCCGATCAGCATCAGCTCGTCCACGCCCTGCGCCAGCGCCCAGGCCTCGGCCCGCTCAACCGCCGCGTCGAGAGACGGAAAAACTTCCGCACCTTCGAGCACCAAGTCGGTCTGACGGCTGACCACGATGTTCAAGCGCCCCGGCAACGGTCGGCCCAGCGAATCCCAGGTCTTGCGCCCCATGATGATCGGCTTGCCAAGCGTGGTGGCCTTGAAGTATTTGAAATCCCCCGGCAAATGCCAGGGCATGCTGTTGTCGACGCCGATCACACGGTTTTCACCGAGGGCTGCGATCAGGCTTAAAGGGAGAGTTTTTTTCATGGCGACGAGAATACCAGAGCCCCCAGCCACGCGCAGCGTGCACTAAACAGCCCCGGAGCGGTTATGCTCCAGGCTCACGAACACAACAGGACGGCGCGTGACTGCACTGAACCCCTTGCACAAACTCTGGCTGACGGAAACCGTGCGCTTGCGTGAAGAACACGCCGGCCCGCTGGAGGACCTGGAAGCCAACCGCCTGGCCCGCGCGGCCGGCGGCGACCTGCCGACGCGCATCCAACAGCGCGCCCTGCATTTGGCCGAGCGCGATGGTTTGATCGCCGCCCTCACCCGCTGGCTGCAAGGCGCCCGTTTGGCGCTGGTGCTGCTGGCGGTGGTCGCGGTGATCAGTGGCGCCGGTCTGGCGTTTGCTGCATTGGGCAATGGTGTGACGCCGGTGAATGTGTTCTGGGCCCTGGGCAGCCTGCTCGGCTTGAATCTGATCCTGTTAATCAGTTGGGCCCTGGGCCTGCTGTTTGCCGGCGAACACAGCGCCAGCCTCGGCCGCCTGTGGTTGTGGCTCAGCGAAAAACTCGCGCGTGATGCCAAGGCCGCGCAACTGGCGCCGGCGTTGCTGCTGTTGTTACAGCGCCAGAAACTCAATCGCTGGGCGGTCGGCATGCTGGTCAACAGCCTGTGGTTGCTGGCATTGCTCAGCGCCATGGTGATTTTGCTGACACTGCTCGCCACCCGACGCTATGGTTTTGTGTGGGAAACCACCATCCTCGGCGCCGACACTTTTGTCGCCGTGACCCAAGCCCTTGGCAGCCTTCCCGCGCTGTTGGGCTTCAATGTGCCGACGGTCGAGATGATCCGCGCCAGCGGCGATTCCGCCCTGAACATCGAAAGCGCTCGCCAAGCCTGGGCCGCCTGGCTGGTCGGGGTGTTGCTGGTTTACGGCCTGCTGCCCAGATTGATCCTCGCGTTACTCTGCCTGTGGCGCTGGAAACGCGGGCGCGCCGCCTTGCGCCTGGACCTCAACCTGCCCGGCTACAGCCAACTGCGCGAACGCCTGATGCCCAGCAGTGAACGACTGGGCGTCAACGACGCCGCGCCCGAACAGCTGCACCACGTCACAGGAGGCGTCAGTGAACTGGAGAGCGACGGCGCGCTGCTGGTCGCCATCGAACTCGACGATCAGCACCCCTGGCCGCCCAAACTGCCGGCCAGCGTGAAAAACGCCGGCATCCTCGACACCCGCGAATCGCGCAACAAACTGCTGGAACAACTCACCCGCTTCCCGCCCGCGCGCCTGGCTATCGCTTGCGACCCACGGCGCTCGCCCGACCGTGGCAGCCTGGCGCTGATCGCCGAGCTGGCACGCAGCGCCGCCGCCACCCGTGTGTGGCTGCTGCAAGCTCCGCCCGGCCAGGCACTGGACGCCGAGCGCCTGGGCGATTGGCACGCAGCGCTGCAACAACTGGAGCTGCCCTTCGCCGACTGCGCGCCGCTGAACTGGCTGGAGACCGGTCATGACTAAACCGCTGAAACTCGCAGTGGTCGGCCACACCAATGTCGGCAAGACCTCACTGCTGCGTACGTTGACCCGCGATGTCGGCTTTGGCGAAGTCTCCCATCGGCCCAGCACCACGCGGCATGTCGAAGGCGCACGGTTATCGGTGGATGGCGAGGCCTTGCTGGAGCTATACGACACGCCCGGCCTGGAAGACGCCATCGCCCTGCTCGACTATCTGGAACGCCTGGATCGCCCCGGCGAACGCCTTGACGGCCCGGCCCGCCTGGCGCGTTTCCTGGAAGGCAGCGAAGCGCGCCAGCGTTTCGAACAGGAAGCCAAAGTGCTGCGCCAACTGCTGGCCTCGGACGCCGGCCTGTATGTGATCGACGCCCGCGAGCCGGTGCTGGCCAAGTACCGCGACGAGCTGCAAGTGCTGGCCAGTTGCGGCAAGCCGTTGCTGCCGGTGCTCAACTTCGTCAGCAGCAGCGACCACCGCGAGCCGGACTGGCGCGCAGCCCTGGCCCGCCTTGGCCTGCATGCGCTGGTGCGTTTCGACAGTGTGGCGCCACCGGAAGATGGCGAGCGTCGTCTTTATGAAAGCCTGGCCCTGCTCCTGGAGAAGTCGCGGGGGCAGTTGGAACGGCTGATCCAGGACCAGCAAGCCCAACGCCAGGCCCGCCAGCAAAGCGCCGCACGGCTGATCGCCGAGCTGTTGATTGACTGCGCCGCGTGCCGACGCAGCGTGGTCACTGCCGATGAACAGCAAGCCATCAGTGACCTGCGCAAAGCCGTACGCCAACGCGAACAAAAATGCGTGGAAGCGCTGCTCAAACTGTTTGGTTTCCGCCCACAAGATGCCGCCGCCAGCGACTTGCCGTTGCTGGACGGCCGCTGGGGCGATGACCTGTTCAACCCGGAAACCCTCAAGCAACTCGGCGTGCGCGTCGGTGGCGGAATCGCCGCAGGTGCGGCTGCCGGGGCGGGTGTGGACCTGCTGGTCGGAGGCTTGACGCTTGGCGCCGCCGCCCTGGCCGGTGCGATTGCCGGTGGTGCCCTGCAAACCGCACGCGGCTATGGCAGCCGCCTGCTGGGCAAGATTAAGGGCCAACGCGAACTGACCGTCGACGACAGCGTGCTGCGCCTTTTGGCCTTGCGCCAACGCCAGTTGCTCAAGGCCCTGAACCTGCGCGGCCATGCGGCCATGCACAGCATCAAGGTCGATACGCCCCAGGATAAAACCTGGCGCGAAGGCAAGTTACCGGACGCGCTGCACAAGGCCCGCGCTCATCCGCAATGGTCATCCCTGAACCTTCACCCCAAGCTGAGCCAGGCAGAGCGCCAGGAACACGTCGAAGCCCTGGCCCAGCGTCTGGATGAAACCTAAGCCGCGAGCAGTTGCCGAGCTTTGGCCTTGAGCACTTCAAGATCAAGCACCGGTATGGATATTTGCTTGGCCTGTTCATCCCAATGGCGCATGCGCAAACTAACAGCACACAGCGGGTCCTGTTCGAAGGCCTGGGCCTCTTCGGCGCTCATCATGCCGCCCTGGTACCCCAACGTGCGGCGACTGGCTTCGCTCAAGCGGGCGTAATAGCCCGGCTGGCTGAAGGTCAGATAGCGCTTGGCTTGCACGTGGTATTCCACCAGTTTGACCAGGCGCTCACTGAAGCCTGCGCGGCGCAAGTAATCCGCGCCCAGCCGCTCATGACTGACCACCCCATAACCGCTCATGTTTTCGCCACCCTGTCCGCACAGGTGCCCGATATCGTGGAAGAACGCCGCCAGCACCACTTCATCATCAAACCCTTCGGCCATCGCCTGTTGCGCGGTTTGGGACATATGTTCGAGCTGCGACACCGGTTCGCCGATGTAATCCGCCGTGCCGTGCTGCTCGTACACGCCAAAGACTTCGGTAATCGCCTGTTCCGGGGTCATCATGCCGCCCCCCACAGGGTTGTGATATTTCGCTCGGCCATCGCCGGCCCCACGCTCATGCCCACGCCGGTGTGCATCAGTGCCGCGCTCACGCCGGGTGCCGCACGCAGGAATGAAAACGGGGCGGGCCCGCGTGAGCCGTAAACACCTTGCCAGCGCTCCACTACTTGCACCTTGCAGCCCAGCGTCTGCTCGGCCAACTCGATCAGCCAGTCATCGACCTGCTCGGCGCTGAACGGCGACGCATCGCTGCCGTAGTCATGGGAGTCGCCGATAATCAGCTCGCCATGGGGCGTCGGGCTGATCAGCAGATGAATGCCGTGTTCATGCAAGTGTGGTGCTTCACGCAGGATTTGCGCGTGCACCGGCGCGGCTTCGGGCAGGTCGGCGAAGGCGCCGTAATGCACGCAACTCAAGCCTGTGAGCAACGCGTGTTGCAGGTTGAGGTTGGCCGCAGGCCGGGCACGCAGCATTTGCAGGCGGCAGATACTCGGGTTGAGTTCGGCGATCGGTTCCGCCAGCAAGGTTTGGTAGTCATGGCCGGAACACACAATGACCTGCTCGCCAAGAAAGCTGCCGGCCGTGGTGTGCACGTGGCCGGGCTCAACGTCGCGCACCAGGGTGGAGAAATGAAACTCCACGCTCAAATGCTGGCTCAGGTAGTTGATCAGTGCCGGAATCGCCTCGCGGGAATACAGCTGCTGATCGTCTTTACCATGCAGCGCTGCGCGGTGATGACGGAACTGACCGCCATATAGATCCTTCATCGCCGCGCCTTGCAGCAGCTCGACGTTGTAGCCGTGTTCCTGGGCGCGACTGGCGCGGAATGCTTCCAACAGATGCTCTTCGGCTTCGGTGCGGGCAAACAGGTACGAGCCGTTGCGCTTGAGCTGCACACCCGCCACTTGTGCCCATTGCGCCCAGATATCGCGACTTTCACGGGCCAGGTCGAGCATCGGCCCCGGTGGTTGGCCGGTGACCAGCGCCTGGCCGAAGTTACGCACCGAAGCGCCCAACGGCGTAGCGCTGCGCTCGAACACCTTGACCTTGAGCCCGCGCCTGGCGGCCGCATAAGCGTGGGACAGGCCGAGGATGCCGGCGCCGATGATCAGCAGATCGCTGTGTTGTGTCATAGAGTGAAGTCCTGAATTTGGGACCGCTATCGCAGGCAAGCCAGCTCCCACATTGGAATGCATTCCAACTGTGGGAGTTGGCTTGCCTGCGACAGGGCCATCAGCCCTAACGAAAACCTTACTGACCCGCCACCTTCTCCGACTTGCCGTCATAGCGCTTGCGCCATTCGGTCAGGATGCTGTCGCGGTTTTTAGAGGCCCAGGCGAAGTCGTTCTTGATCAGGCGTTGCTCGTAGTCAGCGGGCAATTCGGTCTGCGGCTTGGCGATACCAGGCTGGGCGAGGACAGCGAAGTTGTCTTTGTACAGGTCCATCGCCGCCGTGCTGGCGGAGAAGTCAGCGAGCTTTTTAGCCGCCTCGGCGTGAGCGGTGCCCTTGATCACGGCCGTCGCTTCAATGTCCCAGCCCAGGCCTTCCTTGGGCAGGATGATGTCCAGCGGCGCGCCCTGGCGTTTCAGTTGGACGGCCGGGTATTCGAAGGAAATGCCAATCGGGAATTCACCGGAAGCCGCCAGCTTGCACGGCTTGGACCCGGAGTGAACGTACTGGCCGATGTTCTGGTGCAGGTCGTCCATGTACTGCCAGCCCTGTTTCTCACCAAAGGTCTGCAGCCAGGCACTCACATCCAGGAAGCCGGTGCCGGACGACGCCGGGTTCGGCATCACGATCTTGCCCTTGTACTCAGGCTTGGTCAGGTCTTGCCAGCTCACCGGCTTGGTCAGGCCTTGCTTCTCGGCTTCGACAGTGTTGAAGCAGATGGTCGCAGCCCACACGTCCATGCCGACCCAGGCCGGTGGGTTAGCGGCGTCGCGGTAGTGCTTACCGATCTTGTCCAAGTCCTTGGGCGCGTAGTTAGCCAGCATGCCTTGCTGGTCGAGGATCGCCAGGCTCGACGCGGCCAGGCCCCACACCACGTCGGCTTGCGGGCGATCTTTCTCGGCCAGCAGCTTGGCGGTGATGATGCCGGTGGAGTCGCGTACCCATTTGATCTCGACGTCCGGGTTGGCCTTTTCGAAAGCCTGTTTATAGGTCTTCAACTGCTCGGCTTCGAGGGCCGTGTACACCGTCAACTCGGTTTTGGCGGCAAAGGCATTCAGGCTGAATGCGCTGAGTAGAGCAGCGGCCAGAGCCAGGGGCTTGAACATGGAACACCTCCTTCAGGGATTATTGGCCGGGCGCGGTCTGGCGCCAGGCTTGGGAACGGCGCAACGCGCCACGTGAAGCCCACGCCAGCAGCAGCGAGACGCTGCCTGAGGTGAACAGGATCAGGGTGGACATGGCCGCGGCGCCGCCTACGTTGCCGGCATCGTCCATGTTCAACACGGCGACGGCGGCAAGAAGGGTGTCGGGGCTGTAGAGGAAGATCGCGGCGGACACGGTGGTCATCGCCGACACAAACAGGTAGCGCACGATGTCCAGCAACGCCGGCAGGCAGATCGGTACGGTGACGCGCAAATAGTGGCGGTACAGCGGCGCCTTGAGCGACAGCGCGGCGGCTTCGAACTCGGCGTCCAGCTGACGCAGCGCCGTGGTCGCGGTCATCTGCGCAGTGGTCAAATAGTGCGCAATGGTGCACACCACCAGCAGGGTCATGGTTCCGTAGAACACATGCAGCGGGTTGCCGTTGAGGTTGAAAAAGAACACGTAGCCCAGGCCGAGCACCAGGCCCGGCACGGCCATCGGCACAAAGCTGAGCATGCGCAGCGCCAGGTTCAGGCCTTTCTGGCCCTTGGTCTTTTCCATCAGGTAGGCGCCGGTGAAGATCAACACGCTACCGATCAGCGCCGTGCACAGGGCCATGGTCAGGCTGTTGCGATAGGCCAGCCAACCGCCACCGGCCGTGTCTTCGAATTGGTAGTGGTTGAGCGACAGCGACAGGTTGTACGGCCAGAACTTCACCAGTGAGGAATACACCGCCATGCCGAACACCAGCATCAACACGGCGCAGATCAGCAGCACAATGGCCAGGTAGCACCCATCGCGCTGCGGCGATGGCGTTGGTTGGAACACCTGAGCACGGCCACTCATGGAGTCGCCATGCCGACGGCGCAACCAGGCGTCGACCCCAAAGCTGAACAGCGCCGGCAGCAGCAATACCATGCCGATCAACGCACCACGACCGAACTGCTGCTGGCCGACCACCGCTTTGTAGGCCTCCAGCGCCAGCACCTGATAATCGCCGCCGACCACCACGGGCACGCCGAAGTCGGTGATGGTCAGGGTGAATACCAGGCAAAACGCAGCGAATACGGCCTGGCGCGTGGCCGGCCAGGTGATGCTGCGAAACGCCCGGGCAGGACTTGCGCCCATACTCGACGCCGCGTCGAACAAACGCGCATCTGCCAGCGAGAGTGCCGACAGCAGAATCATCAAAGCGTGTGGGAAGGTGTAGATCACTTCGCCGAGAACAATGCCCCAGAAACCGTAGATATTCTCCGAAAGCAGCCCGCGCAATATGCCCTGGTTGCCGAACAGATACACCAGCGCAATCCCCGGCAGCATGGACGGCGCCATCAGCGGCAGCAGTGATATGCCACGCCAGATGGCCTTGCCGGGGATCAGCGTGCGCTGCAATGCGTAAGCAAACAGGTAGGCCAACGGTACGACGATGGCCGCCACGCTGAGGGAAACCTTCAAGCTATTGCCCAGCAGCCAGTGGAAGTTGTCACTGGTGACCAGCTCGCGCGCCGCGACCCACCCACCGCCCTGCCCGGCTTCACTGCTGAAGCCACGCCAGAAGATCGCCAGTAATGGCATCAGTACCGCCACGCCCAACAGGCACAACCAGAGCACTTTGCCGCCGAGCACAAAAATGCGGTCGCCCAGTTCGGCGCGGGAAACCTGACGAGCCAGGTTGTCGGGTATCGGCAGCGTCATATCAGCGGCCATCTCAGGCAAACACCTGCAGGCTGCGTGGCGGCAAGGCCACCCAGATGTCCTGGACGCCGAGGCGCGGCATGGCTTCGGGGGCCAGTTCGGCCAGCAGCGGATGGCCAGGTAATTGTTCCAGTTCAAAGCTCATGCGGCAGCGATTACCAAGAAAGGTGATCTCGCGGACCTTCGCCGGGAACAGGTTTTCTTCATGCACCGGCGGGTTCACGCTGATGGCTTCCGGGCGACAGAACAAGCGGCCGGACTTGGCCTTGCTGGCGTTATCGTCCAGGCGCATGTTCATACCGCCGACCTGGGCATGGCTGTCGCTGTTGCGACTGAACGGCAGCCAGTTGCCCTGGCCGACGAACTCCGCCACGAACGGTGTGGCCGGTCGGTCGTAGATTTCCTGGGGCGTGGCGTATTGCTCGACCTTGCCGTTGTTCATCACGGCGATGCGGTCGGCCATCAACATGGCTTCGTCCTGGTTATGGGTGACCATCAGGGTGGTGATCCCCAGGCGCCGTTGCAGTTGGCGCAACTCGGTGCACAAGTGCTCGCGGACACGGGCGTCGAGCGCCGACATCGGTTCGTCCAACAGCAGCAAGGAGGGTGCTGGCGCCAGGGCACGGGCCAGGGCGACGCGTTGTTGTTGGCCGCCAGAGAGTTGGCCGGGGTATTTCTTTTCGCTGCCCAGCAGGCCAACCAGCTCGAGCATCTGGCCGACACGCTTGCGCACTTCATCGCGGCCGCTGCCGGTGAGGCCGTAGCCGATATTCGCTTCGACGGTCAGGTTGGGAAACAACGCGTAGGACTGGAACAATATCCCGTAATCCCGCGCCTGAGGTGGCAGCAAGGAAACATCCCGTTGGCCAAGGTAAAGCTCGCCGCTGTCCTGGCGTTCCAGACCGGCGATGCAACGCAGCAAAGTGGTTTTGCCGCAACCGGACGGGCCCAGCAGGCACACCAGCTCACCGGCCGCGACGTCCAGCGACACATTATCCAGCGCAGTAAAGGCGCCGAAGCGTTTCTGGATACCGCGCACCTTCATCGGCGCACCGGGGTTGGTCAGGGCTGTGTTCATGGAGGCACCTCATCAAACTGATGAAGGCCATGCTAGGGAGACAATGCGTCCTTGATGTGGCAGGAAGGCAAAAGGGAGTGATAGTGGTATTGGTGGATTTGTGTAGGACTTGAGGAATGAGTTGTCTGGGAGGACGCCATCGCGGGCAAGCCCGCTCCCACATTTTGACCGCATTCTCATGTTGGAACTCGGTCGAAGGTGGGAGCTGGCTTGCCTGCGATGGCGATTCGAAGGCCACCAAACCTATTTCAGAGCGGCGACATTTCCTGCGCCAACCCGAGAAACGCAGCAGGCAGGCGAGCCCCTTTTCTTTCCTTGAGGCAGTACAAATACTCAGGAATCTGCGGCGCGTTCTCGATGGTCAGCACGCGCAACTGTGGGTCATGGGGCACTTCCTGGCGGGCGATGATACTGATACCGATGTTGCGCAGCACGGCCTCGCGAATCGACTCACGGCTGCCGATTTCCAGCAGTGGTCCGTAACTCACACCCGCGCCTTGTAACATTTCTTCGGTCAACCTGCGCGTGGTGGAACCCGCCTCACGCATCAACAGCGTGTGCCCGGCCAACGCACTGAGCGGTACATGATCGAGGGTGGCCAGAGGGTGATTGCGATGCACCGCCAGCACCAAAGGATCGGTGCCGAGTACGCGACGGATCAGACGAGGGTCTTCCAGCAGTTGCGAGGATGCGGCGACATCGACGCGGTAATCATCCAACGCTTCGAGCACCTGCTGGGAGTTGCCGATTTCCACCGACACCTCCACGTGGGGCAGGCGCTCACGAAAGGCTTTGACCAGGTCGAGAATGTAATACGGCGCCGTCGCGGCAATCCTCAAGGCACCCTGGACCTGGCCGCTGTTGCGCAGGAAAAACTCGATATCGGCTTCCTGCTGCAACAGCGTCTTGACCATTGGCAGCAGCCGCGCACCTTCATCGCTGACGGTGAGGCGGCGGCCGCCTCGGTAGAACAGCTCAACGCCGTATTGGCTTTCCAGGTTACGAATCTGGGTGGTGACGGTGGGCTGGCTCAGGCCGAGTTTTTTCGCCGCCTGGGTAATGCTGCCCAGGCGGGCGACCATAAAAAACGCCTTCAACTCGGCACTCAGCACGCCACCCTCTCATCGTCTATTTGCGCAACAGGCGCAGGCCATTGAACACCACCAGCAGGCTCACGCCCATGTCGGCGAATACCGCCATCCACATGGTGGCCATGCCGAGGAAAGTGACCGCGAGGAAGATCGCCTTGATCACCAACGCCAGGGCGATGTTCTGCTTGAGGATACTCGACGTTTGCCTGGAGAGCCGAATGAAAGCCGGGATCTTGCGCAAATCATCGTCCATCAGCGCCACGTCAGCGGTTTCAATCGCGGTGTCGGTGCCGGCTGCGGCCATGGCAAAACCGATCTCGGCGCGCGCCAGGGCCGGGGCGTCGTTGATCCCGTCACCGACCATGCCCACCCGGCGGCCCTGGCCGTAGAGGGTTTCGATGGCTTGCAGTTTGTCGGTGGGCAACAGGTCGCCCTGGGCCTGGTCGATGCCGACCTGAGCCGCAATCGCCTGGGCGGTATGGGTGTTGTCGCCGGTGAGCATCAAGGTCTTGATGCCCAGTTCGTGCAACTGCTGGATGGCTTCGCGGCTGCTGTCTTTGACGGTGTCGGCCACGGCGAACAGCGCCAGCGGGCCGGATTTGTCGAGCAACAGCACCACCGACTTGCCTTGTTTTTCCAAGGCGAAGAGCTTTTCTTCCAGCTCAGGCGAGCACAGGCCCAAGTCTTCCACCAGGCGGTGGTTGCCCAGGTGGTAGGTTTCGCCGTTGATGTCGCCGCGCACACCGCGACCGGCCAGGGCCTCAAAGTTATCCACAACGTGGCTCGGCAGGTTTTTATCCACAGCTGCGTTGGCAATCGCCAGCGACACCGGGTGGTCGGAACGCCCGGCCAAGCTGGCCGCCAGCGCCGGCGCGCTGTCTGCGACATTGGGGAACAGCGGCAAATAGTCGGTTTGCACCGGTTTACCGTGGGTAATGGTGCCGGTCTTGTCGAGGGCCAGGTAATCGAGCTTGTAACCGCCTTCCAGGTACACGCCACCCTTGATCAGGATGCCTTTGCGCGCCGCCGCCGCCAGGCCGCTGACGATGGTCACCGGGGTGGAGATCACCAAGGCGCAAGGGCAGGCAACCACCAGCAGGACCAGCGCGCGGTAGATCCAGTCGAACCACACGCCAGCCATGAACAGCGGTGGAATCACCGCCACGCCCAAGGCAAACAGGAACACTGCCGGGGTGTAGACCTTGGCGAAGCTGTCGACAAAACGCTGGGTCGGTGCCCGCGCGCCTTGGGCTTGTTCGACGGCGTGAATGATGCGCGCCAGGGTGGAATTGTTCGCCGCCGCGGTGACCTTGTACTCCAGGGAACCGGCTTGGTTGATGGTGCCGGCGAAGACTTTATCGCCCACAGTCTTTTCAATCGGCAGGCTTTCACCGGTGATCGGTGCCTGGTCGATGGTGGATTGGCCGGCTGTGACTTCGCCGTCCAGGCCAATGCGCTCGCCGGGCTTTACTCGTACGATGGCGCCAAGATCGATGCTTTTGACCTCTTGTTCCAACCATGAGCCATCAGCCTGTTGCACCGTGGCCTGTTCCGGGGTCATCTGCATCAAGCCGCTGATGGCATTGCGCGCACGGTCCAGGGACTTGGCTTCGATCAACTCGGCCACCGTAAACAGGAACATCACCATCGCTGCTTCAGGCCACTGACCGATCAGGATCGCGCCCGTCACCGCGATGCTCATCAGCGCGTTGATGTTCAAGTTAAGGTTTTTAAGCGCGATCCAGCCCTTTTTGTAGGTGGTGAGGCCGCCGCTGAGGATCGACACCAACGCCACCAAAGCAATCACCCAGGTCGGTGCGACACCGGTGAAATGCAGCACCTCGGCACCCAACGCGCCGACACCGGAGACTGCAAGCGGCCACCAGTGTTTCTTGGCCGGCGGCGCAGCGGCCAGGGTGCCTTCTTCAATAGGATCGGCTTGCATACCGAGGGACTTGATGGCGTCGACGATCGGCGCCGTGCTCGGCAAGTCATGGGTGACGCCGAGAATGCGGTTGATCAGGTTGAATTCCAGCTGCTGCACACCGGCGAGCTTGCCCAGTTTGTTCTGGATCAGCGTCTGCTCGGTAGGGCAGTCCATGGCTTCGATGCGAAAGGTGCTCAGGCGCGAGCCGGCGGTCGGCGCTTCGCTCAGCGTGACCACGGCAGGCGCGGCCTTGCTTGCACAGCAGGAGTCGCCATGGCTGGCGTGGTCGTGCTTTTTGACGGGCGTCAGTTTGGCGCCGTGATCGTGGTCATGATCGTGCTTATGATCATGACCATGCGAGTGATCATGCTTTTTGGGGGTGTGGATGGAGTCGCTCATTTCGTCGCGTCCGTAAAGGTGCCTGTTGCCAAGTAAAGACCCTGTAGCCACTATAGGGTCAAGCACCCATTTGGAGATTGCTGCGATGAAGATCGGCGAATTGGCCAAACTGACCGACTGTCAGGTGGAAACCATCCGGTATTACGAGAAAGAAGGCCTGTTGCCGCCGCCGGCGCGCACCGACGCCAATTACCGCGTCTACACCCAGGCGCACACCGAACGGCTGATCTTTATCCGCAATTGCCGCAGCCTGGACATGACGCTCGAGGAAATCCGCAGCCTGCTGGGGCTACGCGACAGCCCACGGGACCAGTGCGAAAGCGTGAATGCGTTGATTGACGAGCATATCCACCACGTAAAGGCACGGATCGATGGGCTGCTCGCATTGCAGGTGCAATTGCTGGACCTGCGCCAACGATGCGGCGGTGGGCCGGATCTGGATCAGTGCGGGATTTTGCAGCGGCTGGAAGTCAGCGGGAGTGTGGCGGCCAGCGAGGCTGAGCCTTCGCACGTGGGCAGGAGCCACGGGCACTGATACCTGAGGGGTGAAACACAATCCAAATGTGGGAGCTGGCTTGCCTGCGATGCATGCACCCCGGTGTGTCAGTTACACCGCAGCGATGTCATCGCAGGCAAGCCAGCTCCCACATTTTGTTGACCGAGACAGTAATCAGATAGCCACGTCGGCCTTGATGCTCGGGTCGGCGTCGTAGCCAACAATTTCAAAGTCTTCAAACTTGTAGTCATAGATCGACGCAGGTTTGCGCTTGATCACCAGTTCCGGCAGCTTTTTCGGCGTACGTGCCAGCTGGGTGCGGATCTGTTCCATATGGTTGCTGTAAGCGTGGGTGTCGCCGGTGGTGACGATGATCTCGTGAGGGATCAAGTCGCATTGCTGGGCCAGCATGTGGGTCAGCAAGGCCAACGCGGCCGTGTTGTACGGCAGGCCGAGGAAGACGTCGGAGCTGCGGATATACAACTGCATCGACAGATGACCGTCATGCACGAACGCCTGGTACAGCAGGTGGCACGGCGGCAAGGCTTGCTTGCCGTTGCGCGCGTTTTCCTGCGGGCTCTTGGTTTCGTCGGGCAGGTACTCGACGTTCCAGCCATGAAACAGGATGCGGCGGCTGTTGGGGTTGGTTTTGAGGGTGTGAACCATGTAGTCGATCTGGTTGATCTTGCCGCCGTCCTTGGTCGGCCAGGCGGTCCACTGCTCGCCGTACACCGGGCCCAGGTCGCCGTCTTCGGTGGCCCACTCGTCCCAGATTTTCACGCCATTTTCGTTGAGCCACTTGATGTTGGTGTTGCCGCTCAACATCCAGATCAACTCGTTGGCGATACTTTTGAAATGAAGCTTCTTGGTGGTCAGCAGCGGGAAGCCGTCGGCCAAGTTATGCCGATACTGACGGGCAAATACGGCTTTGGTGCCGGTGCCGGTGCGATCGCCCTTGGTCAATCCATTGGTCACGACGTCGTTCAGTAGTTCGAGATATTGCTTCATGTTATTACCCGTATCGTTGAAGCCGAGGAGGCTCATCCTTCACGGAAGAGCCTCGGCATTCGAATTTAAAGCGTGGCGTTCTTGATAGGCTGCGGACGGTTGTACGCCCACCACAGCAGGCCCAGGCCCGCCAGGATCATCGGCAAGCTGAGGATCTGGCCCATGGTCAGCCAGCCCCACGCCAGGTAGCCCAGTTGTGCATCCGGCACGCGCACGAACTCGACGATGAAACGGAAGATCCCGTAGAACAACGCGAACATCCCCGACACGGCCATGGTTGGACGTGGCTTGCGCGAGAAGATGTACAGAATGAGGAACAGTGCCACACCTTCCAGGGCGAACTGGTAGAGCTGCGACGGGTGGCGCGGCAATTGCGCCGGGTCGCTGAACGGCGGGAACACCATGGCCCACGGCACGTCGCTCGGCTTGCCCCACAACTCGGCGTTGATGAAGTTACCGATACGCCCGGCGCCCAGGCCAATCGGCACGAACGGCGCGACGAAGTCCATCAGCTGGAAGAATGACTTACCGTTGCGACGACCGAACCACCAGGCAGCGATCATTACGCCGACAAAGCCGCCGTGGAATGCCATGCCGCCCTTCCACACTTCGAAAATCAGCGTCGGGTTGGCGATGTAGGCCGGCAGATCGTAGAACAGCACATACCCGAGGCGTCCGCCGACAATCACCCCCATCGACATCCAGAACACCATGTCGGAGAGTTTCTCCTTGGTCCAGGTGGGGTCGAAACGGTTCAGGCGCCGGGAAGCCAGCAGCCAGGCACCGCCGATGCCGATCAGGTACATCAACCCGTACCAGTGGATTTTCAGCGGACCGATGGCCAAGGCCACCGGGTCGATCTGCGGGTAAGGCAGCATTGCGACTCCTCGTTAAATCATTAGTCATGGCGCACCGGACCATGCCGGTGTGCGATTAAGCCTGCGTTATAGCCGCAATTTCAAATTAAGAAGTTCGCACACACTGAACAGCCTGGCATGTTAACGGATGGAAGGCGTGCGACCCAACTTCGATACGATGGAACGCCCGCCCTTGTGTGGGTAGAGTGGGCAAAACACAAAGGAAACGCCTTATGTGCCTGATCGTTTTCGCCTGGCGGCCGGGCCACGCCCTGCCGCTGATCGTCGCGGCCAACCGCGATGAATTCTACGCCCGGCCCAGTCTGCCGCTGGGCCAATGGCCCGATGCGCCTGACATCTATGCCGGCCGCGACCAGGAAGCGGGTGGCACTTGGCTTGGGGTCAACGCCGACGGGCGTTTTGCCGCCCTGACCAATATCCGCGATCCGCACCAACCACCGGCGCGTACGTCGCGCGGAGAGTTGGTGGCACGCTTTTTAAGCGGTTCGCTGCCCATTGATCAGTATTTGGCCGACGTTAACGGCCGTTCGATTGAATATGCCGGTTTTAATCTATTGGTGGGCACACGCGATGAGCTGTGGCATTACAACGCCAATGAGACCGAACCGACGCAGTTGAAGGCGGGGGTTTATGGCTTATCCAATGCCGGGCTGGATACGCCCTGGCCGAAGTTGATCAAGGCCAAGGCGGCGCTGAGTGAGTTACTGGAGAACCCCGACCCGCAAGCCTTACTGGGGATATTGAGCGACCCGCAGACCGCGCCGTTTGCCGACTTGCCGGATACCGGCGTGGGGTTGGCGACGGAGAGTTTGTTGTCGAGCGTGTTTATCGCCAGCCCCAGTTATGGGACGCGGGCAAGTACGGCGTTGATTGTGAATGCCGACGGCACGCGGCGGATGGTGGAGCGCAGTTTCGGGCCACATGGTGGCCGGCTTGGCGAGGTAGAACTCAATATCTGATGGCGCTTGGCGCTGACGCCATCGCAGGCAAGCCAGCTCCCACAGTTGCAATGCATTCTTCTGTGGGAGCCGGGCTTGCCCGCGATGGTCGCACCTCGATTTAGAGCGTTTTTGCCGAGGCCGGGTTGATCATCCGCGTCAGCCCCAAATTCTTCAGCGCCAGCTGAAGCGAGCTGTGGATAACTTGCGGGTTGTCGATGGTCATCAACTCAGCCAGCAACTCCTTGGCCATGCTCAGGTTTACCTGGCGCAGCAACCACTTCACCTTCGGCAAGTTGGTGGCGTTCATCGACAGGCTGTCAAAGCCCATCGCCATCAGCAGCACCGCTGCCGCCGGGTCGCCGGCCATTTCACCGCAAATGCTCACCGGCTTGCCTTCGGCATGGGCGTCGCGCACCACGTGCTGCAAGGCTTGCAGTACCGCCGGGTGCAGGTAGTCGTAGAGGTCGGCCACCCGTGGGTTGTTGCGGTCCACGGCCAGCAGGTATTGGGTCAGGTCGTTGGAACCGACCGAGAGGAAGTCCACTTGCCGCGCCAGTTCTTTAGCCTGGTACACCGCCGCCGGGATTTCGATCATCACGCCAATCGGCGGCATCGGTACGTCGGCGCCTTCGTCGCGTACTTCGCCCCAGGCACGGTGGATCAGGTGCAGTGCTTCTTCCAGCTCATGGGTGCCGGAGATCATCGGCAACAGAATGCGCAGGTTGTTCAGGCCTTCGCTGGCCTTGAGCATGGCGCGGGTCTGGACGAGGAAAATTTCAGGGTGATCAAGGGTTACACGAATGCCGCGCCAGCCAAGGAAGGGGTTGTCTTCCTTGATCGGGAAATAGGACAGTGACTTATCGCCGCCGATGTCCAGGCTGCGCATCGTCACCGGTAACGGGTGGAAGGCGGACAGTTGCTCGCGATAGATCGCGAGCTGCTCCTTTTCACTCGGGAAACGCTGGTTGATCATGAACGGCACTTCGGTGCGGTACAGCCCGACCCCTTCGGCGCCACGTTGTTGTGCGCGGGCCACATCAGCAAGCAGGCCAGTATTGACCAACAGCGGCACGCGGTGGCCATCGAGGGTCACGCACGGCAGCTCGCGCAGCGAATCGAGGCCCAGCGCCAGCTGTTTCTCTTCTTCCACCACTTCGGCGTATTGCTTGCGCAACAGCTCGCTGGGGTTGGTAAAGACTTCACCGCGATGCCCATCGACGATCATGTCGATGCCGTCGACCTTGGAATACGGCAGGTCCACCAGGCCCATCACCGTCGGGATGCCCATGGCCCGAGCCAGGATCGCGACGTGGGAGTTACCCGAACCCAATACCGAGACCAGGCCCACCAGTTTGCCTTCCGGCACTTCGCCGAGCATCGTGGCGGTCAGTTCTTCACTGATCAAAATGGTGTTATCGGGGTAGACCAGGTTGGTGGTGCGGTCTTCCTGCAGGTAGGCCAGCAGACGGCGACCCAGGTCACGCACATCCGAGGCACGCTCGCGCAGGTAGGCGTCGTCCATCAGTTCGAAACGGTTGACGTGATCGGTGACCACCTGGCGCAACGCGCCCTGGGCCCACTGGCCGGTCTTGATCACGGTTTTGACTTCATTACCCAGCGACGCGTCGTCGAGCATCATCTGGTACACGTCGAACAGCGCGCGCTCTTCGGGGCGCAGTTGCGTGGCCAGCTTGGTCGACAGGTTGCGCATATCCGCGCGCACGCCTTCCAGGGCGGTCTTGAACAGTTTGATTTCAGCGTCAATGTCGTTGACGGTCTTGTCCGGCACCACATCGAGGTCGGCCGGTGGCAGCATGACCACCGCGGTGCCGACGGCAGCGCCCGGAGAACCCGGTACGCCGACGAACTTGGCTTCCTGGATGCCCTTGCCCTGGCGACCCAGGCCGCGAATCGAGCCGGTGGCTTCGGCATGGGCGATAACCCCGGCCAACTGCGCACTCATGGTCACGAGGAAGGCTTCTTCACCTTCGTCGAACTGGCGGCGTTCTTTTTGCTGAATGACCAACACGCCGACAACGCGGCGGTGGTGAATGATCGGTGCGCCGAGGAACGAGGCGTAACGCTCTTCACCGGTTTCGGCAAAGTAGCGGTAACGCGGGTGATCGGCCGCGTTTTCGAGGTTGAGGGGTTCTTCACGCGTCCCCACCAGGCCCACCAGACCTTCATTGGGCGCCATGCTGACTTTGCCGATGGAGCGCTTGTTCAAGCCCTCCGTGGCCATCAGCACAAAACGGTTGGTCTCGGGGTCCAGCAGGTAAACCGAGCAGACCTGGCTGCCCATGGCTTCCTTGACGCGCAACACAATAATCCCCAACGCCGCCTTGAGATCCTTGGCGGAGTTAACTTCCTGGACGATCTTGCGCAGCGTATTGAGCATGGCTCGGGGTCGAACTCCGTCGTCAGTCGCGCGCTAAAAGGCGCGGGGCAAGCTCTTTGAGAGCGCGACGATAAACCTCGCGCTTGAATGTCACCACCTGGCCCAACGGGTACCAATAGCTGACCCAGCGCCAGCCATCGAACTCCGGTTTACCGGTCAAATCCATCCGCACCCGCTGCTCGTTGGAGATCAGGCGCAGGAGAAACCATTTCTGCTTCTGGCCGATGCACAGCGGTTGGCTGTGCGTACGCACCAGGCGTTGCGGCAAACGATAGCGCAACCAGCCGCGAGTACAGGCCAGAATTTGCACATCTTCGCGCTCAAGGCCGACTTCTTCATTCAACTCACGGTACAAGGCGTCTTCAGGGGTTTCGTCGGGGTTGATTCCGCCTTGAGGAAACTGCCAGGCATCTTGGTTGATTCGGCGAGCCCATAGCACCTGTCCGGCATCATTCGTAAGAATAATCCCGACATTAGGACGGAAACCATCGGGGTCGATCACGGCAACAACCTCGCAAACGCATGTCGCCGCATTGTTCCACAAAGGTTGATCCAGCGGCAACGAGGCTTCTTACCTTATGTGCACTCTTGTGAAAAGACCGTATTCTGGACGCCTTTTTACAGACTTTTCAGCGAGTAACTGCAATGCGCCTGGCTTTATTCGACTTGGACAACACGCTTCTGGGCGGTGACAGCGATCACGCCTGGGGCGATTACCTCTGCGAACGCGGAATTCTCGACGCGGTGGCCTACAAGGCGCGCAACGATGAGTTTTACCAGGATTACCTGGCCGGCAAGCTGGATAACGCCGCTTACCTTAACTTCTGCCTGGAAATCCTCGGCCGCACCGAGATGGCCCAGCTGGACGAATGGCACAACGACTATATGCGTGACTGCATCGAGCCGATCATGCTGCCGCAGGCCGTGGAGCTGCTGGCCAAGCACCGTGCCGCCGGCGACAAGCTGGTGATCATCACCGCGACCAACCGCTTCGTCACCGCACCGATTGCCGCGCGCCTGGGGGTTGAAACCCTGATCGCCACCGAGTGCGAGATGGAAAATGGCCGCTACACCGGGCGCAGCACCGATGTGCCGTGCTTTCGCGAGGGCAAGGTGACGCGCTTGAATCGTTGGCTGGAAGAAACCGGGCATAGCCTGCAAGACAGCTACTTCTACAGCGATTCGATGAATGACTTGCCGTTGCTGGAGCAGGTGACCCATCCGGTGGCGGTGGACCCGGACCCGAATCTTCGGGCTGAGGCCCAGAAGCGTGGCTGGCCGGTGATTAGCCTGCGCGGCTGATAACGCCTTCGCGAGCAAGCCCGCTCCCACATTGTGACCGTGCTCCCTCTGAAGGAACCGGCTCGAATGTGGGCGCGTGCTTGCTCGCGAATGAAGTCGACTCGGTCCCAAGCCTTACATCGGCTTAGCCACCATCAAATAGAAAATCGCCACAAATGCCAGAAACGCCGGCCAGCCCAGGCCAAACCACCAACGCATATAGGTTGTCGCCTTGAGCGGCATCGCCGTGCCGTCGCGCAACGCCTGCTCCGCCATCTTGTGCACACGAATCTGCAACCACACCACCGGCAGCCAGCAAATCCCCGCCAGGCAATACAGGCCGACGGTCCATTGCAGCCAGCTCTGCTGCATCGACCAGCCCGCCAAATGCATCAAGCCGACCCCGCTCAAGGGCTGGAGCACCGCCGTGGTCGCGGTAAACGCCCAGTCGGCGAACACCAGGTGCTTGAAGGTCACGGCGATCACTTCAACCTTGCCGCTGCGCCAGGCGCGCAAAGCGTAGTAAGCCGAGCCTGCGCCCAACCCGAACAGAATGGTCGACGACAGGATATGCAAGGTTTTCAGCAGCAGGTAAGCGCTCATCGCCGGGGTTCAGTCCAAAGAAGCCAAAGAGTAGCCACCATGAGTACCAGGTTTTTGGCGACGGCCGCGTAGGGATCAAACCAGTAATGGGGCAGGATTATGCTGATAACCACGGTATACCCGGCCATCAACAACAATTGCAGGATCAGTGTCTGCCTGCGCCAACGCGTGACCAGTAACCCCAAGCCCAACAGGCCATCACACACGGCCCCGGCGATCACGGCCAACGTCGCCCAAGCGCCTTGCACGCCCGCCTCGGCCAGGATGCGCAGGCCCCAGTCATAACCCGGGCCAAGGCAGACCATTGCGGTGCCCAGCCAGATCAGCACCATCACCGCCAGCATCAGCGGGCGGACAGTGCGTTGACTACTCACTGTTGCCGTCGGCCAATCCCGCAGCCGCGAGGCCAGCGGCGCGGCTGTATAGCCGCACACCGAGGCCAGCACCTCGGGGTCGGCCACATTGTCCTGTTGCGCCAGCGCGATACTTTGTCGATTCAACGCCCGCCAACCCAGGCGGTCTCCCAGCCAACCGCCCAAACCCAGCAACGGCACTTGCACGTATCGGCCCGCGCCCCAGCCCTGGGCGGCACGCAAGTGGTCAACGACTTCGGACAGCCGCATCGGCTCAGGGCCCACCAACGGGAGCACCATTGATTCGGCCGGCCACTGCCGCAGCAGCGCCAGCACCGCACCGACCACGTCATCGATGTGCACGGGTTGCAGGTGGGCGTTGAGGTCCAGCAACGGAATCAACGGCCAAGGCGAAAGCCCGGCCAACCACGCACTGCTGGCGCTGCCTGCGCCCACCACCAATGAAGGCCGCAGCACGACACTCGTTTTGCCCAGGCTTAGCAGATAATCATCCGCCGAGCCTTTGCTGGCCAGGAACGGCACATCGGAGTGCGCCGAGGCCCCCAGGGCAGAAATCTGCAACACCCGCACACCGCGCCGGGCCGCCAGATCAAACAGCACGCGGGCGCCCTGATCCTGGACACGGCTCAACTGCGCTGCATCCACGCTCAGCAGGCCCGCCGCATTGATCAATAAATCAACAGATTCAGGAAAAACAAAGCACTCGGGGTCGATCGCCAACCGGCTCAAATCCAGCGACCGCCACTCTACCCCCGGCCCATTCTGACTGCGAGGCTCGCGACACGTCGCGATCACGCGGTGCCCCGCTTGCTGCAAGGCACGCAACAGGTGGCCGCCTACAAACCCTGTGGCGCCGACCAAAAGAACGTTCATGAAGATCCTTTAAACCGGCTTGGCGCCCATCAAACCGGCAATTGCCACAAACCCCACCAGGCTGACTACCGCCAGCACCAGGGTGAAATTCAGGTTGCCGCCTTCGCCTTTGCGCAGGCGATTAAGCCGTGCCACCAGCCAGAACCAGGCCAGCGCTGCCACGGTGTAGAGGATGCTGGAACCCAGAATCCAGGTTTGCCCCAGCGGCCAGCCGATCAAGTGCACCAGCCACCAGCCGGTAAACGGCATGCTGACAAGGCTTATCCCCATCAACAACCACACGAACACCCAAGGGCGTTGCACGGTAACAGCCGGGCCGGCGCTGCGTTTACGCCAGGCCAGTACCGCCAGGCCGAGGCCGCTGAGCAGCAGCAACACGGTGGCGGTGATGTGGATAACCTTGAGGGTGGTCAGCGTTTCCATGGTCTCGATTCCTTATAGGCCGCTCAGTCAGCGTAGTCGCTCAACCGAGGAACAGCTGGTAAGCCGGGTTTTCGCTTTCATCCCAATACGGGTAGCCGATTTGTGCCAACGCGGCCGGCACCAGGTGACGCTCGTCTGCCGGTACTTGCAGGCCTGCGACCACACGGCCGTCGGCCGCGCCGTGGTTGCGATAGTGGAACATCGAGATGTTCCAGCGCCCACCCAATTTGTTAAGAAAGTTGAACAGCGCGCCCGGGCGCTCCGGGAATTCGAAACGAAACACCAGTTCATCGCTGACTTTAGCCGCGTGGCCGCCGACCATATGGCGGATGTGCAACTTGGCCAGTTCGTTCTCGGTCAGGTCCAGCACCGGGAAGCCCTGGCTGGTCAGGCTGGCGATCAACGCGCTGCGCGGGTCGTTTTCGGGGTGCGTCTGCACGCCGACGAAGATGTGCGCCTCACGCCCGGAGTGGTAGCGGTAGTTGAATTCGGTGATCTGGCGCTTGCCCACCGCTTCGCAGAACGCCTTGAAGCTGCCTGGCTTCTCGGGGATGGTCACGGCGATGATGGCTTCGCGGCCTTCACCCAGCTCGGCGCGCTCGGCTACGTGACGCAGGCGGTCGAAGTTGACGTTGGCGCCGGAGTCGATGGCCACCAGGGTTTGCCCGGTCACGCCACGGGTCTCCACGTACTTCTTGATCCCCGCCACACCCAATGCACCCGCCGGCTCAGTGATGGAGCGGGTGTCGTCGTAGATATCCTTGATCGCCGCACAGATTTCATCGGTGCTGACGGTAATCACTTCATCCACATAGTCTTTGCAGATGTCGAACGTGTGCTGGCCGATCTGCGCCACCGCCACGCCATCGGCAAAAATGCCGACGGTCGGCAAGATCACGCGCTCGCCCGCGGCCATGGCGGCTTGCAGGCAGTTGGAGTCGTCCGGCTCGACGCCGATGATCTTGATCTCCGGGCGCAGGTATTTCACGTACGCCGCGATACCGGCGATCAGCCCGCCGCCGCCCACCGGCACAAAAATCGCGTCCAGAGGCCCCGGGTGCTGGCGCAGGATTTCCATCGCCACGGTGCCCTGCCCGGCAATGGTGTGTGGATCATCGTAAGGGTGAATGTAAACGTAGCCTTTTTCGTCGACCAGTTTCAGCGAGTAGGCCAGGGCTTCCGGGAAGGAATCACCGTGCAGCACCACTTTGCCGCCACGCGAACGCACGCCTTCGACCTTGATCTCCGGCGTGGTCTTGGGCATCACGATGGTGGCTTTGACCCCCAACACCTTGGCCGCCAGGGCCAGGCCCTGGGCGTGGTTGCCCGCAGAAGCGGTGACCACGCCGCGCGCGCGTTCTTCGGCGCTCAGTTGGGTCAGCTTGTTGTAGGCGCCGCGAATCTTGAACGAGAACACCGGCTGCAAGTCTTCACGCTTGAGCCAGACCTTGTTGCCCAGCCGCTCGGAGAGCTGGCGAGCGGTCTGCAATGGGGTTTCTACGGCAACGTCGTAAACGCGCGAGGTGAGGATCTTTTTGACGTACTGTTCAAGCATCGGCAGGCATCACTGAGCGGGTTGGGCAGGGCCAAGGAGTCTAACCCGGCTTTTGGCCGGGCGACCACACGAATCCCGAGGTTTTGTTGGGTTATACTCGCCGCCCTCGATAACTCCCCGCCCGTTCCGGAGCCCGCATGACCCAGGATCAACTCAAACAGGCAGTGGCCCAGGCCGCCGTCGATTTAATCCTTCCTAAACTCGACGACAAAAGCATCGTCGGTGTCGGCACCGGCTCCACCGCCAACTGCTTTATCGATGCGCTGGCCCAGCACAAGGGCGCGTTCGACGGCGCCGTGGCCAGCTCCGAAGCCACCGCCGCGCGCCTCAAGGGCCATGGCATTCCAGTGTACGAGCTCAACACCGTGAGCGACCTGGAGTTCTACGTGGACGGCGCCGATGAAAGCGACGAACACCTGAACCTGATCAAAGGCGGCGGCGCAGCCCTGACCCGCGAGAAGATCGTCGCGGCCGTGGCCAAGACCTTTATCTGCATCGCCGACGCCAGCAAGCTGGTGCCGGTACTCGGCGCGTTCCCGCTGCCGGTGGAAGTCATCCCGATGGCCCGCAGCCACGTCGCCCGTGAGCTGGTGAAACTGGGCGGCGACCCGGTGTACCGCGAAGGCGTGTTGACCGACAACGGCAACATCATCATCGACGTGTACAACATGCAGATCACCAACCCGGTGGAGCTGGAATCCCAGATCAATGCGATCGTCGGCGTGGTCACCAACGGTTTGTTCGCGGCGCGCCCGGCTGATGTGCTGCTGCTGGGTACTCCTGAAGGTGTGAAAACCCTCAAGGCCTGACACTCACGGCTGTGCTTCCTGTGGGAGCTGGCTTGCCTGCGGTGCAAACGCCTCGGTGTATCATTAGAACCGAGGCGAGGCTATCGCAGGCAAGCCAGCTCCCACAGTTGATCCCATCGATTAAAAGATCGATGTAACAAAAACGCTCCTTTTCGCAGCATCCCCCTCCGACATCGTGCGCCATGCCACGCCATCTCCCGCCAAACGGGGCTCAGTGGACAAAAGCTTTGCCGCGCACTAGTCGGCGGCCAATTGGCGATCATCCCGCAGCTGGGCGTCTATGCCGACCATTCGCTGTGCGTGAAATGGATTTTTGATCAGGGCTTTTTGAACACGTAGAACAGGTTCGGCTCGCTGACCACATACAGCGAGCCCTCGTCATCCATGGCGATCCCTTCGGCCTGAGGCACACGCTTTTCAAGGCCATGGCGGCCGTTGAGCAGAGAAAGACTGCTCAACGGGCGACCATCAATACCCAGTTCCAGCACCAGGAACGATTCATCCGACAGCGCCAGCAGATGGCCGCTGCGCTCGTCGTATTGCAAGCTCGACAGGTCGCGCACAAACAGCCCGGCATCGCGCTTGGGGTTGTTGATCACGTGCACCGAGTAGGTTTTTTCCGGTTTGAAATGGGGAAACCCGTGGATCTCATAGATCAGCATCGGGTCGCGCTCCTTGGCCACAAACAGACGCTTGCCCACCGAGTCGTACGCCAGGCCCTCGAAGCCGTTGTTACCACCGATGTGCACACCCAGCGTCATCTGCTCCGCATCGGCGGCGTCGAGAAATTGGGTGTCGTCATTCACATGCACCTTGATCAGTCGCTGCTGGCTCTCATCGCTGATGACATAGATGTTATCGCTGATGAACTCCACCGCCTCCGCATCGCCAAACCCCAGCAGAGGAATCCGCCGCAGGATCTTGCCGTCCAGGGACAGCTCGACCAGCTCGGCGTTTTTATTGGTGACCGTAAACAGGCTTTTGCGCACCGGGTCATAGGTGAGGGCCGAGACGTTATCGTCGAGACCGTCGATAACTTTGGCTTGCAGGCTGACGCGGTAATCACCCAGGCCAATGGAGCGCTCGTCCGCAGGTTGGCGCCATGCCTGGAAATTGAACCAGCCACGCTCAAACAAGCGAAAGTGCTGTGCGACCACCCCGGCGGCAACCAGGGCGAGCAGCATCACGATAAAAAACGCAGGTTTGGGGCGGGCAAGTCGACGCATCAGGCAAGCTCAAAGACAAAAAGTGGCGAATAAATATCACGCCCTTCTGAATTTAAACTTAAACGCTGCCGGGTGTCTGGTGAATGCCGCTTATAGAGCAGTAACCGACGCAATCGTCGGTTATTTTTGCTTTTCGAAGCGATAGAACAGGTTCGGTTCACTGACCATATACAACGTGCCGTTCTCGTCCATGGTCACGCCTTCCGCCCGGGGAATGGTGTGCTTGAGGCCGTTGAAGCCGCCAAGCAAGGTGATGAAGCTGACTTGCTCGCCCTTCTCATCCAACTCCAGCAGCAGGTGGGAGTCGGCCGACAACACCAGCAAGTGCCCGGTGCGCGGGTCGACGGCCAGAGCCGAGATGTTGCGCATGTCCAGCGCGGTGCTGGCGATCTTTCGCTTGTCGCCGGTCAGGGTGCTGCCATCGCTTTTCCAGGTGAACAGCGCCGGCGGGCGCTCTTCGCCGAGTACGATTTGCTGGTTACGCTTGTCCCAGGTCACGCCTTCAAAGGCTTTGTTCTGATCCTTGGACGGGCCCAGGTCGTAAGTCTTGAAGTCGGCGAAATTCAGTTGCTGGGTGCTGGCGTCAACGTTGACCACGGTCAGGGTGTGCATGCGTTCATCGACAATGGCCATCAGGCCGTTCTCCATGACTGTCACACCTTCCGGGTTGTTCCAGCCGTTGAGCGGCATTTTGCGCAGCACATCGCCTTGCAGGCTCAGCTCAACGAGGAACGGGTTTTTGCCCATGACGGAAAACAGGGTTTTGGTCTGCGGGTTATAGGAAACGTCCGAAGCCTCGTCCTTCTCCATACCGGGCAGCAATTTGGCGTCGATAACCGCACGGTAGTCCGGCAGCCACACGCTCGCTTGTCGTTCAGCCGGCGTTTCAAAGCGCTCCGCCACCCACAGCACGCCGCGATCATCCCAATGCATCGCCCAGACAACGCCATACACAATCACCCCGGCCAGAAATAGCCAGGAATACCAGCGCAGGGCAAAACGTGAACGGGGTTTGGATTTAACGGAAGGCAGGAGCACGGCCATTGAGCGCTTTTCCAGAAAGTCAGCTTTAGGTGATAGCACAGGATCAACGGGCCCGCGCGCACGAGGCAGGGGATTATCCGGATGGTGTGTGAAAAAAATGCAAAACCCTCCGATTCTGCTGATGTACGCAATCAAATGTGGGAGCGGGCTTGCTCGCGAATGCGGAGTGTCAGTCACCGAATGTTTTGACTGGTACACCGCATTCGCGAGCAAGCCCGCTCCCACATTTTTGACCGCGTTTGGCCTGGTTCTTAGCGAACGCTGCTTTCAAAGCGGCTCACGCCCGCCAGCTCCAACACCAGCTCATCGCCCACATTTAACGGGCCCACACCGGCCGGGGTGCCGGTGAGAATCACGTCACCCGCCTGCAGCGAGAAGCAGCCGGCCATGTGCTGGATCATCGGGATGATCGGGTTGAGCATCTGCGAGCTGTTGCCGTCCTGGCGCACTTCGCCGTTGATGGTCAGGCGAATGCCGATGTCGGTCACGTCCGCAAAGGTGCTGCTCACCACAAACGGTGCAATCACCGCGGCGCCGTCAAACGACTTGGCGATTTCCCACGGCAGGCCCTTGGCTTTCAGCTCGGCCTGCTTGTCGCGCAGGGTCAAATCCAGTGCCGGGGCGAAGCCGGAGATGGCGTCCAGCACTTCTTCACGGCTTGGCTTGGTCGACAAGGGTTTGCCGATCAGTACCGCGATTTCCGCTTCGTAGTGCACCGAACCGCGCTCGGTCGGGATGGCGAAACCGCCTTCCAGTGCTACCACACAACTGCCCGGCTTGATGAACAGCAAGGGCTCGGTCGGTACCGGGTTGTCCAGTTCCTTGGCATGTTCGGCGTAGTTACGCCCGATGCACACCACTTTACCCAGGGGAAAGTGGATGTTGGTGCCGTCGACGTACTTGTGCTGGTAGCTCATGAAACGACTCCTTCAGGGCGGTTAAACAGCGAAGATCTTGCCAGGGTTCATGATCCCGTTAGGGTCGAACACCGCTTTCACTGCCTTCATGTATTCGATTTCAACCGGCGAGCGGCTGTAGGTCAGGTAATCGCGCTTGGTCATGCCCACGCCGTGTTCGGCGGAGATCGAGCCGTTGTACTTCTCGACGGTCTCGAACACCCACTTGTTCACCGTGGCGCACTTGGCGAAGAACTCGTCTTTGCTCAGGTTTTCCGGCTTGAGGATGTTCAGGTGCAGGTTGCCGTCGCCAATGTGGCCGAACCAGACAATTTCGAAGTCCGGGTAATGTTCGCCGACGATCGCGTCAATTTCCTTCAAGAACGCCGGGACCTTGGAGACGGTCACCGAGATGTCGTTCTTGTACGGCGTCCAGTGGGAAATGGTCTCGGAGATGTACTCGCGCAGTTTCCACAGGTTGTGCAGCTGGGTTTCGCTCTGGCTCATCACGCCGTCCAGCACCCAGCCCTGCTCGACGCAGTGCTCGAAGGTTTCCAGGGCGTGGTTGGCAACCTCTTCGGTGGTGGCTTCAAATTCCAGCAGCGCGTAGAACGGGCACTCGGTTTCGAACGGCGCCGGTACATCGCCACGGCCCATGACTTTGGCCAGCGCCTTGTCGGAGAAGAACTCGAAGGCGGTCAGGTCCAGCTTGCTCTGGAACGCGTGCAGCACCGGCATGATCGAGTCGAAGTCAGTGGTGCCGAGCACCATGGCGGTAAGGTTTTTCGGCGCACGGTCCAGGCGCATGGTGGCTTCCACCACAAAACCCAACGTACCTTCGGCGCCGATAAACAGCTGGCGCATGTCGTAACCGGTGGCGTTCTTGATCAGGTCGCGGTTCAGCTCCAGTACGTCACCTTTGCCGGTGACGACTTTCATGCCGGCAACCCAGTTGCGGGTCATGCCGTAGCGAATCACTTTGATCCCGCCGGCATTGGTGCCGATATTGCCGCCAATCTGGCTCGAACCGGACGACGCGAAGTCCACCGGGTAGTACAGGCCTTTTTCTTCGGCGACGTTCTGCAATTGCTTGGTGACCACGCCCGGCTGGCACCTGGCGGTGCGGTCGGTGAGGTTCACGTCGAGGATCTGGTTCATGTAGTCGAACGACACCACCACCTCGCCATTGGCGGCAACGGCGGCGGCCGACAAGCCAGTACGACCGCCGGACGGCACCAGTGCCACCTTGCGTTCATTGGCCCAACGGACGATGGCCTGCACCTGTTCGGTGGTCTTCGGGAAGACGATGGCGACCGGAGCCGGGGCGAAGTGCTTGGTCCAATCCTTGCCGTAAGCCTCCAGGGAGTCTGCATCGGTCAGCACTTTGCCGGGCTCAACCAGGGTCTTTAGCTCATCAATCAGGGCAGGATGGGTCATCGACAGAACTCTCGAACAATTCATGGTCATCCTGAGAACGCTTCACGTCGCAGGAATAGGTGTTTAGCGGGGCGCGTATGCTAGCATACCGCCCCCGCAGGACAGAGCCCAAGGGCGTTTCTGCGGTGACGGCTTTCCTGCCGTCCGGGTCAGCTCTTGTGCACTGGTTCATGGCACTAACTGCTCGATTCCCTGCCATTTTTCTCCGGGATACAGGTTTACGCAGATGAGCAAGACTTCTCTCGATAAGAGCAAGATCAAGTTCCTTCTTCTGGAAGGCGTCCACCCATCGGCTGTCGACGTACTGAAAGCCGCTGGGTACTCCAGCATTGAGTACATCACCAGTTCTCTGCCGGAAGCCCAGTTAAAGGAAAAGATCGCCGACGCGCACTTTATCGGCATTCGCTCCCGCACTCAGCTGACCGAAGAGATCTTCGACCACGCCAAGAAGTTGGTGGCTGTCGGCTGTTTCTGCATCGGCACCAACCAGGTCGACCTCAACGCAGCGCGCGAGCGCGGCATCGCGGTGTTCAACGCACCGTACTCCAACACCCGTTCCGTTGCGGAGCTGGTGCTGGCCGAGGCTATCCTGCTGTTGCGCGGCATCCCTGAGAAGAACGCTTCCTGCCACCGTGGCGGCTGGATCAAGAGCGCGGCCAACTCCTTCGAAATTCGCGGCAAAAAGCTGGGTATCGTCGGTTACGGCTCGATCGGCACGCAGTTGTCGGTGCTGGCCGAAGGCCTGGGCATGCAGGTGTTCTTCTACGACACCCTGACCAAACTGCCGCTGGGCAACGCCACTCAGGTGTCGAGCCTGACTGAGCTGCTGGGTATGTCCGACATCGTCACCCTGCACGTTCCGGAAACCGCTGAGACCCAGTGGATGATCGGCGAGAAGGAAATCCGCGCGATCAAGAAAGGCGGCATCCTGATCAACGCTGCACGCGGCACCGTGGTCGAGCTGGACGCCCTGGCTGACGCGATCAAGGACAAGCACCTGATCGGCGCCGCGATCGACGTGTTCCCGGTGGAGCCACGCTCCAACGACGACATCTTCGAAAGCCCGCTGCGTGGCCTGGACAACGTGATCCTGACCCCGCACATCGGCGGCTCCACCGCTGAAGCCCAAGCCAACATCGGCCTGGAAGTGTCGGAGAAACTGGTCAAGTACAGCGACAACGGTACGTCGGTGTCCTCGGTCAACTTCCCGGAAGTGGCCCTGCCGGCTCACCCTGGCAAGCACCGTTTGCTGCACATCCACCAGAACATCCCTGGCGTGATGATGGAGATCAACAAGGTCTTCGCGGAAAACGGCATCAACATTTCCGGTCAGTTCCTGCAGACCAACGAGAAAGTCGGCTACGTGGTAATCGACGTAGACGCCGAGTACTCGGACCTGGCGCAAGAGAAGCTGCAACACATCAACGGCACGATTCGTAGCCGCGTGTTGTTCTAAGGTTTCAACCGCAGCACAAAAAAGGGAGCCCCTCGGGGCTCCCTTTTTTACATCTGAACAAATCTTACTTGACGTTAACCGTGATGACTTTTGAGGCTACAGTCGGGTTGAACTGCATGTGCAGTTTGTCGCCGGCGACGAGTTGCAGCGTGTGCTTGCCCGGAGTGAGCGTCAGCTCGGTTTCAGTCTGGGCCTTGCCGTAGTGGATCACGGTGTCGGTAGCCGGGATCGGCACGCTGGCGTCCGGCAGCTCTTTTTGGTCGATCAGCAGGTGGTGGTGGCCGGTGCCCGGGTCCTGGCTGGTGGCCGGGGCCAGCTTCAGGCCTTCCATGCCGAATTTGACGGTGAAGGTTTTATCGACGGTGGCGCCATCTTTAGGCGACACGATAAAGACTTTGGCGCCTTCGGGTGGAGCACTGCGCGGAATACCGTCAGCGGCGGTCGCCAGCATCGAAGCACCCAGCAAGAGGCTAGCCAGGGTTGCACGGGACAATAGAGCTTTCATTCGCTTCTCCAGTTTTTCCAGGAAATCTGTTGGGTTATCACAACTTCGCGACAAATTGCTGTCCAAGGCACTCAACACCTTAGCAAAGCGATGCTGAAAGGCGCCTCGCACAGACGAATTCTTTAGGAGCGACCATGCGCTTTTCGCCTGGCCTTGTACTTTTGCTGCCCCTTCTGAGCCCTTTGGCTCACGCCGAACTGATTGATGATGTGTTTGATCGCGGCGAACTGCGCATCGCCGTGGAGGCCAACACACCGCCATTCAACTTCAAGGACGGCGACAAGCTCACCGGTTTTGAAGTGGAACTCGGTGAGCAACTGGCGAAGGAAATGGACGTGCGTCCCTCGTTTATCACCACCGATGACACCGACCTGCTGTCAGGCGTTGAAACCGGCAAGTACGACGTGGCCATCAATCATATCGCTATGACTGCCGAGCTGCGTGATCGGTTCGATTTCAGTGAGCCTTATCGTGAAAAGCCGGAACTGGCGATTCCCTTCCAGAAGGGCAACCCGGCATTCAAGACCAGCCTGGACAAGGCGTTGCAGCACGTGAAGGCCGATGGCCGCTTGAAGGCGCTGACGCAGAAGTGGTTTGAGGGCAACACAAAAGGCGAATAAATACTCGGTCAATGTGGGAGCTGGCTTGCCTGCGATAGCGGTGTGTCAGTCACACATCAGGTGCTGAGCCATCGCTATCGCACAGGGCAGCTGCCGCTTCGGCCAGCTCAAGCTCACTGAACACCAGCACCCCATGGCGTTTGAGCAATGCCGCCGTCACGCCTTCGCCGCTGACCTTCACGCCGGTGAAGGTGCCGTCATAGGTCAGCAGGTTGCCGCAAGACGGGCTATTGGCCTTGAGAACGGCAATGCGGATGTCATGGCGTTGCACCAACGCCAAGGCCTGTCGGGCGCCATCGAGAAAGGCGGCGCTGAAGTCCTCTCCCTCAGCGGTCAGCACCTGAGCGCGGCCTTCCCACACATCGACACCCTGCCCGCCCGGGATCTCGGCAGAGGGCCGAGGCGTAGGCAAACCGCCCGAGACTTCCGGGCAGATCGCAACCACGCGCCCTTGCGCCTGCCAGGCCGCCAATTGATCGAACGGGCCGCTGGCACCACCGTCGTAACGCACCTTGTGCCCGAGCAGGCAGCGGCTGATCAGAATCTTTTCCATACTTAAAACGGCTCGTTACCCCGCCGGCGAAACCAGCCGGTCAGGGACAAGCGTTCACGCGTAGCGGGCAGGACTTCATGGGGCACATCGCCGGACAGGAACACCACCAGGCTGCCGCCGGTGGGCACCACATCGTATTCCACGCCGTCCTTGAGGTACATGCGCAACTGGCCACCCTGCTCAGGCAGCCAAGCGTCATTCAAGTAAACCACCGCCGAGACCATACGCCGGTCGTCGTCGCGAAAACGGTCCACATGCTTGAGGTAAAACGCACCCGGCGGATACATCGCGAAGTGGCTTTCGAAATCCTCCAGGCCCAGGAACAGACCACGATTCATCGCCTGGCGCAGACTGTCCATCAAGCCCATGTAAGTCTCGCAGACGGCGGCATCACCCTCTTCCAGCCACTGGATATGGTCACCGCGAATCCCCTCGCGAATTTCCTGGGCCGGGCCACGCCCTACCGCTGCGGGGGCCAATTCACCCTCGGCTGCACGTTTACGGCACTCAGCCGCCAGTTCCAGGGTCAGAGCCTGGGGCAGGAAGCCGTTCTGCTGCGACCAACCTTTTTCGGCCAGGTCGTCGACGATGCGTTGCAGCAGGGGATGATCGAGGGGTATTTGCATGGCGCGCATAGTATCCATACGCCTGTAAATCCGACAGAGCCGCCGAGCGTCTGAACACACTTTAGTCAGGTGACTGATAGGATTTCTCGACAAATCCTACGCCCGACACGGACAATAGTGGCCGACTGACAGGAGTCCCTATGCGTCGTTTGTTTTTTTCCATGCTGATGTTCTGCGTTTTGCCCGCTTGGGCAGACGGCCATGACCAGTTATACAAGGTCGCCGGCTGGGCCGATCAACGTGCGCATTTCAATGACGCCCTCAGTGCAGCCCAACAGCGCTACCGCAACAGCCTGCCACCGGCGGTGTACCAGGCGTTGGTGGACAACAGCAACACACGTTTTGCGGCCCAGGCCATGGACCAGCGTGCCGAAGCGCAACTGCGCAAAAACCTGGCGGACCCGAAACCTGCCCTGGCGTTTTTCCAATCGCCGCTGGGCCGCAAGATTGTCGCCGCCGAGTTGCTCGCCACCCGCCGCGACCAGTTGGCAAAAAATGCGCAAGGCCTGCCACACATCGAGGCCGACTCCACCCGCAGCCTGATCATCGGGCATCTGGCCCAGGCCCTGCCCGCCCGTGAAGCGGGGGCGGAAGTCAGCCTGGCGATTGCCGGGGTTGCAGCCGACAGCTTGAGCCAGATGATTCCTGGCCTGCTGGGTGGCGGCCAGGCCCAGGGCATGCTCAATGGTCAGCGCGAGCGTTTAATGCAACAGATCGGCAACGACCTGAATAACACGCTGCTGTACGTCTATCGGGATTTGTCCGACCCGGAGCTGGAAGAATTCGCCACGTTTGCGGAGTCGCCGCAAGGTAGGGCGTATTACAAGGCAGCTCTTGCAGCCATTCGCGCTGGTCTTGCCGTTGGTCAAAGCACTTCCAGCCTGGCGCAGTAACCAATGTGGGTCCGTGTTACTTCAGATGGTCCGTCAAATACCGGAAGTATTCCTGGCGAATCTCGGGAATCTCATTCGCCAAGTGATGCCTGCCCCGCGGCAGCATCAGCACTTCGGGCCGATCGAACTTGCTGCGCAGCACCTGCAGGTTGTGCTGCCAATCCACCGTCATGTCTTCCTCGCCCTGCACGATCACCGGCCGCCGTGGGCTGCGCGGTGCGGCTTCGATACGTTTGATCCAACGCGCCAGCGCACCCACCCAGGCGGTAGGCAGTTGGCGTGGCTGCAGGGGGTCAGCTTCCAGGAACGGCTTGAATTTGGGGTCGTTGGTGTTCTCGCTGAACCGCCGCGCAATGCCTTTGACGAACGGCCGCAGCAGGTAATAACTGACCTGCGACCAACCCCACGCACGCGGCCGCACCAAAGGCGACAACAGAAATGTCTTGCCCTGGGCCGGGCTGTCGGCGCCGTGATTGAGCAAATGGTCCACCACCACCGCACCGCCGGTGCTTTGCCCGAACAGGTGCCAGGGTTGCGGCAGTTGCAGCGCCTTGGCCTGGGCGAACAAAGCCTGCACCACGTCCTGATACACCGAAAAATCATCGATGCTGGCACGTGCGCCGCTGGACAGGCCATGCCCCGGCAGGTCGCAGGCAATCACCACAAACCCTTGGTCCAGGGCCCAATCCACCGCGTTGCGGTACAGGCCCATATGGTCGTAGAAGCCGTGGAACATAAACATCGTCGCCACAGGCTGTGGCGGCCACCACACCTGGGCAACCACCTCAAAGCCATCCACGTCGAAACGCCCTAGACGGCTCAACGCCGGCACTTTGCGCGCAGATAAATCCAGCCCATAGAAACGCTGGTAGACCCGCGCCTCGGCGCTGAGCGGTTGCGCATCCACGAGTGGTCGCAAGCTTTCGCGCAGATGATCGGGGTCAAAACTGACAGGCATAAAGGGTTCCAGACTGACGGTGAAGATGAATATCGAGCAGCGATATTCATCTGTCAGGGCAAGCATGGCAAGCTACGCGACCTTCGAGGATAGTTCTGAATGCGACAGCCCTACCGTTCCGCCCTGTTCGCCAGCCTGATCCTGATCATCTGCACCGGCGTGCTGTGGGCGGCGTATGACTGGTTCCAGGGCCGCTACCTGCGCGCGTTCAGCGAACACACGGCCGTGTTCTCCGGCGACGCCCTGCGCCTGCCCGCCGAACTCGCAGGCCCAGGCCCGATTCGCCTGGTGCACTTCTGGGACCCGGCCTGCCCGTGCAACGTCGGCAACCAGCAACACCTGGGCGAGCTCATCGAGCAATACGCGCCCCAAGGCGTCGAGTTCTATGCCCTGCAAAAAGCCGGCAGCCACGGCCAACTGCCCGACAACCTGCGCAAGATGAAAACCCTCAATAACCTGGCCGGCGCCGATCAGGTGCCCGCCACCCCGGCTGTCGGGATTTGGGATCGCACTGGCAAGCTCGCGTATTTCGGACCGTACAGCGAAGGGCTGACGTGTAATTCCAGCAACAGCTTTATCGAGCCGATTTTGAAAGCCCTTGAGGCCGGGCGCGAAGTCGATGCGACCCATACTCTGGCGGTAGGCTGCTATTGCGAGTGGAGCAAGGCATCAAACTGAACGGAGGCTGTTCGACCGGCAAACTCCAATCACCCGAGCGGCAGGCTGCTGTATCGTACGTTTTCGGTGAGATTGTAAGCATAGGAACACATGAGCCAGCTAACCATCATCCTCTGGATGCTCAACGTTATCGTGGATACGTCCGGCCAGTTGGCTTTCAAAGCCGCCGCCTCTGCCAGCGCCGAGCATGACGGCATGGCCCACTGGAAGCACATGCTCAAGCGCCCCTGGATCTGGCTTGGCGTGATCTGCTACGTCTTCGAATTCGTGTTGTGGCTGGCGTTTCTCACGCTGGTGCCGTTGTCGGTCGGCGTGATGCTAGGCTCGATCAATATTGTGGTGATCATGATTGCCGGGCGTTTCCTGTTCAAGGAAAGCCTGACCAAATGGCGGTTGATCGGCATCATGCTGATCGCCTGTGGCGTGACCGTTGTGGGGTTTGAATAATGAAACGGTTCTATATCCTGGGCTTTCTGGCGCTGATCATTTTTGACACGTTGGCGCAGGTCAGTTTCAAATTCGCCTCGGTGCATGCCGAACCACTGACGATGGATACCGCCTGGTTGGTGCGCGTGTTTGGCGCACCGTGGATCTACGGCGCCTTCGTGGGCTACATCGGCGCGTTCTTCACCTGGATGACGTTGCTCAAGTACGCACCGGTGGGGCCCGCGTTTGCGGCGTCCCATTTGGAGTTGATCAGCGTGACGCTGATCTCTGTCTGGTTGTTCGATGACACCCTGACCTGGCCAAAAATCATCGGCGGCGCATTGATCATCGCAGGCATTCTCTGTCTCGCACGCAGTGAAGACAAAGAGAGCAAAACTGTCGAGGCCGAACCTTCGCAGCCACTGGCGTCATGACCAGGGAAATCCCGCCCACCGCTGGCCTGCCCTTAAGCTGGCGGGATTTGCTGAACCTTTCGGGCGACTTGGCCCAGTCTCTGGCCCGCCAGTTCTCGATTCCACTGCCGGCGCTGCCCTGCTCCGGCACCGCCGCCCTGATCATCGCCCTGCGGGTCTTGCAGCAACGCATGCCCGGCCGCACCCGGCTGATCGTGCCGGCCTACACCTGCCCGCTGGTGGCGTTGGCCGCCCATTACTGCCCGCCGTTGCGCGTCGTACCCTGCGATTTGCAGCCAGGCAGCATTGACCTGGACGAACAGCAACTGAAACACCTGTGTGACGACAGCACGCTGGCCGTGGTGGTCACCCATCTGGCCGGGCGCGTCGCGGACGTCGATACCGCCAAACGTATTGCCGATGCTGTCGGCGCTGTGGTCATCGAAGACGCGGCCCAAGCCATGGGCGCACTCGACGACGGCCGCAGCGTCGGGATCAAAGGTGATGTGGGATTTTTCAGCATGGCGCTGGGCAAGGGCCTGACGACGGCCGAAGGCGGCGTGCTGTTCAGCCGCGACCCGGTGTTGCATCAGGCGCTGCACCGCCAATGCGCACAGGACCTGCCTTTCAGCCTGCGCTGGGAGTTGCAACGCAGCGCCGAGTTGTGGGGTTACGCGCTGCTTTACCAACCGCGCGGCTTGCACTACGTGTATGGCAAGCCGTTGCGCAAAGCGCTGGAACAGGGCGATGAAGTGAGTGCCGTGGGCGACGACTTTTCGGTGAATGACATCCCGTTGCACCGCCTGGGCGGCTATCGCCAGAAGGTCGGCGCCGCCGCACTGGCTCGCCTGCCCAATTACTTGCAGCAAGGCCGCGCCCGGGCCTTGCGCCGTGCAGCTCGCTTGAATGCCTTGCCCGGCGTCTCGGTCGTTATGGACAGACCAGGCCAACAAGGCACCTGGCCCTTTCTGATGGTGATGATGCCGTCTGCACAGGCCCGGGATGCGGCGATGGCGCAGTTGTGGACCTCGGGGCTGGGCGTGACCCGCCTGTTTATCCACACATTGCCGGACTACCCCGACGTGGCCCCGCTGCTGCAGCCTGGCGGCGATATCAGCCAAGCCCAGGCGTTCGCGACCCGCACACTGTCGATCAGTAACAGCCATTGGCTGACGGACGAACACTTCGAACAGATACTCAAGCAACTCAAGGCTATCGTCGCCAGCCTTCGTTGATACGCGCCACCAGGCGGCTGTTCAGCTCGTTCTGCTGCTGTTGCCAGATCTGCACCTGGGCCTCAGGCAGTTCTTCCTGGCCATCGGACGCACTCAACCAACGTTTGAACTTGCTTTCATAGTGGTAGGCCGACACATCGCCAGTGATGTCCGCGCCGATGATCTGGCCCTGGCAGGCACTGATCAGGTCGTTCAGATGCTGCTCCAGGAATTCGCCCTGATCCCAGTTGGTGTTCACCACTTCCGGGCTCAGCACATCTTTATCGATGGACAGGTACACCGGCAGTGAACGGTCAAACTGTGCCAGGAACGCGCGCATCAGCGCATCTGCATTGCTGAAGGCACGATTACTGCGCCCGGCGCCGATCCAGTTCATCCAGCGCGTGTCGACGTTGACGTTCCAGTAGGTCAACTTGCGCTTGAGCAGCGGCGACCAGTGATTCTCCCACGCGTGGCCCAGGCCAATATCCTGCGAACCGATGCCCAACACATGCACATGCTCGACCTGCGGTAAGCGGCTGGCCCAGTAGACCCAGGAGCCGCAATGGATACCGAACGGGTAGCGCATGTTATCGGGATGGTTGTCGCAGATGATCAGCTGGAACTTCTGCTGCGTCGGCAGACGATTCAACAACAGCTGGCTGAGGTGGTGATAATCACCGCTGCCGGTAAATACACAGCCGTAATCGCTGGGCATTTGTGCGTGCAGGGCGGTTTCCAGCTCTTTGAATTGTGCCCAGCGGCAGCCGAAACGGATTTTTTCCTGCCAGGCCTGCAACGGCAACGTAATCGCGCCGGGAATGTCACTGACGGCACTGTCGAAATCGAGAATCAGCGGCGGTCGGGCCTGGCTCATGAGGTGTGCTCCTGATGCCATTGGGTATCACTTTCAAAGTGATGACGGAACCGGTTGCCCAGCTTGCGCAACAGCGGGTTACGCACCCAGACCAGATGGCGGGTAAAGGTAAAGTCGGCGCCCAGGCTGGCCTTGACCTGCGGGTCGGTCCAACCCGCCACATAAAATTTCAGCCCATTGGCCAGCGCATACTCAAGGTTCACAAACCAACTGACGAAATACAGGTTGAACTCCAGCGCCAGCGGGTAGCTAAGGCCGATGTACTTGTCGAGCAGCTTGTCGCCCTCCACGTAGCACAGGTTGTAGCCGATCAGTTCGTCGCAGTGCCAATAGCAGAATACGCGCCCGTTGCTGCCGGCGTCCCGCAGAAGGCTGCTGAAAAATTCAGGGGTGAGCAGGTCAAAATGGATCTCGCTCTGGTCGTACACCGCCTTGTACAACCCGTACAACTGCGTGAGCCAGGCGTCATCGTTGAAGCGCGCATCACCGGTGTCTAGGACTTCCACGCGCAACGCCTCACGGCTGCGCAGTTTGCGTCGGATATTGCGGCGACGGCTGTGGGACAAGCGCGCCAGGTACTCATCGACCGTGGCAAAGTTGATCGGCACGTAAGCCAGCGCCTGCCCCTCGAGGCTGATGAAACCGCGCCGGGTGCACTCATCGATCAAGGCTTGCGCGTAGCGGTTATCCGCCTCGCTGAGCAGCGGTGAGTCGCACGGCACGTCTTTGACGATGGTGAGCTTGCGCTGTGGCGCGCACGCCTCTTGCAACCACTGCGCGAGGTCCTGAGGCGACACGTCTTGGGGCAGTGGTGAATATTCACTGACCGTGGTCCCCACAAAACAACTGTCGACACGCAGCCAGGCATTCCAGAAACGATACCCGGGCCAGCTGCGAACACGCTTTTCGAATGCATCGTCGGCGGTGGTCAACAGGTCGAAGGGCGTAAAGAAATACGGCAGGCCCTGGTCGGACAGACGAGCATCGAAGCCCACTGGCGGGTGCTGCAAAAAGCGGCTGATCAGCGACTGCGCTTCCAGGCAGCACGCATAGGCAACCTCGGAGCGGCTGGAGTCTGGAATGGGTTGCGGGGCGCAAGTCATGGAAAGAAGCTCAAAGATGACGGGCGCAATAGTAGCGTATTCAGGGTGCTCAACACTTGAACCTCGGCTGTCACAGCGGCGCATCGTGCGCGATATCAGCATTTCCCTCAGCCCTCGCCAAACCTATTAGACTCCGTTGACCTTCAAGGTGAATGACTCAAGGACCGTCCATGAAACGCAGCCTGACCGTGCTCGCTATCCTGATTGCCGCCCTCATGGCCGGCGCCGGCTGGTATGTCTACAGCAAGCAACCCACCCGCCAGGGCACCGAAACACTCGCCAACCTGCAAGGCGCGGTCACCGTGCGCTATGACGACCGGGGCGTGCCGCACCTGCGCGCCGAGAACGAGACCGACCTGTACCGCGCCCTCGGCTATGTGCATGCACAGGACCGGCTGTTCCAGATGGAGATCATGCGGCGCCTGGCCCGTGGCGAACTGGCCGAGATACTGGGCCCGAAGATGCTCGAGACCGACAAGCTGTTCCGCAGCCTGCGCATTCGCGAACGCGCCTTGAGTTACGTGGAACACATGGACCACGATTCGCCGGCCTGGAAGGCCTTGCAAGCCTACCTGGACGGGATCAACCAATTTCAGGACAGCCACGCCAGCCCAGTGGAGTTTGACGTGCTGGGCATCCCCAAGCGGCGGTTTACCGCTGAGGACACCATCAGCGTCGCCGGGTACATGGCCTACAGCTTTGCCGCCGCGTTTCGTACCGAGCCGCTGCTGACTTACATACGCGACCAATTGGGCGGCGACTACCTGAAAGTCTTCGACCTCGACTGGCAGCCCAAAGGCGCGCTTAACCTGGCCGCCAGTGATTGGCAGACGCTCGGCGCGCTTGCCTCCTTGAGCGACAGGGCCTTGGCCGAGAATGGCTTGCCTCAGTTCGAAGGCAGCAACGCCTGGGCTATCAGCGGCAGCCGCACCAAGAGCGGCAAGCCCTTGCTGGCGGGCGACCCGCATATCCGTTTCTCGGTACCGTCGGTGTGGTACGAAGCGCAGCTCTCTGCACCGGGCTTTGAGCTCTACGGCTATCACAACGCGCTGGTGCCGGTGGCGTTCCTGGGGCACAACCTGGATTTCGGCTGGAGCCTGACCATGTTCCAGAACGATGACCTCGACCTGATCGCCGAAAAGGTCAACCCCGACAACCCCAACCAGGTCTGGTACCACGGCCAATGGGTCAACATGACCAGCAGCGAGCAACAGATCGCGGTGAAGGGCCAGGCACCGGTGACCCTCACTCTGCGCCAGTCGCCCCACGGCCCGATCATCAATGATGTACTCGGCGAGAATGCCGGCAACACGCCGATTGCCATGTGGTGGGCATTCCTCGATACCGAGAATCCGATCCTCGAAGGTTTCTACCAGCTCAACCGCGCCGATACCCTGGCCAAGGTGCGCGCCGCGGCGGCCAAGGTTTCTGCACCGGGCCTGAATATCGTATGGGCAAATGCCAAGGGTGATATCGGCTGGTGGGCGGCGGCGCAATTGCCGATCCGCCCGGCCGGGGTCAACCCGGCGTTCATTCTCGACGGCAGCACCGCCCAGGCCGACAAGCTGGGCTTCTACCCTTTCAGCGCCAACCCCCAGGAAGAAAACCCGGCGCGGGGTTATGTGGTGTCGGCCAATGCCCAGCCGGCATCACCCACCGGCATGGAAATCCCCGGTTACTACAACCTGGCCGACCGTGGCCAGCAATTGAACACGCAGTTGAGCGACAAAAGCGTGAAGTGGGACGTGAACAACAGCCAAGCCTTGCAACTGGGCACGACCACCGCCTACGGCCCACGCTTGCTGGCACCGCTGTTGCCGGTGCTGCGTGACGTGGTCAAGGACCCGGCGCAGTTGAAACTGGTGGAACAATTGGCCGCCTGGAAAGGCGACTACCCGCTGGACTCCACCAGCGCCACACTCTTCAACCAGTTCCTGTTTAACCTCACCGACGCGGCCTTCCACCCAAAACTGGGCGACGCCCTGTTTAAAACCCTGCTCGGTACTCGGGTGATCGACGCCGCGCTGCCACGCCTGGCCGCCTCGCCGGACTCGCCCTGGTGGAACGGCAAGCGCGCCGACACCGTCAAACTCGCCTGGGACAACAGCCTGGCTCACCTCAAAGCCACCTTCGGCGATGACCCGACGCAATGGCAGTGGGGCAAGGCCCACACCCTGACCCACGGCCACCCGTTAGGCATGCAGAAGCCACTGGACAAGGTCTTCAACGTGGGCCCGTTCCCGGCGCCCGGCACCCACGAAGTGCCAAACAACCAGTCGGCGATGATCGGCCCCGCGCCCTGGCCGGTCACTTATGGCCCATCGACCCGTCGATTGATCGACTTCGCCGACCCGGCCCACGCTTTGACCATCAACCCGGTAGGGCAAAGCGGTGTGCCGTTTGACCGGCACTATGGCGACCAGGCGGAAACCTATATCGAGGGTGGGTACGAGCAGGCGCATTTCAGTGATGAAGAAGTGACGGCGAATACCCGTGGCACGCTGAAGCTGTTGCCTGCGAGAAAATAGTGCTGGAAGAATGCGGTCAATGTGGGAGCGGGCTTGCTCGCGAATGCGGAGTATCAGTCACCAGATGTATCGACTGGCACACCGCATTCGCGAGCAAGCCCGCTCCCACATTTGCTTTGTGTTGTAGCGACTAACGAGCCCGCATCCGCCCCGGCGCCTCGCCGTAGGTTTCCTTGAACTTCTTGCTGAACGCAGCCTGCGACTGGTAACCCACCTGGGCGGCGATATCCATCAGGCTCAGGCGTGACTGGCGCAGCAGATTGAACGCCAACTCCATACGCAACTGGGTCAGCAGCACCCACGGGGATACACCCGCCACCTTCACAAAGGCACGCATGAAGGTCGCTCGCGACATCGTCGCAACCAAGGCCAGGTTGTCGATGGTCCACTCATGGCCGGGCTCGGCCAGCATCGCCTGCCAGGCCTTGCTCAGGCGCTTGTCGGCGAGCAAGGCGAAGGTGCCGGCCACCGGCGCCTGAAGGGTCAGCCAGGTGCGCAGGATCAGGGTGAACAAGGCCGACGACAGTGCATCGATAAACGAGCGGGCGCCCAGTTGCTGCCCATCCGCTTCGCTGCGCAACAAAGCAATCAACGCAGCCAATTGCCCATCGCCCTGCCACTGCCGACTGGACACCACCAGATACTCCGGCAACGCGGCAAACAACAACGACTGCCGGTTGTAGTGAAAGCTGCCGCAGAGCATGTCCAAGTCCACCCGTTCGCCACCCAGGCGATGGACCGGAAGTAAACCGCCCTCAATCACCGTCGGAGGCATCGGCTGAATGCGTGAACCTGGACTGCGCAACAAATGGGTGGCGCCACCGGGCATCAGCAGGATATCGCCCTCCCCCAGCGTTACGTGCTGCCCGCCCGTCAACTCGGCGCGGCAGGTGCCGCTGAGCACAATGTGATACGGCGCCACGCCCAAATTCTCCGGCGCGTGATCCAGCGCCCAGTCGCCCTGGAACTGGCAACGCAAATCCAGGCTGCCGCGCAGGTTGGCCAGCGTGATAAGGGTGTCGATCGAATTCATTTGCGAACATCGGTCAAAAAGATGAGCGGATTGAACAATGCCCCCAACCCCGAACAGCACAGACTAGCTTCACACCCAACCTGTTCAGGAGTTACCGCAATGTTCAATAACTGGTCCGACTTGCTGCCTACCGTAAAGAAAGCCTTTGGCGCGCTGGGCAAGAGCAACCCGAAGATGGTCAAAGCGTACATGGCGTTGGGCGAGGCTGCCGAGGAAAACAACGTGCTCGACGCCAAGACCCGTGAGCTGATTTCCATCGCCGTGGCCATCACCACGCGCTGTGACGGCTGCATCGGCGTGCATGCGGATGCGGCGATCAAAGCCGGCGCGACCCGCGAAGAAGTGGCCGCGACCCTGGCCACCGCAATTTCCCTGAACGCGGGCGCGGCATATATCTACTCACTGCGCGCCCTGGAAGCCTACGACACACTCAAACCGGTGCCGCAAAGTTGAGCCTGAATTGTTGCGGCGTTACGCCCAGCCGGCGGTTGAAGACACTGCGCATGTGCTGGGCATCGCGAAACCCGCATTGATAGGCCACGGTCTTGAGCGGCGCAGGGCTGCTTTCGAGCATCACCCGCGCCGCATCCACCCGCGCCCGCTCGACAAACTCCGCCGGGGTTATGCGTGCTTCACGGGCAAACACCCGGGAGAAATTGCGCGCGCTCATATTGGCCGCCTTGGCCAGGTCGGCAATGGTCAAATCCCCGGTCAGATTCGCCAGCACATACAACTGCACCAACGCCACCGCCGAGGTGGACTCTGCATGAGGTGTGAGGAACGGGCTGAACTGTGACTGCCCGCCCGAACGCTGGGTGAATACCACCAGGCGCTTGGCCACGCTCAACGCTACTTCCGGGCCATGGTCCTGGGCCAGGAGGTACAGCGACAAATCGATACCTGCCGTCACCCCGGCCGAGGTGTAGAGGTTGCCGTCCTGCACGTAGAGGCGGTCAGCATCTACCTGGGCCGAGGGGCACAGACGCGCCAGATCAGCGGCATCGTTCCAATGAGTGGTGACGGTTTTTCCATCGAGTAAGCCGGCGCGCGCCAGCATGAAAGCGCCGTTGCAGATCGAACCGAAGCGTTGGGCTCTTTCGGCTGCACCGCGCAGCCAATCATCAAACGGGGCACCGAAATCTTCGAAGGGCAATTGCGGGCCTCCGGCGACCAGCAACAGATCGTAGGCGCTCAAGGCTTCGCTGTAATGCCGGTGGGCCTGCAACGACAAACCGTTGGAAGCGGCCATCGTGCCGTGGCCCAGGCCGATCACTTCAAGCTGGTAGTGGTCTTCGGTCGGTAGAAAACGGTTGGCCTCGCAGAACACATCCATGGGGCCGGTCACGTCCAGTGACTGGACGCCGGGGAAGATCAGGATGGCGATGGTTCTATGCATGGCGAAACCTTATATCTGGCGAACACGAAACCCTGTGGGAGCTGGCTTGCCTGCGATGCAGACACTGCGGTGTATCAGGTATACCGAGGTGATGCTATCGCAGGCAAGCCAGCTCCCACATTTGCCCGAGTACATCCATGGCACGATGTGGCGGCACATTGGCCGGGATCGCACCCTCGCTGCGATGGCCCCGTCGCGGGCGCGCGACCAGACTGGACTCATCGGCGCCACCCCCCGGCGCTTTGTTGAGGAGAACGACCATGAGTACCCCCATCGCCGGCATCCAGATCCCGGACAGCGCCCTGGCCAAGGCCACCACCGAATACATCCGCGACGTCGAGTCCGACCTGCTCTACCACCACTCCCGACGGGTGTTCCTGTTCGGTGCCTTGAGCGGTGAACGCAAGCAACTGGCCTACAACCCGGAGCTGCTTTACGTCGGCGCAATGTTCCATGATCTGGGCCTGGTGCAAGGCCACCGCAGCGACAACGAGCGTTTCGAAGTGGACGGCGCCAACGCCGCCGCCGACTTCCTCAAGCCTTACGGCCTGAGCGATGACGACATCGAGCAAGTGTGGCTGTCCATCGCCCTGCACACCACGCCGGGCGTGCCGCAGCATCTGCGCCCGACCGTGGCGCTGGTAACTGCTGGTGTCGAGATGGACGTGCTGGGCATGGACTACGCCGCGTTTACCCACGAGCAGCGCGAAGCCGTGGTGCATGCACACCCACGCGGTGAAGGATTCAAGGAGTGCATCATCTGCGCGTTTGCCGACGGCTTGCGCCATCGCCCGCAGACCACGTTTGGCAACGTGAAGACCGACGTGCTGGTGGATCAGGAGCCGAGGTTCCAGCCGATGAATTTTGTGGAGGTGATTCGCAAGTCGCCGTGGGCTGCCTGAAACCCAATTTTACAAACACTGCAAAACGACTGTGGGAGCTGGCTTGCCTGCGATGAGGCCATGTCAATCGACTTATCTGTCGACTGACACACCGCCATCGCAGGCAAGCCAGCTCCCACATTTTTAACCCACTCCGGCAGTTAGACCGGTGCAGGCGCCCGGCGCTTGTCCGGCTGCTGCCAGCCATCCGCCGCCGCTTCTTCGATGGCTTGTTGAATCGCCTTCTTGCGCATCTCTTCCGCACGGCGGCTGAAGAACCACACCAGGAAGGTCACCAGCGACACCGCCAGCAGAATCAGGCTGGCCACGGCGTTGATCTCGGGTTTAACCCCAAGACGTACCGCCGAGAACACTTCCATCGGCAAGGTGGTTGAACCCGGGCCCGACACGAAGCTGGCAAGTACCAGGTCATCCAGGGACAGCGCGAACGACATCATGCCGCCCGCCGCCAACGACGGCGCGATCATCGGGATAGTGATCAGGAAGAACACCTTCCACGGCCGCGCGCCCAGGTCCATTGCCGCTTCTTCAATCGACAGGTCCAGCTCACGCAAGCGCGCCGACACCACCACTGCCACATACGCGGCACAGAACGTGGTGTGGGCGATCCAGATGGTGACGATGCCACGTTCCTGGGGCCAGCCGATCATCTGCGCCATGGCCACGAACAGCAGCAACAGCGACAGACCGGTGATCACTTCGGGCATCACCAACGGCGCCGTCACCAGGCCGCCGAACAGCGTGCGGCCCTTGAACTGGCTGATGCGCGTCAGCACGAAAGCTGCCAGCGTACCCAGCGCCACCGCAGCCACCGCCGTGTAGCAGGCGATTTCCAGGGAGCGCGCCACCGAGCCCATCAACTGGGTGTTGTCCAGCAGGCCCACGTACCACTTGATCGACCAACCGCCCCACACCGTCACCAGTTTGGATTCGTTGAACGAGTAGATCACCAGGATCAGCATCGGCAGGTAGATGAACAACAACCCCGCTACCAGCATGAAGCTTGAGAAACTGACGCGCTTCATATCTTGCCCTCCATCTCTTTGGCTTGGCTGCGGTTGAACAGGATGATCGGCACGATCAGGATCGCCAGCATCACCACCGCCAGGGCAGAGGCCACAGGCCAGTCACGGTTGTTGAAGAATTCTTGCCACAACACTTTACCGATCATCAGGGTTTCCGGACCGCCGAGCAGTTCCGGGATCACGAACTCGCCCACTACCGGAATGAAGACCAGCATGCAGCCGGCGATGATGCCGTTCTTGGACAGCGGCACAGTGATTTTCCAGAAGCTGTTGAAGGTGCTCGAGCCCAGGTCGGACGCGGCTTCCAGCAGGCTCTGGTCGTGTTTGACCAGGTTGGCGTACAGCGGCAGGATCATGAACGGCAGGTACGAATAGACCACGCCGATGTACACCGCGATGTTGGTGTTGAGGATCTGCAGCGGCTCATTGATCAAGCCGATGGACATCAGGAAGCTATTGAGCAACCCGTTGTTGCTGAGGATGCCCATCCACGCATACACGCGGATCAGGATCGCGGTCCAGGTCGGCATCATGATCAGCAGCACCAGCACGGTCTGCATTTCTTTACGCGCGCTGGCAATGGCATAGGCCATCGGGTAGCCGATCAACAGGCACAGAATCGTGCTGAAAAACGCCATCTTCAGCGAGCCCAGGTACGCGGCGATGTACAACTCGTCGTCGCCGAGCATCGCGTAGTTGCCCAGGTTGAGCACCAATTGCAGCTTTTGCTCAACGAAGGTGTAGATCTCGGTGTAAGGCGGGATCGCCACGTCGGCTTCGGCAAAGCTGATCTTCAAGACGATGAAGAACGGCAGTGCGAAAAACAGGAACAGCCAGAGGAAAGGGATCCCGATGACCACATGCCGGCCACCGGGTGTTATTCGTTGCAGCTGGCGTTTGAACTTCTTCATGTTCATGAGCGAAGTACCACGCCGCTGTCGTCTTCCCACCACACGTACACCTGGTCACCCCAGGTTGGGCGCTGGCCACGGCGTTCGGCATTGGCGACGAAGGACTGCACCAGCTTGCCGCTCGGCAGTTCCACGTAGAACACCGAGTGGCCGCCCAAGTAGGCGATGTCATGCACCTTGCCGCTGGACCAGTTGTGCTCGCAGGTCGGCATTTCGGTGGTAACCAACAGCTTTTCCGGGCGGATGGCGTAGGTCACCGACTTGTCTTCCACCGAGGTGGCGATGCCATAGCCCACGTAGATGTCACGGTCCAGGTCCGGGCACTTGAGCACCGCGTGGCCTTCCGCGTCATCCACCACCTGGGTGTCGAAAATGTTCACGTTGCCGATGAACTCGCACACCAGACGGCTGGTAGGCGTTTCGTAGATGTCGATCGGGCTGCCGATCTGGGCGATCCAGCCCAGGTGCATGATCGCGATGCGCTCGGCCATGGTCATGGCCTCTTCCTGGTCGTGTGTCACCATCACGCAGGTCACGCCCACGCGCTCGATGATCTCTACCAGTTCCAGTTGCATCTGCGAACGCAGCTTCTTGTCGAGTGCGCCCATCGGCTCGTCGAGCAGCAGCAGTTTCGGGCGCTTGGCCAGGGAACGCGCCAAGGCCACACGCTGACGCTGGCCACCGGACAACTGGTGCGGCTTGCGCTTGGCGTACTGGCTCATCTGCACCAGCTTGAGCATCTCGGCCACGCGGGCGTCGACTTCAGCCTTGGGGATCTTGTCCTGTTGCAGGCCGAACGCAATGTTCTGCGCCACGGTCATGTGCGGGAACAAGGCGTAGGACTGGAACATCATGTTGATCGGCCGCTCGTAGGGCGGCATATCGGTGATGTCCACACCATCGAGGTAAATGCGACCTTCCGTTGGGCGCTCGAAGCCTGCGAGCATGCGCAGCAAGGTGGATTTGCCCGAACCCGATCCGCCGAGCAAGGCGAAGATCTCGCCTTTCTTGATTTCCAGGGACACATCGTCCACGGCGATCGTCTCGTCGAACTTCTTCGTGACCCGGTCGATTTTGACCAGCACCTTTTTCGGTGTCTGGTCGCCCTCGAGGGCTTTCTTATAGGCGCCGGAGGCAACTGCCATTTACGAAACTCCCAACAAAATTTGAGGTTCGCCCAATACGGGCGAAACCTTGGATAGTTTGAGCTTTAAGCCTTACTTGCCCGTTTTGACCTTGGTCCAGCTACGGGTCATTAAACGCTGCACTTTCGGGGGTAGCTCGAAGTTGACGAACGTCCGGTCGAGAACCGCCTGCGGTGGGTAAACCGCTGCGTCAGTGCGTATCGATTGCTTCATCAGTTTGTCCGCCCCGGGGTTAGGGTTGGCGTAACCGACGTAATCACTGACCTGAGCGATCACCTCAGGTTGCAGTAAATAGTTGATGAAGGCGTGAGCCTCTTTGACGTTGGTCGCATCCTTGGGGATCGCCAGCACGTCAAACCAGAGGTTGCCGCCTTCTTTCGGAATCGCGTAGGCGATGTTCACGCCTTTGCCTGCCTCGCTTGCGCGAGCCTTGGCCTGGAACACATCACCGGAGAAACCTGCCGCCACGCAGATGTTGCCGTTGGCCAGGTCAGAGATGTATTTGGAAGAATGGAAATAGGTCACGTAGGGCCGCACTTTGAGCAGCTTCTCTTCGGCCTTCTTGTAGTCTTCAGGGTTGGTACTGTTAGGGTTCAGGCCCATGTAGTTGAGCACCGCCGGCAGCATTTCATCCGCCGAGTCCATGAACGAGACCCCGCAAGTGGCCAGCTTCTTCATGTTTTCCGGCTCGAACAGCACGGCCCAGGAATCGATATGGTCGACGCCCAGCACTTCTTTGACTTTTTCGACGTTGTAACCAATGCCGTTGGTGCCCCACAGATACGGCACGGCGTATTGGTTACCCGGGTCGTTCTTTTCCAGACGCTTGAGCAGCGCCGGGTCCAGATTGGAATAGTTAGTCAGCAACGACTTGTCGAGCTTCTGAAACGCCCCGGCTTTGATTTGCTTGCCGAGGAAGTGGTTGGACGGCACGACCACGTCATAACCGGTACGCCCGGCGAGCAACTTGCCTTCCAGGGTTTCGTTGGAATCAAACACGTCATACACCGGCTTGATGCCGCTGGCCTTTTCAAAGTTGGCCAGGGTGTCGGCGCCGATGTAGTCCGACCAGTTATAAATATGCACCGTCGGCGCGGCCTGCACGCTGACAGCCAGCGTGATACCTGCACCCACCAGCAAGGCTTTGCGAAATAAAGAAATTGGCAAGTGGAGGTCCTCTTAAATAGTTGGGCCCGAAGTTGTTGCCCGGCAACAAAACCGGCGCGCAACTTACCCTCGATAAACCGATCCGGCAAAGCTTTCTGTCATTTAATTTGTGGGAGCGGCGGTTCGCCGCCCCCACGGTTCAAAGGCTTATTTGCCCGATTTGATTTTGGTCCAGCTGCGCGTCATTTCACGCTGAGTCGCAGCCGGCAAGTCAGCAATGGCGTAGAGCTTGGCCTGCACATCCGCTGGCGGGTAAATGCCCGGGTCGCTGGTGATGTCTTTGTCGACCAGTGCGGTGGCTTTCTCGTTACCGTTCGGGAAGCGGACGCTGTTGGTGATAGCGGCCATGACTTCCGGCTTGAGCAGGTAGTTCATGAACTTGTAGGCAGCATCGACGTTTTCGGCATCTTTAGGGATGGCGACCATGTCATAGAAGCTACCGGCGCCTTCTTTCGGAATGTCGTAGGCAACCTTGACCTTGCCACCGGCTTCAGCCGCGCGGGACTTGGCTTGCTGGATGTCCCCGGAGTAGCCCACGGCCACGCAGATGTTGCCGTTGGCCAGGTCCGAGATGTACTTGGACGAGTGGAAATAGCCGATCGATGGGCGCAGCTTGAGGAACAGGTCCTCGGCTTGCTTGAGGTCAGCTTTTTTCTGGGTGTCGGTCGGCAGGCCCAGGTAATGCAGCGCCACCGGCAGCATTTCGGTTGGCGAGTCGAGGAAGCTCACGCCGCAGCTTTTCAGCTTGGCGATGTTTTCCGGCTTCATCAGCACGTCCCACGAGTCGATCTTGTCCACGCCCAGCGCAGCCTTGACCTTCTCCGGGTTGTAACCGATGCCGATCGAGCCCCACATGTACGGGAAAGCGTGCTTGTTGTCCGGGTCGCTGACCGACACGGCTTTAAGCAGGGATTTGTTCAGGTTGGCGTAGTTGGACAGCTTGGACTTGTCCAGCTCCTGATAGACACCGGCCTTGATCTGCTTGGCGAGGAAGTTGTTCGACGGAACGACGATGTCGTAACCGGACTTGCCTGCCAGCAACTTGGCTTCCAGGGTCTCGTTGCTGTCGAAAACGTCGTACACCACTTTAATGCCCGACTCTTTTTCAAAGTTGGCGATGGTGTCCGGTGCAATGTAGTCGGACCAGTTGTAGACGTGCAGCACTTTATCGTCTGCCTGGGCCGCGCCCGCCATTGCGCCCATCAGGGACAACGCGAGGAGGGTCTTGCCAGCGTTCTTCAAACCTAATGCCTTCATTTGGTGATGCTCCAATTTTTTCTTTTTTGGGCCACGTTCTTTAGTCGTCTCACGACCCTTCCAAAGGGCAACAAAACACGGCGACAGTCTGGCAAGTTCAGGGGCCGGCTTTCAACCAAAGCCCCCTTTATTACTGCGTTTTTGTAACTGCCCAGACGCAGCGCCCGAAGCCGCAGCGCACTGAGCCTAGCACTTAGCCTTGCAATGCCGCCAAAGTCAGGTCCAGGCACTGGCGAGCCTTGGTCACCAGCTCGTCGATTTCCGCCTTGCTGATCACCAGCGGAGGCGAAATGATCATAGTGTCGCCCACGGCGCGCATGATCAGGCCATTCTCGAAGCAGAACGTGCGGCAGATCATGCCCACACCACGGCCTTCGTAACGTTTGCGCGTGGCCTTGTCCTGCACCAGCTCAATCGCCCCGAGCATGCCGACACCGCGAACTTCACCCACCAACGGGTGATCAGCCAGTTCCCTCAGACGTTTCTGCAAATACGGTGCCGTTTCTTCGTGCACACGGTTAACGATTTTTTCATCGCGCAGAATCCGGATGTTTTCCAGGGCTACCGCTGCCGCCACCGGGTGACCGGAATAGGTGAAGCCGTGGTTGAAATCACCGCCTTCATTGAGCACGGCAACCACGTCGTCGTGCACGATCAGGCCACCCATAGGGATGTAACCCGAGGTCAGGCCCTTGGCGATGGTCATCATGTGTGGCTTGAGGCCGTAGAAGTCGCTGCCGAACCATTCACCGGTACGGCCGAAACCGCAGATCACTTCATCGGCGACGAACAGGATGTCGTACTTGGCGAGGATTTCCTTGATGCGCGGCCAGTAGGTCTCTGGCGGCACGATCACGCCACCGGCACCCTGGATCGGCTCGGCAATAAAGGCACCGACGTTGTCCACGCCCAGTTCCAGGATCTTCTCTTCCAGCTGGTTGGCGGCCCATACCCCGAACTCTTCCGGGCTCATGTCGCCGCCTTCGCCATACCAGTACGGCTGAGCAATGTGGGTGATGCCCGGGATCGGCAAGTCGCCCTGTTCATGCATGTACGTCATGCCGCCCAGGCTGGCGCCGGCCACGGTGGAGCCGTGATAGCCATTCTTGCGGCTGATGATGATCTTCTTGTTCGGCTGGCCCTTGATCGCCCAGTAGTGGCGGACCATGCGCAACATGGTGTCGTTGCCTTCCGAGCCTGAGCCGGTGAAGAACACGTGGTTCATGCCGGCCGGTGCGATCTCGGAAATCACCTTGGCCAGTTCCAGCACCGGTGGGTGAGCGGTCTGGAAGAACAGGTTGTAGTACGGCAGCTCTTTCATCTGCTTGGCGGCGGCGTCAGCCAGTTCGTCGCGACCGTAACCGATCGCCACGCACCACAGGCCGGCCATGCCGTCGAGGATCTTGTTGCCTTCGCTGTCCCACAGGTAAACGCCGTGGGCTTTGGTGATAATCCGTGGGCCTTTCACTTTCAATTGCTTGAAGTCGCTGAACGGCGCCAGGTGGTGATCATTGCTCAAGGCTTGCCATTCACGGGTTTGCGGGTTGTTGCTGGACATACCAATCTCCTAGACTTTTCAGGTGTGGGCGCGCCAATCCCAAGGCGCGCCCGACGCATCAGACGGCGAAGAGCAGGAATTCCCGCTCCCACGAACTGATCACGCGCTTGAAGTTTTCATGCTCGGCCCGCTTGACCGCGACGTAGCCTGTGATGAATTTTTGACCCAAATATTTTTCGATGGTCTTGCTGTTTTCCATACGCTCCAGGGCGTCTTCGATGGTCAACGGCAGGCGCAGGTTGCGGCGCTCGTAACCTCGGCCCACCACCGGCGCGCTCGGGTTATGGCCTTCGACCATACCGATGTAGCCGCACAGCAAGCTGGCGGCAATCGCCAGGTACGGATTGGCGTCGGCGCCCGGCAGGCGGTTTTCCACGCGACGGTTCTGCGGGCCGGCATCCGGTACGCGCAGGCCGACGGTGCGGTTTTCTTCGCCCCACTCCACGTTCACCGGCGCCGAGGTGTCGGGCAGGAAGCGGCGGAACGAGTTCACGTTCGGCGCAAACAGCGGCAGCAATTCAGGGATGAATTTCTGCAGGCCGCCAATGTGATTGAGGAACAGCTGGCTCATGGTCCCGTCTTCATTAGAGAAGACGTTCTTGCCGGTGGCGATGTCGATGATGCTCTGGTGCAAGTGCATCGCGCTGCCGGGCTCGCCGGTCATGGGCTTGGCCATGAAGGTGGCGGCTACGTTGTGCTTGAGCGCGGCCTCACGCATGGTGCGCTTGAACACCAGGATCTGGTCGGCCAGGGACAGCGCATCGCCATGACGGAAGTTGATTTCCATCTGCGCGGTGCCGTCCTCGTGGATCAGGGTGTCGAGGTCAAGCTCCTGGAGTTCACACCAGTCGTAGACGTCTTCGAACAACGGGTCGAACTCGTTGGCCGCTTCTATAGAGAAGGACTGGCGACCGGTCTCCGGGCGCCCGGAACGGCCGATCGGCGGTTGCAGCGGGAAGTCCGGGTCTTCGCAGCGTTTGGTCAGGTAGAACTCCATTTCCGGCGCCACGATCGGCTGCCAGCCTCGGTTGGCGTAGAGCTGGAGGACTTTCTTGAGCACATTGCGCGGCGACAGCTCGATCGGGTTGCCTTGCTTGTCGTAGGTGTCGTGAATCACCTGGGCGGTAGGCTCGATGGCCCAGGGCACCAGGAATACGGCGTTCTGGTCGGGACGGCAGATCATGTCGATGTCGGCCGGGTCGAGCAATTCGTAATAGATGTCGTCTTCGACATAGTCGCCGGTCACGGTCTGCAACAGAACGCTCTCGGGCAGGCGCATGCCTTTTTCGGCGATGAACTTGTTGGTCGGCGAGATCTTGCCCCGGGTGATGCCGGTGAGGTCGCCAATCATGCATTCGACTTCTGTGATCTTGTGGTCTTTCAACCAATCGGTGAGCTGGTCGAGGTTGTTACTCATAAATGCCTCTGGGCTGTGTTTCCTGACATCCATTAAAGGTCAGGCGTTGTTTGACGCAGCATCCGCGTCGCGTTGCATCGCCCGCGTTCGACAGGCCGAGCCAAAGGCCTGGAAGATCGCGAGATAGTGCGGGTTAGAGCTTACCTGCCATTCGGGGTGCCATTGCACTCCTAAAGCAAAAGCCTTGCCCGCGGTGTAAGAAAAAGCTTCGATCAACCCATCCGGCGCAGTGGCTTCGACCTGCAGCCCCGGCGCCAGGCGATCAACGCCCTGGCCGTGAATCGAGTTGACCTGAATGGTCTGCGGCAACCCCAGGCTTGCCAGGACGCCATGCGGGGCAATCGCCACGGCGTGCGCCGGGCCGTACTGAATCTCCAGCGGCTGGGTGTCGTCTTCGCGGTGATCCATCATGCCCGGCACTTCATGAACCTTCTGGTGCAGGCTGCCACCCAACGCCACGTTCATTTCCTGGAACCCACGGCAGATGCCCAGCACCGGCACGCCTGCTGCAATCGCGGCACGCAGCAACGGCAGCGTGGTCTGGTCCCGTGCAGAATCATGAGCAGTCCCGGGCGCGCTGGCCGGACCGTCGTAGAGAAAGGGTTCGATATTGGAGGGGGAGCCGGTAAATAGAATGCCATCCAGGCCGTCAAGAATATTGGCCGGGTCGAGCAGGTCGCCCAAGGATGGAATGATCAATGGCAAGCCCTTGGCAGCGATGGCCACTGCACGGACGTATTTGTCGCCACTGATGTGATAAGCATGCAGACCGACCTGTTTGGAGCAGGCGGTGACGCCGATTAACGGCAGGCGAGACATGAAGCACCCCGGTATTATTGCTGTTATGGGTTTGAATCGAGCTTAGCCTTGTTCATTTTTTTACACAACACCCCCGTAAAAAATACAACACGGCCCGCTCAAGCCTGCTAGTCCCAAGGCCTTCAAACCCAAAAAAGCGCCCCAAAAAGCCCCAAAAAAGGCCTCAAGGCGCTTTTTTAGGGCAAAAAAGGCCTCGCTTGACTTCGGCAAGCCGTTCGGGTTGACTGAAACCAGAAAAGATCAATGATTGATATTTTTAACAACAAAGGTGTTGCATCATGTCGGTACCCCCGCGTGCCGTTCAGCTTAACGAAGCGAACGCGTTCCTTAAGGATCATCCTGAGGTTCTGTACGTAGACCTTCTAATTGCGGATATGAATGGTGTGGTGCGCGGCAAGCGCATCGAACGCACCAGCCTCCACAAGGTTTACGAGAAGGGCATTAACCTGCCTGCCTCTTTATTTGCCCTGGATATCAATGGCTCGACAGTGGAAAGCACTGGCCTGGGTCTGGACATCGGTGATGCTGACCGAATCTGTTATCCGATCCCTGACACCCTGTGCAATGAGCCGTGGCAAAAGCGCCCAACCGCGCAACTGCTGATGACCATGCACGAACTTGAAGGTGAACCTTTCTTCGCCGATCCTCGCGAAGTGCTCCGCCAAGTTGTCAGCAAGTTTGACGACCTCGGTCTGACCATCTGCGCTGCCTTCGAGCTTGAGTTCTACCTGATCGACCAGGAGAACGTGAACGGCCGCCCACAACCGCCCCGCTCGCCGATCTCCGGCAAACGCCCGCACTCGACACAGGTCTACCTGATCGACGACCTCGACGAATACGTCGACTGCCTCCAGGACATCCTGGAAGGTGCCAAAGAGCAAGGCATCCCGGCTGACGCCATCGTCAAGGAAAGTGCCCCGGCGCAGTTCGAAGTGAACCTGCACCACGTGGCCGACCCGATCAAGGCTTGCGATTACGCCGTACTGCTCAAGCGCCTGATCAAGAACATCGCCTACGACCATGAGATGGACACCACCTTCATGGCCAAGCCTTACCCAGGCCAGGCAGGCAATGGTTTGCACGTACACATTTCGATCCTGGACAAGGACGGCAAGAACATCTTTGCCAGCGAGGATCCCGAGCAGAACGCCGCATTGCGTCACGCGATCGGCGGTGTGCTCGAGACCCTACCCGCCCAAATGGCGTTCCTGTGCCCCAACGTCAACTCCTACCGTCGTTTCGGCGCACAGTTCTACGTGCCGAACTCGCCGTGCTGGGGCCTGGACAACCGCACTGTGGCGATTCGCGTACCCACGGGCTCCTCGGATGCCGTACGTATCGAACACCGCGTGGCCGGCGCCGACGCCAACCCTTACCTGCTGATGGCTTCGGTCCTGGCAGGCGTGCACCACGGTCTGACCAACAAGATCGAGCCTGGCGCTCCAGTGGAAGGCAACAGCTACGAGCAGAACGAACAGAGCCTGCCGAACAACCTGCGCGATGCCCTGCGCGAGTTGGACGACAGCGAGGTGATGGCCAAGTACATCGATCCTAAATACATCGATATCTTCGTCGCCTGTAAGGAAAGTGAGCTGGAAGAGTTCGAACACTCCATCTCCGACCTTGAGTACAACTGGTACCTGCATACCGTGTAAGCAGTGGTTGTACTGAAAAACGCCTCCGGCCTTTGGTCTGTGGCGTTTTTTTATGGGTTTCTTCCGGTTGACCGAGTCGGCCTCATCGGGAGCAAGCCCGCTCCCACACTTGACTGCATTTCAAGGTTGGAACTCAGTCAACTGTGGGAGGGGCTTGCTCCCGATGGCGCCTTGGCAGACAACACCGGTTCCTGCTCATACAATGCCCGCTGCCTTGTAGGAGACTTCCATGACCACCCGCCCTGCCGCCCCTCGCAAACCCCGCGCCCGCAGCCAGGCCAGGATCGATGCGATCCTTGATGCCGCCCGCACGTTGCTGGCGACCGAAGGCGTGGCCAGTTTGTCGATCTACAGCGTGGCGGAACGGGCACAGATTCCACCGTCGTCGGTGTATCACTTTTTCGCCAGCGTGCCGGCGCTACTGGAAGCGTTGACCGCCGATGTGCATGCGGCATTCCGCGCAGCCATCCAGGCGCCTATCGAGCATGCTGCACTCAAGCACTGGCGCGATCTGTCCTGCATCGTCGAACAGCGCATGCTCACGGTCTACGAGCACGACGCCGCCGCGCGCCAGTTGATCCTGGCTCAGCATGGGCTCACCGAAGTGACCCAGGCCGACCGCCAGCATGATCTGGAGTTGGGGGATTTGATGCTGGCCGTGTTCAACCGCCACTTCGAAGTGCCGACGCTGCCTGAGGATGTGGATGTGTTCGCCTTGGCGCTGGAACTGAGCGACCGCGTCTATGCGCGCTCGGTGCATCAGCATGGGCAGATTACGCCGCGCATGGCGGAAGAAGGGATGCGGGTTTTTGATGCGTATGTGGGGCTTTATTTGCCGGCGTACTTGCCAAAGCGGGCGGTGACTGGCTGATTGATGCATTGCCTGGGCAGGCGCCATCGCGGGCAAGCCCGCTCCCACATTTTGCTCTGTGAATACAGTCAAATGTGGGAGCGGGCTTGCTCGCGAAAGCGGCCTTAAAAGCACCGCAAATCCCGATCACAACTTGGCGATCGACACCTCGGTGGACTTAACGAAGGCAATCACTTCGCTGCCAATCACCAACTCCAGCTCTTTGACCGCGCGGGTGGTGATGACAGACGTCACGATACCGGACGCCGTCTGCACGTCGATTTCCGACAGCACGTCGCCTTCTACGATTTCCTTGATAGTGCCTTTGAACTGGTTACGCACGTTGATGGCTTTAATAGTCATGGTGTTCTTCCTTCGAGGGACAAGTGAGTTATTGCGCCCAACGCAATTGCGTCGGCAGCGGTGAAACAGGTTCGGGTTCCGGCGGCGTGCCGGGCAGCGACAGCACACGGTTAAGCACTTCGGCTTCCAGCGCTGCCAGGCGATGCGACCCACGGGCACGGGGTCGCGGCAGATCGACAATCAGGTCGAGGCCGACTTCACCGTCTTCGATCAGGATTACCCGGTCGGCAATCGCCACGGCCTCGCTGACATCGTGGGTCACCAGCAACACGGTGAAGCCGTGCTTCTGCCACAGGTTTTCGATCAGTTGCTGCATCTCGATGCGCGTCAGGGCGTCCAGCGCCCCCAAAGGCTCATCCAGCAGCAGCAGGCGCGGTTGGTGAATCAGCGCACGCGCCAAGGCCACCCGCTGCTTCTGGCCACCGGACAACGCCGCCGGCCACTCATTCGCACGCTCGGCCAGGCCGACCGCCTCCAGCGCATCCAGCGCTTTGGGGCGCCAGTTACCTTTGAGACCCAGCCCCACGTTGTCGATGATCTTTTTCCACGGCAGCAGGCGCGCTTCCTGGAACATCAACCGCGTGTCCTCAATCGCTTCGCTCAGCGGTGCGGAGCCGGCCAACAGTTCGCCGCCGCTGGCTTTGTCCAGGCCGGCCAGCAGGCGCAGCAAGGTACTTTTGCCACACCCACTGCGACCGACCACGGCCACAAACTGCCCAGCGGGGATGTGCAGGTCGATGTCCTTGAGCACTTCCCGCGCACCAAAGGCCTTGCGCAATTTGCGCACCGCCAGCGGGATACCCTTGAGCAGGCGTGGAGGTTGTTGAGCGGTCATGCCGCACCTCCTTTATTCACTTGGTAAGCCGGATGCCAGCGCAGCCACACACGTTCCAGGCCGCGAGCAGCCAGGTCGGCGAGCTTGCCGAGGATGGCGTACATGACGATGGCCAATACCACCACGTCGGTTTGCAGGAATTCACGGGCGTTCATCGCCAGGTAACCAATGCCGGAGCTGGCCGAGATGGTTTCCGCCACGATCAGCGTCAACCACATAAAGCCCAGCGCAAAACGCACGCCCACCAGAATCGAAGGCAATGCGCCCGGCAGGATCACCTGACGGAACAAGCTGAAGCCGGACAAGCCGTAGCTGCGCGCCATTTCCACCAGCGCCGGGTCGACGTTGCGAATGCCGTGATACGTGTTCAGGTAGATCGGGAACAGCGTGCCGAGGGCGACCAGGAAAATCTTCGCGGTCTCGTCAATGCCGAACCACAGGATCACCAGCGGAATCAGCGCCAGGTGTGGCACGTTGCGGATCATCTGCACGGAGCTGTCCAACAGGCGCTCGCCCCATTTCGACAGGCCGGTGATAAAGCCCAGGGCCAGGCCGATGCTGCCACCGATCACAAAGCCCAGGCCGGCACGCCAGCCGCTGATGGCCAAGTGCGTCCAGATTTCGCCGCTGCGCACCAGGTTAACCCCGGCTTCGATCACCGCACTCGGCGCCGGCAGAATGCGTGTCGACAACCAACCCGCCGACACCGACAACTGCCACACCGCCAGCAACAAGATCGGCAGCACCCAGGGCGCGACGCGATGGCTTAATTTTTCAACGTTCATGACGGCGCCTCAGCTCTGCGACGCAGCTTTGGGAAGGATGTCGTTGGCGACCATCTCGCCGAACGGGCTGACGTAACCGGCGCTTTTCGGCAACTCGGGACGTTCGATGTCCAGGTGCGGGAACAACAGCTCAGCCACGCGGTACGACTCTTCCAGGTGTGGATAACCGGAGAAGATGAAGGTATCGATGCCCAGCGCAGCGTATTCATTGACACGTGCCGCAACGGTTGGGCCATCACCCACCAGCGCAGTACCCGCACCACCGCGTACCAGGCCGACACCGGCCCACAGGTTGGGGCTGACTTCGAGGTTGTCACGGTTACCGCCGTGTAAGGCCGCCATGCGTTGCTGGCCGACGGAATCGAAGCGCGCGAGGGAGGCCTGGGCACGGGCGATGGTCTCGTCGTCCAAGTGGGAGATCAGTTTGTCCGCAGCTTTCCACGCCTCATCGTTGGTTTCACGCACGATCACATGCAGGCGAATACCGAAGCGCACCGTGCGCCCAAGTTTCGCGGCCTTGGCCCGCACCTGTTCGATTTTTTCAGCGACAGCGGCCGGAGGCTCGCCCCAGGTCAGCACCATTTCCACTTGTTCAGCGGCCAGGTCCTGGGCGGCTTCGGAGGAGCCGCCGAAGTACAGCGGCGGACGCGGCTGCTGGATCGGCGGGTAGAGCAATTTGGCGCCTTTGACGCTGATGTGTTCACCGTCGTAATCCACGGTTTCACCTTCCAGCACGCGACGCCAGATGCGGGTGAATTCCACGGAGGCCTGATAGCGCTCTTCGTGGCTGAGGAACAAACCGTCGCCGGCCAGCTCTTCCGGATCACCACCGGTCACCAGGTTAAACAGCGCACGGCCACCGGACAGGCGGTCCAGGGTCGCCGCCTGACGCGCAGCCACCGTCGGGGAAATGATCCCGGGGCGCAGGGCGACAAGGAATTTCAGACGCTGGGTCACCGGGATCAGCGAGGCGGCCACCAGCCACGAGTCTTCGCAGGAGCGGCCGGTCGGGATCAACACCCCGCCGAAACCCAGGCGGTCGGCCGCCTGTGCCACTTGTTGCAGGTAACCATGGTCGACGGCGCGAGCGCCTTCGGCGGTACCCAGGTAATGGCCGTCGCCGTGGGTAGGCAGGAACCAGAAAATATTGAGGCTCATGGAGTTGTCTCCTGAAGAAGTCGAATTACGGCGCTTTGGCAACGGCGGCGGGTGGCGTCCAGATCACGTCCTTGATGCTCAAGGGTTTGGGGATCAATTTGAGCTGGTAGAAGCTGTCGGCGATTTTCTGCTGGGCGGCGACCACTTCCGGGGTCAGGAACAATGCGCCGTAGCCTTGGCGTTTCACCGAGGTCAGGGTGATGTCAGCGGGCAGGCCGAGCAGCGGTGCGACTTGTTCCGTGACTTCCTGCGGGTTGGCTTTGGACCACTCGCCTACCGCACGCACTTCTTCCACCAGCGCCTTGATCACATCCGGGTGCTGTGTGGCGTAAGGTTTGGTGGCCAGGTAGAACTGGTGGTTGTCGGCGATGCCGGTGCCGTCACGCAGGGTGCGCGCTTGCAGTTGTTTCTCGGCGGCGGCCTGGTACGGGTCCCAGATCACCCAGGCGTCTACGCTGCCTCGCTCGAACGCGGCGCGGGCATCGGCGGGCGGCAGGAACACGGTGTGCACGTCGGTGTATTTCAGGCCGGCATCCTCCAGGGCGCGTACCAGCAGGTAGTGCACGTTGGAGCCTTTGTTGAGCACGATTTTCTTGCCCTTGAGCTCGGCCACGGACTTGATCGTCGAGTCTTTGGGCACCAGGATCGCTTCACTGGTCGGTGCTGGCGGTTCGTAGGCGACATAAAGCAGATCGGCGCCGGCGGCCTGGGCGAATACCGGCGGGGTTTCGCCGGTGACGCCGAAGTCGATGGAACCGACGTTCAGGCCTTCGAGCAGTTGCGGGCCACCGGGGAATTCCGTCCACTGCACCTGCACGCCCTGGGCGGCCAGGCGTTTTTCCAGGGTGCCCTTGGCCTTGAGCAACACGAGGGTGCCGTACTTCTGATAACCGATCCGCAGGGTTTCGGCGGCGTGGGCTTGAACCATGGCGCCGAAGGACACAGCCGCAGCAAACAGTGCGACCAGACCACGACGCAAGATGACAGTGCGCATGGCGCTCTCTCCAAAAAATGCGATTAGGGGGTTGGCTGCACCTGCTTGGCCGTTGGCGGCTGAGTAAGGTGAGTACTACACAATCCGGTAAGACTTAAATGCTCCAGCGAGCACTCAATAAACGGTCATTCAACACATTGGGATCAAGGGGTTTTGGGCGACGGGCCATGGCGCTATAGAGCGTCTCCAGGGCCTCGTGCAAACGCTGTTCAAGCACCGGCACCAGTTGCGCCTGGGCACTGCCTTCGCCGTAAGCGATCTGGCTGTCTTCGGCAAAGATGCCGTGGAGCAACTCTTGGGCTTTGAGGGCCGACAACACCGGCTTCAAGGCGTAGTCCACCGCCAGCATGTGGGCGATGCTGCCGCCGGTGGCCATCGGTAAGACGATCTTGTGAGCCAGGGCGCGCTCAGGCAGCAGATCGAGCACGGTTTTCAGCGCGCCCGAGAACGAGGCCTTGTACACCGGCGTGGCGATGACCAGGCCGTCGGCGTTGGCGACTTGCTGCAACAGATCGATAACTTTGGGGCTGTCGAAGCGGGCGTGCAGCAAGTCTTCGGCCGGGAAGTCCCGTATCTGATAACTCACGACTTCCACGCCTTTGTCTTGCAGCCACTGACGGGTTTTTTCCAGCAAGACCCCGGAGCGGGAACGCTGGCTGGGACTGCCTCCAAGTGTTACGACCAACATGCAGGTATTCCTTGAGCAAGTGTCGGCGGGTCGCTGTGTGCGGTGGCGCCAAGATGGACAGACCATATCAGCTGATTTATATATCTATAAATCTTATTTTTTCATTTGTTTATTCCCTAAAAATATATGGGATTTATAAATCTTCAGACGAAAAAAAAGGCCGTCGAAACGGCCTGAAAACCCCTGCTGTGTGAGACGGTCTACAACTTGAAACCTGTGTCCATTTGAAGTCTGCTATCGCGGGCAAGCCCGGCTCCCACAGTTGACCGCATTCCCCTGTGGGAGCGGGCTTGCCCGCGATAGCGGTTTCAGCCTCAGCGATTCGGCTGTGGGGTAAGCCGCAGATACGGCTTCACCGCGCGATAACCTTTCGGAAAGCGTTGCTTGATCTCTTCCTCGTCCTTGAGCGACGGCACGATCACCACTTCATCGCCGTCCTGCCAGTTGGCGGGCGTGGCGACCTTGTGGCTGTCGGTCAGCTGCAGCGAGTCGATAACCCGCAGGATTTCGTGGAAGTTGCGGCCAGTGCTGGCCGGGTAGGTAATCGTCAGGCGAACCTTCTTGTTCGGGTCGATCACGAACAAGGAGCGCACGGTGAGGGTGTCACTGGCGTTCGGGTGGATCAGGTCGTACAGGTCCGACACCTTGCGATCGGCATCCGCCAGGATCGGGAAGTTAACGACCGTGTTCTGGGTTTCGTTGATGTCTTCAATCCACTTGTGGTGCGAGTCCACCGGGTCTACCGACAGCGCGATAGCCTTGACGCCGCGCTTGGCGAATTCGTCCTTGAGCTTGGCGGTAAAGCCCAACTCGGTGGTGCACACCGGAGTGAAGTCCGCCGGATGGGAAAACAGCACGCCCCAGCTATCGCCCAGCCACTCATGGAAACGAATCTTGCCGGCGCTGGAATCCTGTTCGAAGTCGGGGGCGATGTCGCCCAATCTTAGGCTCATGATGTAGCTCCTGGTGAGTGCTTATGGAACCTACTGTGCATGGGTTAGAGATTATTTAAAAAGAATAAATATCGCTTTATCTAGACGATAAAAGAATATTAAAAATCTGTTCATTGGACTTGGCAACGGGCAAGGATCAACATCCGTTTCAAGGTTCGAGAAGGCCTTGAGACGCTGTAAAGAGAGGGGATTCAGGAAGGGCTTGCGGGGGTTGAGCCCGACTTGAACAGTAAAAGTACCCTGCCCGGCATTGCGCCGGGCAAGGTTTTACACGCTTACAACAGCGGGATCGAGTAGCTGACGATCAGACGGTTTTCGTCTTGATCGCGGGTAGCAACGTCGGTACGCCACATTGCGTTCTTCCAAGCCACGCCGAGGTTTTTCAGCGGGCCTTGTGGAACAACGTAAGCCAGGGTGATATCGCGTTCCCACTCAGACTTGTCGCCAGCGGTGGTCTGGATATTGGTACCTTTGAGGTAAACAATACCAGCGGTCAGGCCAGGCACGCCGATTTTGGCGAAGTCATACGCGTAACGAGCTTGCCAGGTGCGCTCGCCGGCACGGGCGAACTTCTGGATTTGCATGTCGGTCGTGGTGCTGTTCGACGAACCGTCGCCTTGGTTCAGCCAAGGGAAGTCACTGTCGCCATTGGTGTACTGATAACCGCCACCAAAGGTGTGGCCATTAATCGAGTACAGACCCAGGTAGCTGTAGAGGTCGTTGTCAACCTTGCCAGCGGTAACAGGCTTGGCACCGTCGGTGTAGTAACCCGAGGTGTAGTAGCCGGCAGTGTTGCCATTTGCGCCGTTGTCGCGGCTGCGGTAGTAACGCAGGTCACTTTTCAGCACGCCTGGGCCGATTGCCCAGTTGTGTACCAAGCCCAGGAAGTTCTGGGAGTAAAAATCTTTCAGCTCGCCGAAGTAGTACGAAGCGGTCAGATCCTTGGTGATTTTGTAGTCAGCACCAGCGTAGTAGAACTTGTTGCTGAATTTGCCGGTGTCGTAGTTGGAGCTTTTGTTAGCGCCAGCAATCGACAGGTTTTCGTTGTTGCTCGAGTTACGGCCCTTGGCCGACTCGATCTGACCAGCAGTCAGGGTCAAGTCTTTGATTTCGTTAGAAACGATCTCGCCGCCCTGGAAGGTCTGAGGCAACAGGCGACCATCGTTGGTCTTGATCACCGGGTTGTTTGGCTGCAGGGTGCCAATTTTCGCTACGGTCTGGGAGATCTTGACCTTACCGGTCACGCCCAGGCTGGCGAAATCGCTGACGGCTTTGTTGCCGTCGCTTGGGAACACAGTGCCGCCCGAAGCGGTGCCGCTGTAGTTGCCGTGGTTATCGCGGCTGGAGTCCAGACGCATGCCGTACAGGCCGATAGCGTCAACACCAAACTGAACGGTACCTTGGGTAAAACCCGAGATGAAACGCAGGTCGAAGCCTTGGCCCCATTCAGCGTTCTTGCTACGGCTGCTCGCAGTAGGAGCGCCATCGCGGTTGTCAGTGTTGATGTAAAAGTTACGCAGACCCAGAGTGGCCTTGCTGTCTTCGATGAAACCGGCGGAGTTTGCCTGTTGGGCAATCGCAGCGACAGCCACGGCCAACGCCAATGTTGACTTCTTCATGTACCGCTCCTCTCATTTCTAATTTTTGTATTTCTTAGGTCTCGGGTCTGACGCCCTAGATCCACAGATGCGCGATTAGCGCCAGATAGTGACTACCAAGTCAATCGTAACTTTGTATGTCTACTACCTTCGTCTAACCGCAGTTGATTTGGTCCCTGCAGGGTAATGAGTTTTTCATACACCCAAAAAGAATTGTTTCATTCTTTTTCATACGATTCAGGAATAAGGCTTTCCATGCAGCAAGCCGGTCAGCATAGACCACCTGCTCCATAAGCTAATTCCTAAATGGTATTTACTAGCCTTTTTTTAGATCGATTAGTGTTGCCGTACTGTTGCATACGTCACCCACGATCAAAAAGGCGACGCCATCATGGCCAAAGGCACATCCTCCCGTCAATTTGTTACAGTTTTTGTGTCACTAATAATTTCTTTTGGTGTCCAAGCGGCCGATTTAACCATCGGCTATCAAACCGGCATCGACCCCAGCAAAGTCCCACAGGCCGATGGCCTCTATGAAAAGGCCATTGGCGAGAAGATTGCCTGGCGCCGATTCAACAGTGGGCCGGAAGTCGTCACGGCTATCGCATCCGGCGATGTACAAATCGGTAACCTGGGTTCCAGCCCTCTAGCAGCGGCGGCTTCACGCAATCTACCGATCGTAGCCTTTATGGTATCGGCGCAGATCAATGCTTCTGAAGCGTTGGTGGTGCGTAATGGCAGCGGCATCAACAAACCAGAGGATCTGATCGGCAAAACCATCGCCACCCCCTTCGTCTCAACCTCTCATTACAGCCTGCTCGGCGCGCTGAAGCACTGGGGCCTGGACACCCGGAAAGTCAAAGTGGTGAACCTGCAGCCTGCGGAAATTGCCGCCGCGTGGAAACGTGGTGATATCGACGGCGCCTTCGTGTGGTCACCGGCCCTGGGCGAGATCCGCAAGACCGGAAAAACCCTGACAGATGCGGCCCAAGTGGGCCAGTGGGGAGCGCCGACGTTCGAAGTGTGGGTGGCACGCAAGGATTTCGCGGAAAAACATCCTGACGTAGTGGCCAAGTTTGCCAAGGTCACGCTGGACTCTTTCGCTGACTATGCCGCCCATAAAGACGGCTGGACGGTGGACTCCGAACCGGTGCAGAAAATCGCCAAATTGACAGGTTCGAATGCCACCGATATTCCTGAGCTGTTGGCCGGCACCACTTTCCCGGATGCGCAGGCGCAGCAAACCGATGCCCTGCTTAAAGGGGGCACGGCGAAGGCGATTGGAGAGACGGCGAAGTTTTTGAAGGAACAGGGGAAGGTTGAAGCGGTGTTGCCGGACTATTCGGCATTCGTGACCGAAAAATTCGTCAACCCGTAAGGCAGTCAAATGTGGGAGCTGGCTTGCCGGCGATGCTGGCGACTCGGTAGTTCAGATAAACCGAGGTGATGCTATCGCAGGCAAGCCAGCTCCCCCATGAGCCAGCTCTTTATCAGGCAGGAAGATCAGGTTTAGAGGGCCTTCTCGAAAATCTTCGAATTACGCTGATAGTTGTAGAGCGAGGCCCGCGCCGAAGGCAGGCGATCCACACTGCTCGGCACAAACCCACGCTCACGGAACCAGTGGGCGGTTCGGGTGGTGAGAACAAACAGCGTCTTCAAACCCTGCGCTCGGGCTCGGGTCTCGATTCGCTCCAGCAACACATCACCGCGCGCGCCGTGGCGGTATTCCGGGTTCACCGCCAGGCATGCCAACTCACCGGCATCCGAGTCTGCGATTTGATACAGCGCCGCACAGGCGATGATCATGCCTTCGCGCTCGACCACACTGAACTGCTCGATCTCACGCTCCAGCACTTCGCGCGAACGCCGTACCAGGATGCCCTGCTCTTCCAGCGGGCTGATCAGGTCGAGCAAACCACCGACATCTTCAATCGCCGCTTCGCGTACCAGTTCAAATTGCTCCTGGGCCACCAGCGTACCGCCGCCGTCCCGGGTAAACAGCTCGGTGAGCAACGCGCCGTCTTCGGCGTAGCTCACGATATGGCTGCGCCCTACCCCGCCACGGCAGGCTTCGGCGGCGGCGTCCAGCAGTTCAGCCTGATAGTTGTTGCCCAGGCGTTGCAGGTGCGCCGGTACTTGCTGCGGGCGCAACTCACGGACCAGGCGACCCTGTTCGTCGATCAGGCCCAGGTCGGCGCCAAACAGCAGCAGCTTGTCGGCGCCCAGGTCGATGGCGGCGCGGGTGGCGACGTCTTCGCAGGCCAGGTTGAAGATTTCCCCGGTGGGCGAGTAACCCAACGGCGACAGCAGCACGATGGAGCGCTCGTCCAACAGACGGTTGATGCCCTTGCGGTCGACCCGGCGCACTTCGCCAGTGTGGTGGTAATCCACGCCTTCCAGCACACCGATCGGCCGCGCGGTAACCAGGTTGCCGCTGGCCACCCGCAGGCGCGAGCCTTGCATCGGCGACGAGGCCATGTCCATGGACAGGCGCGCCTCGATAGCAATACGCAGGTGGCCGACCGCGTCGATCACACACTCCAGCGTCGCGGCATCGGTGATGCGCAAGCCTTCGTGGTAAGCCGGCGTCAGGCCACGCGCCTCAAGGCGCGTTTCGATTTGTGGGCGCGAACCGTGGACCAGCACCAGCCGCACGCCGAGGCTGTGAAGCAGCACCAGGTCGTGGACGATATTGCCGAAGTTCGGATGTTCCACACCATCGCCGGGCAGCATGACCACAAAGGTGCAGTCGCGGTGGGCGTTGATGTAAGGCGAAGCGTGACGAAGCCAATTGACGTATTCGGGCATAACACCTGGGCCTGTAATAAAAAGCAGCCAAAAAAGGATGAATCGTGAAAGCGCACAGCGGGCTGATGGTTATCGTCGGAACAGGCTTGGCGACACGCTCGCTCTCCTTATGTACGAATGGGCAGGGGTTAATTTATGCAGGTTTAAGGCAGTAATGTTCGATCAGTTCCCGCAATAGACGCACTGTAGGCGTCAAGCGTGACATTTCGAGGTACTCGCCCGGCTGGTGGGCACACGCAATATCACCAGGGCCAAGCACCAGGGTTTCACAACCAAGGCGCTGAAGATAAGGCGCTTCGGTGCCGAACGCTACTGCTTCGGCACGATGCCCCGTCAATCGTTCCGCAACCCGCACCAGCTCGGCGTCTTCGGCCTGCTCGAACGGCGGCACTTCGGGGAAGAGCGGCGCGTAGTCGATCTTGACTTTGTGGCGCTCGGCCAAGGGTTCGAGCTTCTGCCGGATGGCATCGCGCAGCACTTGCGGGTCCATGCCCGGCAAGGGCCGCAGGTCGAACTCGAGGGAACATTGACCGCAAATGCGGTTGGGATTGTCGCCGCCGTGGATGCAACCGAAGTTCATGGTCGGTTGCGGTACGCTGAATTGCGGGTTGCGGTACTCACGCTGCCAGGCCAGGCGCAGGCCACGCAGTTCGCCAATGGCGTCGTGCATGGCCTCGAGGGCGCTGTGGCCCAGACTTGGGTCCGACGAATGGCCGCTACGGCCGAGGATGTCGATGCGCTCCATCATCACGCCTTTATGCAGGCGGATGGGCTTGAGGCCCGTCGGCTCACCGATCACCGCCGCGCGTCCCAACGGGCGCCCGGCCTCGGCGAGCGCACGGGCGCCGGACATGGAGCTTTCTTCGTCGCAGGTGGCGAGGATCAACAACGGTTGCTTGAACGGCTGATCCAGCAATGGCAACACCGCTTCAATGGCCAGTGCGAAAAAGCCCTTCATGTCGCAGCTGCCCAATCCTACCCAGCGGCCATCAACTTCCGTCAGTTTGAGCGGGTCGGTTTTCCACAGCGTAGCGTCGTAGGGAACGGTATCACTATGACCTGCCAGCACCAGGCCGCCAGGACCGCTGCCGAAACTGGCCAGCAGGTTGAACTTGCCGGGGCTGACTTGCTGGATATCGATGGCGAAACCCAGGTCGCCGAGCCAACTGGCGAGCAGGTCGATCACCGGGCGGTTGGTCTGGTCGAGAGACGCTTGGGTGCAACTGACAGACGGGGCGGCAATCAACGCGGCGAATTGCTCTTTCATGGACGGTAACGGCATGCGCGGCCTCTCAACTTCCCGGATGAGCCCCACTATAGAACCATCTGCACGACACAATAAACCGTTGCGGCGCGTTGCCGGGCTCAGTCCTGTACACTGCACGACCTTGGCAGCCACACTTTTCCCCGGCTGCGCTCCCGATCCTGGATTTTCCGGCCATGCAGAAAGAAACCGAAATCAAGCTCCGCGTCAGCCGCGAAACACTCGCCGCGCTGCGTGAGCACCCGCTACTGAAAAAACGCAACAAAAGTGGCTGGGAACGCCGTGAGTTGATGAACCAGTATTTCGACACCCCCGAGCGCGACCTGGCCCAGGCCAAAGTCGCCCTGCGCCTGCGCAAGGACGGTGATGAAATCATCCAGACCCTCAAGACCCGTGGCCAGAGCGTCGCTGGCTTGTCGGAACGCAACGAGTTCAACTGGGACCTGCCCAAGGCCAAGCTCGACGTGAAGAAACTCGACGGCGAGTGCTGGCCCGAGCAACTGGCCGAGCTGGACAAAAAGACCCTCAAGCCGATCTTCACCACCGATTTCGTGCGTGAGCGCGCTGAAATCGCCTGGGGCCGTGGCAAGGCCAAGGTGGTCATCGAAGCCGCCCTGGACCTGGGCCACGTGGTCGTGGGCAAGCAGAAAGAAGAAATCTGCGAGCTGGAACTGGAACTGCGCGAAGGTGAACCGGCTGCCCTGCTGGAACTCGCCGCCGAGCTGGCCGCCACCCTGGCGCTGATGCCCTGCGATATCAGCAAAGCCGAGCGTGGCTACCGCTTGTACGACGCCAACAGCTACTCGCTGAGCCTGCCGGCGCCGCAGATCCACGCCGAAATGCCGTTGGACGACGCCTTCGCCGCCATCATGTGGCACCTGCTGGGCAGCAGCCAGCGCCTGGCCGAACAATACCGTTTCAATGGCCACTGGCGCCTGCTGCAGGACTGGGTCGACAACCTCGGCGAACTGCGCGCCCTGATCGGCAGCCTCGGCCAGGCCGCTCCGCGTCAATCCACCAGTGAGCTGCGCAGCTCGCTGGATGCGTTGCTGGAAGACTGGCGCCCACTGGTCCAGGCCGGTGATGACGACGAAGACATTCGCAAAGCCGCGCCGGAACAATTCGCTGAAGAACTGGAAGACGTGCGCTGGGGCTTGTTCTCGCTGAACACCTCGCGCTGGCTGCTGGCCCGCACCTGGACCACCGACCGCAACGTGCGTGGCAACCGTCAGGGCGCCGCGCAAATCACCAACTGGCTACCGCGCCTGCTGGCTGACGATGCCGTCGCCCTGCAACTGCCGCGCTACCAGCAACAACCGGAAGACCTGGCCGAGCAACTGCCGCGCATCGAGCGCATCCAGGCCTGGCTGCACCACGCGCGCCAGGTGGTAGACATCCCGGAACTGGACCGTTTGTACGGCGAGCTGAACAAGCTGGCGCAACTGGCGAACCAGTTGATCACCGACGAATCGCTGGATGCGCGCATGCATCAGGCAATTGCGGTGTATCAGAACCGTGCCTGGAAAACGTTGCTGCGCCTGTAATACCGCAATCGCGGGCAAGCCCGCTCCCACATTGGACTGTGTACATAAGTCCCTGTGGGAGCGGGCTTGCCCGCGATGAGGCAGGCCCTGTCAGCGCAATACAGGCAGGCTGGTAGTGGACTTGATCTCGGATAAAGCCACGATCGAGTTGACCTCCTGAATCCCCGGCACCATCGACAGCTTCTCGAAGAAAAACCGCTCGTACGCCTCGATGTCAGAGGTGACGATGCGCAGCAGAAAATCCACCGCCCCCATCAGCACGTAACACTCCAACACTTCCGGAAACCCACGAATCGCTTCGGTGAACTCTGTGAAGTTGGATCGGCCGTGGGCGTTGAGTTTTACTTCGGCAAAAATCTGCGTGTTGAGACCGATCTTCTTGCGGTCGAGCAGCGTCACCTGCCCGCGAATCACGCCGTCTTCCTTGAGCCGTTGAATACGCCGCCAGCACGGCGACTGCGACAGGCCCACCTGCTCGGCGATCTGCGCGCTGGACAGTGAAGCGTCCTCTTGCAACAGGGCCAGGATACGGCGGTCGTAGGCGTCCAACTCACTGTGCATAGAAATACCTGTTATGACGCTTATCTCGAATTGATTTATTCAATAAATCGCAAATCAGCTCCATCTTAGATAAGAAATCTCCCGTAGCGAATGTAAAAATTTCTCCAGTCGAATCTGGAGAGTCAGCATGCACGTCGTCGAAACCACACCGCCCTCTGCCCGCGTCGATGCGTGGGCCGTCAACAGCGCCCATTGCCAGGCGCATTATCAGATCGTCGCCGAGGCCGAACCGGATGTGCTGTGCCGGGTGCTCAACTACTTCGCATTGCAGTTCCTGACGCCGCACCAGGTCAATGTGAACCGGGAAGACGACCTGCTGAGCATTGACATCGTGATGGACGGTTTGAGCTGGCATCGCGCCCAGGTGATCGGTGAAAAGATTAGAAACCTGATCAGCGTGTGCTCGCTGGAAGTGTGGCGGGCCGACTCCCTGCGGCCTCAGGCGCTGACGGCAGCCAGTCTGTAAAAGCCTGCAATACACACTGGGAGGTGGATGTTCAGAGACTGGCTAGCCTGGAATTACGCCCGACACTGCCCAGGAAATGTCCATGCCCGCTGCCTTGCACGATCACCGATTGGAACTGCATCAATTGCTGCCCGCATTGGTCGAGCAACAGCTGATTACAGCGGATGTGGCGCACAGGTTATCGACGACGCCTTCCTCACTGCACCCTCTTGAATGCATCGCAGCTGAAGGGCTTTGCCTGGAAACACTGACCCAATGGCTGGCCCGGCATGTCGGGCAGCCTTATTTGCGCATAGACCCGCTCAAGATCGACGTGGCGACGGTAGTGCCCTTGATGTCCCACGCCTTCGCGCAGCGCCACGCGATCCTTGCGGTGGCCGTGGATGCGCAAACCGTCACCGTCGCCAGCGCCCAGCCCCATGTCAGCGGATGGGAAGCTGGGCTGGCGCAGGTGCTGAAACGCTCGATCAAGCGCGTGGTCGCCAACCCCAAGGACATTCAACGCTGTATTGGCGAGTTCTACCGGCTGGCCCAGTCCGTCAGCGGCGCTGATCAAAAGGTGGCGGTGGCCGGCAATTTCGAACTGCTCAACCTCGGCGCCAGCGAGCAGGAGCCAGATGCCAATGACGCGCATATCGTCAATATCGTCGACTGGCTGTTGCAGTACGCCTTCGGCCAACGGGCCAGCGATATCCATATCGAACCTTGTCGCGACCAGGGCCGGGTGCGTTTTCGCATCGATGGGCTGTTGCACGACGTGTATCAATTTCCGCCTCAGGTCACGATGGCGGTGGTCAGCCGCCTGAAAAGCCTGGGCCGGATGAATGTCGCGCAGAAGCGCAAACCCCAGGACGGCCGGGTCAAGACCAAAAGCCCGGAGGGCGTCGAGGTGGAACTGCGCCTTTCAACCCTGCCGACCGCGTTTGGCGAAAAACTGGTGATGCGTATTTTCGACCCACAGGTGCTGATCAAGGCTTTTGACCAGTTGGGTTTATCCGTCGAGGACCAACAACGTTGGCACGCCATGACCCGTCAGGCCAACGGCATCATCCTGGTTACCGGGCCTACCGGCTCTGGCAAGACCAGTACCCTCTACACCACGCTCAAGCAACTGGCGACCCGCGAGGTCAACCTGTGCACGGTGGAAGATCCGATCGAAATGATTGAGCCCGCCTTCAACCAGATGCAAGTGCAACACAACATCGACCTGACATTCGCCAGCGGTATCCGCGCGCTGCTGCGCCAAGACCCGGACATCATCATGATCGGTGAGATTCGCGACCAGGAAACGGCAGAGATGGCGATCCAGGCCGCACTGACCGGGCATCTGGTGCTATCGACCCTCCACACCAACGATGCTCCCAGCGCCGTCAGTCGTTTGCAGGAACTGGGTATTGCTCATTATTTGATCAAAGCTACGCTGATAGGGGTGATGGCACAGCGTTTGGTAAGGCTTTTGTGCCCTCACTGTAAACGCGCGGTGAATACGCAGGAACCTGTCCACGAAGCTACCGGCTGCGGGGAGTGTCGTGACAGCGGTTATCGAGGCCGAGCCGGGCTCTACGAAATCATGGTGATGGACGAGACGCTCAAGGCGCTGATCACCCCCGGCGCCGATGTGCAGGCTCTACGCCGTGCATCACTCGGGCAAGGCATGCGCAGCCTGCGAATGGCCGGTATCGATAAAGTGAACGCAGGGCTGACAACCCTGGCAGAAGTATTGCGGGTAACGCCTGGGGATTCAGATACAAATGATTGGGTTGTTGCGCCGTGAAACCGTCCTTATCCGTGACCAGACCGTTACACTCGGTCGCACATCGTTTCACTGACACCATCAGATAGGGAATCGCTATGCAGATCGGAACCGTACTGCTTCTATTCGTGGGTTTGGCCGTAGCCATCCTGTTCATGGGTTTTAAAGTGGTGCCCCAGGGCTACCAATGGACCGTCGAGCGCTTCGGTCGCTACACCAACACCCTCAAACCCGGCCTCAACATCATCATTCCGATCATGGACCGTATTGGTCGCAAGATGAACGTGATGGAAAGCGTGCTGGATATCCCGCCTCAGGAAGTCATCACCGCCGATAACGCCACCGTGCAGATCGACGCCGTGTGCTTCTTCCAGGTGGTCAACACGGCCCAGGCCGCCTACGAGGTCAACAACCTCGAGCATGCTATCCGTAACTTGCTGCAAACCAATATCCGCACCGTGCTCGGCTCCATGGAACTGGATGCGATGTTGAGCCAGCGTGACGGCATCAACGAGAAACTGCTGCGTACCGTGGATGAAGCCACGGCACCGTGGGGCATCAAGATTACCCGGATCGAGATCAAGGACATCAGCCCGCCTGCCGACCTGATGGCCGCCATGTCCGGCCAGATGAAAGCCGAGCGGATCAAGCGTGCGCAGATTCTGGAGGCCGAAGGCCTGCGCGCATCGGCGATCCTGACTGCCGAAGGCAAGAAGCAGGCGCAGATCCTTGAGGCCGAGGGTAGCCGTCAGGCGGCTTTCCTGGAGTCCGAAGCCCGCGAGCGTCAGGCCGAAGCCGAAGCCCGCGCCACACAAGTGGTTTCCGAGGCAATCGCTTCGGGGAACGTGCAGGCGGTTAACTACTTCGTTGCGCAAAAATACATTGATGCCTTGGGCAAGCTGGCTTCGGCCAACAACAGCAAAGTCATCCTGATGCCGTTGGAAGCCAGCCAGGTGATTGGCGCAGTCGGTGGCATCGGCGAAATCGTCAAGGCAACCTTCGACAACAAGAAAGGCTGAGGCAGTCGCCATGTGGGATTTCCTGCAGCATCTGTCGTTCTGGGATTGGTTGGCACTGGGTACAGTGCTGTTGATTCTTGAAGTATTCGGCGCCGGTGGCTACCTGCTGTGGATGGGGATTGCCGCCGCTGCCGTAGGTGTGATCAAGTTTCTGGTCCCACCGCTTGGGCTGGAGTGGCAGCTGCTGCTATTCGCTGTTTTGTCGATCCTGACAGCCGTGTATTGGTGGAAACGCCAGCGCAGCAGCGCCAAGGTCAGCGACCAGCCGGGGCTGAACATGCGCGGCTCGGAGTTGATCGGTCGCACATTTTTGGTGCATCAGGCGATCGTCGATGGCCGGGGCAAGATAAAAGTCGGCGATGGCGTGTGGATAGTGACTGGCCCGGACAGCCCCGTAGGCGCTCAAGTACGTGTCATTGGTCAGGAAGGCGTGGTTTTACAGGTCGAAACTGTTTAGTCAGTGATGGAACTCGGTTGGGCTAACTACAATCAAACTGTTCAGATAACCCAGTCGGAGTCACCCATCATGCGTCTCAAATATGCTGTCGCAACCCTCGCTGTGCTTTCCCTTCCTGTCGGTTCAGCCATGGCCGACAGTTTCTGGCGCAACGTCATCTCATCGGGCGCCACTACCGGCTCGACGTACCTGACCTTCAAGGACCACAAGCTGGTGGTCGCCGCCCAAGACGACGCAGGCAGCTTTGTTGCCAGCGACGGCGGCATCCGCGGCCCGTACCTGGAAGCCGCCATGCAAAAAGTGCGCGCTGACAACCCTGGCCTCAAGGCCACCGATATGGATTTGGCCAACGCTATCCTCGCGAAAAACGCTGTGACCGAGTAACAGCGCCCTACAAAGAATGCCGCTTTCCCAAGCGGCATTTTTTTGTCCGTAACATGACGATTCATTCACGCATGACAGGCTATATTCAGTCGAACCGTGCAACTATGCGGTACTGATACGTCTATTACTTATCGCCTATCTGAAACGGATGCCTTCGTCGTTATGAGCCAACAGCCCTTTCTGCCGTTTTCCAAACCTACCATTGATGAAGCCACCATCTCGGCGGTCGGCGACGTACTGCGCTCAGGCTGGATCACCAGCGGGCCAAAAGTGCAGGCGTTCGAAGCACAACTGTCGGAATACTTTGGCGGCCGTCCGGTACGCACCTTCAACTCCGGCACCTGCACCATGGAGATTGCCCTGCGCATCGCCGGGATCGGCCCTGGGGATGAAGTCATCACCACTCCGATCTCCTGGGTCGCCACCGCCAACGTCATTCTGGAAGTGGGCGCCACGCCGGTATTTGCCGATATCGACCCGGTCACCCGCAATATCGACCTGGCCCAGGTGGAAGCAGCGATCACCCCACGTACCAAGGCGATCATCCCGGTGTACCTGGCGGGCCTGCCCCTGGATATGCCGATGCTGTATGCACTGGCCAACAAGTACAACCTGCGTATCGTCGAAGACGCCGCCCAAGCGTTGGGTTCCAGCTGGAATGGCAAGCGTATCGGCGCTACGGGCGACTTCGTGTCGTTCAGCTTCCAGGCGAACAAGAACATCACGTCTTCCGAAGGGGGTTGCCTGGTGTTGAACAACGCCGAGGAAGCGCGCCTGGCAGAAAAATATCGCCTGCAGGGCGTTACCCGTACCGGCTTCGACGGCCTGGACGTAGATGTGTTGGGCGGCAAGTTCAACATGACCGACATTGCCGCAGCCATCGGCCTGGGGCAGTTTGCCCATATCGAGAAGATCACTGCCCATCGCCAGAACCTGGCACGGCACTACTTCAAGTGCTTCGGCAGTGACTTTGAAGAGACGTACGGCGCGCAACTTCCGCCGGCGGATTTCGAAAACAGCAACTGGCACCTGTTCCAGCTGGTACTGCCGGAGCGTCAGGATGGCCTGCCCGCGCGCGCGACCTTCATGGAGCAAATGCAGGCCCACGGCGTCGGCATTGGCTATCACTACCCGCCGATCCACCTGCTGAGCCTTTATCGGGCGCAGGGGTTCAAGGAAGGCATGTTCCCGGTGTCGGAGCGTGTTGGGCGTTTGATCGTGTCGTTGCCGATGTTCACGGCGATGACAGAAGCGGACGTGGAGCGGTCGGTCGCTGCGGTTAAAGCGGTACTGAAAGCGAGCTGAAAACAAACTGCCAGCTATCCGCAATCAACTGTGGGAGCTGGCTTGCCTGCGATGGCATCACCACGGTGTAACCGCTACACCGAGGCGTCTGCATCGCAGGCAAGCCAGCTCCCACATTGATTTGTGCTGTTCCAACTGCTCGCGTTTACTCGCCGATGGCGGCTTTGTAGCCGGCGGCATCCAGCAGTTTTTCCAGATCAGCCGGGTTGCTTGGCTTGAGTTTGAAGATCCAGGCGCCGTACGGGTCGGAGTTCAACAGCTCAGGCTCGCCGCTCAAGGCATCGTTCACCGCGATCACTTCGCCAGCAATCGGCGAGTAGATATCCGAAGCGGCTTTCACCGATTCAACCACACCCGCCTGCTGAGTCGCCTCAAACACGCTGCCGACTTCGGTCAGCTCAACGAACACCACATCACCCAACGCTTCCTGGGCATGATCGGAGATCCCGACGGTCACAGTGCCGTCAGCTTCCAGACGGGCCCATTCGTGACTTTCGGCAAAACGCAGGTCGGCAGGGATATCGCTCATAGTCTGTGTCCTCAAGATTAAATGTCAGCGGCCTTTGGCCTGCCGGAAATAGTTAGATCAAGGTTTTGCCATGGCGCACGAAGGTCGGTTTGACCACTCGAACCGGGTACCACTTACCGCGGATTTCCACTTCGGCCCGATCGGCAGTGGCCGTCGGCACACGCGCCAGCGCAATGGATTTGCTCAGCGTAGGAGAGAAACTACCACTGGTGATCTCTCCTTCGCCAACATTGGCGATACGAACCACTTGGTGAGCACGTAAAACCCCACGCTCCTCCAGCACCAGCCCGACCAATTTGAATCGCACTCCGCCAGCCTTTTCCGCCTCGAGGGCGGCACGGCCGATGAATTGGCGATCGGCAGGCTCCCAGGCAATACTCCAGGCCATATTGGCCGCCAGGGGCGAAACATCCTGGTGAATATCCTGGCCATACAGATTCATGCCGGCTTCCAGGCGCAGGGTATCGCGGGCGCCAAGGCCAATGGGTGAAATACCGGCACCGACCAGATCGTTGAAAAAACCCGGTGCCTGGGCGGCAGGCAGGACAATTTCCAGGCCATCTTCACCGGTATAACCCGTGCGGGCGATAAACCAATCGCCGTCGACCTGGCCTTCAAACGGCTTGAGCTGATGGATCAGCGTGCCGCGAGACTGGGTGACCAACTCGGCGATTTTCTGCCGGGCATGCGGCCCTTGAATGGCAAGCATCGCCAACTCGGACCGCTCATGCAGTTGCACCGAGTAGTTGCCCAACTGTGCCTGCATCCAGGCCATATCCTGGTCACGGGTGGCGGCGTTGACCACCAGCCGGTAGCCCGTCTCGGTGCGGTAGACGATCATGTCGTCCACCACGCCGCCCTGCTCATTGAGCATGGCGCTGTAAAGCGCACGGCCGCAGCCATGCAAACGATCGACATCATTGGCCAGCAGGTGCTGGAGCCATTCCTTGGCCTGAAGGCCTGTGACATCAATCACGGTCATATGAGATACATCGAACACCCCGCAGTCGCGTCGCACCTGATGGTGCTCTTCAACTTGCGAGCCGTAATGCAGAGGCATATCCCAACCGCCAAAATCGACCATTTTCGCGCCGAGGGCGAGATGCAGGTCATACAGAGGCGTACGCTGTCCCATGGGTTTCTCCTTCCGGGCTTGGCGAAGATGCGCAGAGTTGCCATGTGCGCTGAACACCTTGTATTACCAGGCCTGCAGCGACATTTAGCGACTCGCCCCGAAAGACGGAGCGCACCGAATGCCGCGCATTGTAGCCGCAAGCCGTAGGACTGGCACCTAACCGATTTGTCGTGCAGAGCGTCGGATCAGGCCGATCACCGGCAACAGGCCCACCAACACCAGTGTCAGTGCCGGCAACGACGCCCGCGCCCATTCCCCTTCACTGGTCATTTCAAAGATCCGTACCGCCAGGGTGTCCCAGCCAAACGGGCGCATCAGCAGGGTCGCAGGCATTTCCTTGAGCACATCGACGAACACCAGCAGCGCCGCGCTCAATGTCCCCGGCAGCAATAGCGGCAGATACACTTTGCAAAACAGTCGTGGCCCACTTACGCCGAGGCTGCGCGCCGCTTCCGGTAAAGACGGCCGGATTCGCGCCAGGCTGTTTTCCAGCGGCCCGTAGGCCACCGCCAGAAAACGCACCAGATACGCCAGGACCAGCGCCGACAGGCTGCCAAGCAACAAAGGCTTGCCAGCGCCGCCGAGCCAACCTGACAACGGCACTACCAGCTCACGGTCCAGGTAGCTGAACGCCAGCATGATCGACACCGCCAGCACAGAGCCCGGCAAGGCATAGCCGACATTGGCCAGGCTGATTCCGGAGCGAATCGCGCGCGTCGGCGCCAGACGGTTGGCAAAGGCCAATATCAACGCAACGCTGACCGTGATCAGGGCCGCGATGCCGCCCAGGTAGAGGGTGTGAACGATCAAGCCGGTATAACGCTCATCCAGATCGAACCGACCCCGCTGCCAGAACCAGGCGACCAGTTGCAGCATCGGGATAACAAAGGCACAGGCAAACACCAAACCACACCAACCACTGGCAGCTGCGGCCTTGAACCCGCGCAGGTGATACAGCGCCTTGCCGCGTGGCCGCTCATTGCCTGCGCGGCTGGCACCTCGGGCACGTCGTTCGCCGTAGAGCACCAGCATTACCACCAGCAGCAACAGGCTGGCGAGTTGGGCGGCGCTGGAAAGGCTGAAAAAGCCGTACCACGTCTTGTAGATGGCGGTGGTAAAGGTGTCGAAGTTGAATACCGAGACTGCGCCGAAATCTGCCAGGGTCTCCATCAACGCCAACGCTACGCCAGCGCCAATCGCCGGACGTGCCATGGGCAGCGCCACGCGCCAGAACGCTTGCCAGGGCGATTGGCCGAGCACTCGCGCCGCCTCCATCAAGCCTTTGCCCTGAGCCAAAAACGCGGTGCGCGCCAGAAGATAGACGTAGGGGTAGAACACCAGCACCAACACGATGATCACACCGCCAGTGGAGCGCACGCGCGGCAGGCGTAGACCGCTGCCCAACCATTCACGCAGCAGGGTTTGGACCGGCCCTGCGAAATCGAGCAGGCCGACAAACACGAAGGCCAGCACGTAGGCAGGAATAGCGAAAGGCAGCATCAGGGCCCAGTCGAGCCAGCGCCGCCCGGGAAATTCGCAGAGGCTGGTCAGCCAGGCCAGGCTCACGCCGAGCAGCGTCACACCAACGCCGACGCCCAGCACCAGGGTCAGCGTGTTGCCCAGCAGACGTGGCATCTGGGTTTCCCACAAGTGCGACCAGATCTGCGTGTCGATGCTTTGCCAGGACAGCAACAGCACGCTCAGCGGCAGCAGTACCAGAGCGGCGACGGTGAAGACCGGCAGGTACCAGCGGCGTTGGGCGGGGTGGGCCAAGGAAAACTCTCGGGAAAATGAAGGTTTTGAAGTCGTCGCTAACCAATGTGGGAGCTGGCTTGCCTGCGATGCAGGCACCTGGGTGTGTCAGTCACTCCTCGGTGAGGCTATCGCAGGCAAGCCAGCTCCCACATTTTGATCGGCGGCGTTCTAAAAATTTAGTTCCAGCCAGCGCGGTCCATCAAGCGAATGGCTTCAGCCTGGCGCTTGCCCGCCACTTCCACCGGCAAGGTATCGGCGATGAACTTGCCCCAGGTCGCCACTTCCGCTGACGGCGGCACGGCGGGGTTAGCCGGGAACTCCTGGTTCACATCGGCAAAAATCTTCTGCGCCTCAGCCGTGGTCATCCACTCCACCAAGGCCTTGGCAGCCTCCGGGTGCGGCGCATGCTTGGTCAGGCCAATGCCCGACAGGTTCACGTGCACGCCACGGTCGCCCTGGTTCGGCCAGAACAGCTTCACCGCCAGGTCCGGCTTTTGCTTGTGCAGGCGGCCATAGTAGTAGGTGTTGACGATACCCACGTCGCACTGCCCGGCGTTGATGGCTTCAAGCACTGCGATGTCATCGGAGAACACGTCGGTGGACAGGTTGCTGACCCAGCCCTTGACGATTTCTTCGGTCCTGGCCGCGCCATGGGTTTCGATCAGGGTGGCAGTCAGCGACTGGTTGTAGACCTTTTTCGCGGTGCGCAGGCACAGTCGACCTTCCCACTGCTTGTCGGCCAGGGCTTCGTAAGTGGTCAAGTCGCCCGGTTTTACCCGGTCAGTGGAATAGGCGATGGTCCGCGCGCGCAGGCTAAGACCCGTCCACGCGTGGCTGGAAGCGCGGTATTGCAGGGGAATGTTCTTATTGATCACTTCAGAGGTGAACGGCTGCAGGATGCCCATCTGCTCGGCCTGCCAGAGGTTGCCGGCGTCGACGGTCAGCAGCAGGTCAGCCGTGGCGTTTTCGCCTTCGGCCTTGATCCGCTGCATCAGCGGGGCTTCCTTGTCGGTGATGAACTTCACCTGCACCCCGGTTTTCTGGGTGTAGGCGTCGAACACCGGCTTGATCAGTTCGTCGATGCGCGAGGAGTAGACCACGACTTCGTCGGCTGCCTGCACGGTGGTGCTGCCGATAAGGGTGAGTGCCAGGGCAGTCAGGAGGCGCTTGGGTGCCAACATGGGTGCGGTCTCTCATTTGCAAAAAGAGGGCAAATGATAAGGACTCACATTTGGTAGCGCTCGATGGAGGAGTTACCAGATGTTGCACAGCCGGATTTGCGCGAGCGCTGATGGCCTCATCGCGGGCAAGCCCGGCTCCCACAGGGACTGCATTTCAAGTCAGGGCTTGGCCAGCTCCGGCAGATATCCCGTCAACCCCAGGGCCTGACGTACAAAAACCGCTTTGGCTTCGGGCATCTGGTCGACCATTTTCAACCCGGCGTTGCGCAGCCAGCGTAAAGGCAGTTGATCGGCCTGGAACAAGCGCTCAAAGCCTTCCATCGCCGCCATCAACGCCAGGTTATGCGGCATGCGTCGACGCTCGTAGCGGCTCAGCACCTTCACATCGGCCAGGCGCTCGCCGCGCTCGGTAGCGGCCAACAACACTTCGGCCAGCACCGCTGCATCGAGAAAACCCAGGTTCACGCCCTGCCCCGCCAACGGGTGGATCACGTGCGCCGCATCACCGATCAGCGCCAGTCCTTCAGACACATAACGTTTGGCGTGACGTTGGCGCAACGGCACGCACACACGTGGGTCGGCGCTGATCACCGTACCGAGCCGCCCTTCAAAGGCACGCTCCAGTTCACGGCAGAAGCTGTCGTCATCCAGCGCCATCAGGCGTTCGGATTCAGCAGGTGTGGTCGACCAGACGATTGAGCACCAATCTTCTTGCCCGTCGCGCACCAGCGGCAAAAATGCCAGCGGGCCGGTATCGGTAAAGCGTTGCCACGCCGTGCGCTGGTGAGTCTGGCTGCTGCGCACGCTGGTGACGATGGCGTTGTGCAGGTAATCCCATTCACGCGTCGCGGTGCCGGTCAGGCGGCGCACGGCGGAGTGGGCACCGTCGGCGGCAACCACCAGCGGTGCACGCAATTTGCGGCCATCGGCCAACGTCAGCAGCCAGTCATCACCGGAGCGACGCATCTGCTCCAGGCGCGCATTGGCCAGCAAGCCCAGGTCGCAATCGTGCAGGCGATCAAGCAACGCGTCCTGAACCACACGGTTCTCGACGATATGCCCCAGCACTTCGGCATGCACGCTGGCCGCCGAAAAGTGGATGTGCCCAGTGCCGCTGCCGTCCCACACCTGCATCTCACCGTAAGGGCTGGCGCGCCGCGACACGATGCCGTCCCACACGCCCAAGCGCTCGAGGATGCGCTGGCTGGCGCCCGACAAGGCGCTCACGCGGGGCTCGAAGGCCGCGTCACGGTCGAACGGCTTGACGCTCAGCGGGCTGCCATCGAGCAGCAGCACTTGCAGGCCACTGCCCTGCAACGCCAGCGCCAAGGCGCTCCCGACCATTCCGGCCCCGACAATCAGCACATCTGCGCGCATGTCCATGCTTTAAGCCTGTCTCGCTGGCGGCTTGCGCCGCACGTAAAGGGTTTTGTCGACCCGCGCCACCAAGGTGCCGGAGCCGTCATGAATCTGCACCTGAAGCTGGGGCAAGTACTTCTCACCCCCTTCGGTCTGTCGGCGAATCTCGTCCAGCAAGGCCTCGTCGATGGAAAACTCGGCATACACCGGGCCTTTGCCCGGCGAGATGAAATCGATACTCGCGGCCTTGTCCCAGACGATGTAGTCGCGACCCAGGTTCTCCATCAACAGCAACATGTAGAACGGGTCGACCATGGAATACAGGCTGCCGCCAAATTGCGTGCCGACGTAATTACGGTTGTACCAGCCCAGGCCCATGCGAACTTTGACGTGACGAAAGTCGGCGCTCATGTGCTGCACGCTTATCCCCGCCCCCAGATAGGGCGGATAAAGGGTCATGACCCAACGCAATAGCCGCGCTTTACCCAAGCGTTCGATCAACCACTTACGCATCGGGGCGCGTACCCAAGCCCATGGCCTGGCGGGCGAACCAGCGTTTGGCCGGCGGCAGCAGGTCCAGGCCCAGCAGGCCCATATTGCGGCCCATGGCTACCAAGGGTTGAGCGCTGCCAAACAGGCGCGTGACTTGATCGGAGAAACCCACCGTGAGCTTCTGATCCAGGCGCTGGCGCTCGCGATAACCTTGCAACGTCGCCAGGTCACCCGGCACCGCCGGCCCGGCCAGCAAGGCTTCGGCCAAGGCAGTCGCATCGCGCAGGGACAGGTTGAACCCCTGCCCGGCAATCGGGTGCAGGCTGTGGGCCGCATTGCCGAGGACCGCCAGGTGGGAGCGTACTTGTTCTTCCGCTTCCACCAGGGTCAGCGGATACAAATGACGAGCGCCCACTTGCTTCAGGGTACCCAGGCGGTAGCCGAACACGCCCTGCAGTTCGCTCAAGAAACTGCGCTCATCAAGGTTGGCCAGGCGCTGGGCGTCCATGCCGATGCGCGTCCAGACCAGCGCGCAGCGATTGTCCGGCAGCGGCAGCAAGGCCATCGGGCCTTCATCGGTGAAGCGCTCGAAGGCTTCGCCGTTGTGTGCCTCGCTTGGGGTGATGTTGGCGATCAGCGCACTCTGGTTGTACGGGCGTGTTTTTACACCGATGCCTAATTGCTCGCGCAAACCGGAGCGGCCACCATCGGCCAGCACCGCAAGGTCGCACTCCAACACGGTTTCATCATTGAGGGTCAGGCGATAGCCGTCGGGCAACGGCTCCATGCGCGTGACTTCCGCCGGGCAGCGCCAGCTCACCACTTCTTTGTCCAAACCTTGCCACAGGCATTGGCCGAGCCAGGCGTTTTCCACCACGTAACCGAGGGCAGGCAGGCCTTCCTCCATCGCGGATAACCGCGCAGTGGAGAAGCGCCCACGGTCCGACACATGAATCTGCTTGATCGGCTCGGCGCGGCGGGAGATGGCTTGCCACAGGCCCAACCGCTGATAAATCTGACGAGCGCCGTAAGACAACGCCGAAGAACGCGCATCGTAGCTCGGCTGGTAATTGTCACCCGGCGCAAAGGGTTCGATCAGCACGATGTTCCAACCACGCGCCTTGGCGCCTGCCTGCAACGCCAGCGCGAGACTGGCACCCACCAGGCCACCGCCGATTATTGCCAGGTTGACCCGGCTCATCGGGCAGCCGCCATCAGCGCTTCGATCTCGACAACCGTCTTGGGCACGCCGCCGGTCAGAATTTCACAGCCTTGTTTGGTCACCACCACGTCGTCCTCGATGCGCACGCCAATGCCACGCCATTTCTTTGCTACGTTCTGGTTGTCCGGCGAAATATAGATGCCGGGTTCCACGGTCAACGCCATGCCGACTTCCAGCACCCGCCATTCGCCGCCGACTTTGTACTCGCCCACATCGTGGACATCCATGCCCAGCCAGTGGCCGGCGCGGTGCATATAAAACGCACGGTAGGCTTCGCTGGCGATCAACTCGTCGACATCGCCCTGCAACAGACCCAGCTTCACCAGCCCGGCAGTGATGACTTTTACCGTCGCTTCATGGGCCTGGTTCCAGTGTTTGTTCGGCGCAATTTCGGCAAAGGCAGCTTCCTGGGATGCCAGCACAATCTCGTAAATCGCTTTTTGCTCGGGCGAAAACCTGCCGTTGACCGGCCAGGTACGGGTGATGTCGCTGGCGTAGCAGTCAATCTCGCAACCGGCGTCGATCAGCACCAGGTCGCCGTCCTTGAGCACCGCGTCATTCTGCTGGTAATGCAGGATGCAGCTGTTGCGCCCGGCGGCGACGATGGAGCCATAGGCCGGCATTTTCGCGCCGCCCTTGCGAAATTCGTAATCCAGCTCGGCTTCCAGGCTGAATTCATACAACCCCGCGCGGCTGGCCTGCATGGCCTTCACGTGGGCCGCACAGGAAATTCGCGCGGCCTCGCGCATTACTTTCACTTCTGCCGCCGATTTATACAGGCGCATGTCGTGGAGCAGATGATCCAGGGCAACAAATTCGTTCGGCGGCTGGGCGCCCAGGTGCGCTTTAGAGCGGATCACGTTGATCCACTCCATCACATGCCGGTCGAACTCGGCGTTGCTGCCCATGGCCGAGTACACCCGGTCACGGCCTTCAATCAGGCCGGGCAGGATGTCGTCGATGTCGGTGATGGGGAATGCATCGTCGGCGCCAAAGTCACGGATCGCGCCTTCGGTGCCGGCGCGCAGGCCGTCCCACAATTCGCGTTCGGCGTTGCGTTCGCGGCAGAACAGCACGTACTCACCATGCTGGCGACCGGGCATCAGCACGATCACCGCTTCGGGTTCGGGAAAACCGCTCAGGTACTGGAAGTCGCTGTCCTGGCGGTAGACGTGCTCGACATCACGATTGCGAATGGCCACGGCAGCGGCCGGCAGAATCGCGATGCTGTTGGGTTCCATCTGCGCCATGAGCGCCTTGCGGCGACGGGTGTATTCCGCTTTCGGGATATGGATCATGGGCAGATGGGCTTCCTTTCTTAATGCAGCGAAGGCTTGGGTGCAGCGGGCTCAGCGGATTTTTTGGTCTCGGTGAACAGCAGCAGCGGCGCGACGCGCAGGTATTCCATCACTTCCATGTAGTCGCCTTCGCCGTCTTCGGACTCTTCCAGGGCATCTTGCACCTGGGAGATGGCCGCCAAGTCTTGCAACACTTCCTTGGCATCGGTGCTCAGTTCCAGGCCGCCGGCGTTCACGCCGAAGCCGTGGAGGAAACCCTGGCACCATTGGCCCAGCGCCGCAGCGCGTTCGGTGAGTGGCGCGTCGTCGGTCGGCAACAGCAGGACTACGGTGACGTCATCACCGGTCAGCTCGCCCTTGACCATCTCTTGCAGGCCGATCAGCGCGTTACGCACGTTCTCGGTCGGTTCGGTTTCCAGCAGCTCGGCCACATCAGCCAGCCAGTTGTCGGCATCGAAGCCAACACCCGTGCAGCTGCGGCCCAACAACACGCCGTGCAGTTCGGCAGGCGAGCAAGGATGACCGCTGGAGCTCAGCAGTTTGGAAAAAGCGTCGTACGGGGAGTTCTGAATAGGCATGGTGAGCTAGGCGCCAGACGGCGCAATGTCTAGAATGAAGCGCTGTATCCTAGCACCGGCAGACGTACCAAGACTATCGAGGGCGTCAGATCGTTTATCCTGCAGTTGCCATTCATCAGACAAATCCAGTGGAACCCAATGGAAGACACCGAACTGCAAGCGCTGATGGCCAGACTCGAGTTGCTAATTGATCGGGTCGAGCAACTTAAGAGTCAAAACGGACTCCTATTAGCTCAGGAAAAGACCTGGCGCGAGGAACGCGCTCACCTCATTGAAAAAAACGAAATCGCCCGGCGTAAGGTCGAATCGATGATTTCGCGCCTGAAGGCCCTGGAGCAAGACTCATGAGTTCAAGCAATAGCGTTACCGTGCAGATCCTCGACAAAGAATATTCGATCATCTGCCCCCAGGAAGAACGCAGCAACCTGGTAAGTGCTGCCCGCTACCTGGACGGCAAAATGCGTGAAATCCGCAGCAGCGGCAAAGTCATCGGTGCCGACCGCATCGCCGTGATGGCTGCGCTGAACATTACCCACGATCTGCTGCATAAGCAGGAACGGCCTGACGTTCAGGCCAACGGCTCAACGCGCGAGCAAGTGCGTGACCTGCTGGAACGCGTGGATCTGGTGCTTTCCACCGATTCAGACGCACCCAAGGGCTGATTGCCAAGTCTGTTTAAGGTATACTCGCCCCACTCCCTGGCGTGTTTGCCAGTCGGCGATGTCCCTGAGCCGATTCGCACTACCCTGGAAGTTGCACGTTGGGCTGGTGTGCATGTCCGCTAGACGGAAAGCCTTAAAGCCTACTGCATCTTCCACCTTGAACTTTCGGGTTCAAGGGCTAAGTCGACAGCGGCTCTGTCGGGGAGCCTGAATTCCCAAACTCAATGCCAGTCCCAGGACTGGCATTGTTTTATGAGCCGAAAAACCATGACCGAACCTGCGCCGCTTTCCCGCCCGCAACTTCGACGCATGTTGCGCAAGGCCCGCCGCGAGCTGACGCCGAGCGAACAGCGTAAGGCAGCCCAAGGCCTGTATCGGCAACTGGCACAGCAACCGCTGTTTCGCCGGGCCAGACATATCTCTTTGTATCTACCGACGGACGGCGAAATCGATCCGCGCTTGCTGCTGCGCGCCGCTCAGCGCCGGGGCAAGGCCACTTACCTGCCGGTGCTCAGTGCCTGGCCGCGAACCAAGATGGTGTTCCAGCGTGTGCGGCCTGGGGATAAGTTGTTGCCCAATCGCTTTCGCATTCTTGAGCCGCGCGTGAATGCCAATCGCCAGCGCCCGGTATGGGCACTCGATCTCGTGCTGCTGCCGCTGGTGGGGTTCGATGATGTGGGTGGGCGCCTGGGCATGGGCGGCGGGTTTTATGACCGCAGCCTGGCCTACCTCGCCAGGCGCCAAAGCTGGCGCAAGCCGACGCTGCTGGGGCTGGCCCACGAATGTCAGAAAGTCGAGCGCCTGGCGCAGGCAAGCTGGGACGTGCCACTGGCGGGCACCGTCACCGATAAGCAGTGGTATGTCGCAGAAACGTCGCTGGAGTCAGCGACGCCTTGAAAAAGTGTTAACGCTTGAACGGTTGCGGCTGCTGCTGAGCCAGTTCAATGGGTGCATCGGTCTTGTTCGACCACAAGCTCTGGGCATACCCGGTGGTCACGACGCCCAGACCAAACAAAATAACCAAAATCCATAGTAAATCCGGTTTACGTTGCATCGATTGCCCCCCTTCAGGCACCTCGTACACGATGACAACAACGTTCCAAAGTAGTCCGTTGCAGCTGCGTCAAGCTTAAAAGCGGGCATTCTGCGGTAACGCGAACCAACACGCAAACCTTGACGCCAACCGACTGTCGGTTTGTCATGGAATTGCCTGACAACTTATCCAATGCCTTTTTCAGGAGCCCAAAAATGGCCTACTGGCTGATGAAATCCGAGCCCGACGAACTTTCCATCAACGGCCTGGAAAAGCTCGGCGAAGCCCGCTGGGACGGGGTTCGCAACTACCAGGCGCGCAACTTCCTGCGAGCCATGGCGGTCGGTGATGAGTTTTTCTTCTACCACTCCAGCTGCCCCGAGCCCGGCATTGCCGGCATCGGCAAAATCATCGAAGCGGCCTACCCCGACCCCACTGCGCTGGAACCGGACAGCCACTATTTCGATGCAAAGGCCAGCCCGGAGAAAAACCCGTGGAGCGCGATCAACGTGGCACACGTTAAAACCTTCCCCAAGGTGCTGGGCCTGGGTTACCTGAAACAGCAAACCGCCCTCGCCGAACTGCCGCTGGTGCAAAAGGGCAGCCGGCTTTCGGTCATGGCGGTCACGCCTGAGCAGTGGGCCACGATCCTCAATTTGCTTTAACTGACCGATATCAACACCCTCCCGGGGTAAACCGGTCACACTGGGACGCTAATGCCGCAGGATGCAGCCATGTCTACGAACCGCCATATGTCGCGCCTTTTCGCTATTGCCCTGATCGCCCTGTTGCTGGGTGCCGGCGGCTTCGGTTACTGGCGATCCACCCAAGACCGCCTGCCAGAAGGCTTGAGCATGGGCAATGGTCGCCTGGAATCCACCGAAGTGCAGATCGCCGCCAAGATCCCCGGGCGCCTGGCCGAAGTGCGCGTGGACGAAGGCGACAAGGTGCTCAAAGGCCAATTGCTGGCGCGCATGGACACCCGCACTCTCGAAGCCCAGCGCGCCCAGGCCGAAGCCGAAGTGCTGCGCGCCAAGGAAAACTTCGCCGCCGCCGAAGCCAACGTGCAACTGCGCCAGAGTGAACAACTGCTGGCCAGCCAGGAACTCAGGCGCACCCAGGAACTGTATAAGCGCGGCTTCGCCAGCAGCCAGTTGATCGACCAGCAGCAAGCGCGTCAGAACACCGGCAACGCCGCCGTGGTTGCCGCGCAAGCTCAGGTCAATGCGGTGAAAGCCGCCATTGGTGCGGCCCAGGCTCAAGTGGCCCAGCTCACCAGCGAAATCGACGACAGCAGCCTGCGTGCGCCCATCGACGGCATCATCCAGTTACGCCTGGCCGAGCCTGGCGAAGTGCTCGGCGCGGGTGGCCGAGTTTTGTTGCTGATTGATCCCAATGATCAGTACATGAACCTGTACCTGCCCGCGTCCATCACCGGTCGTCTGACCGTCGGCAGTGACGCGCGCATCCTGCTCGACGCCCTGCCCCAGCAACCGCTGCCGGCGAAAATCAGCTTTGTCGCCGACAAATCGCAGTTCACGCCCAAGGAGGTCGAGACCCGCGACGAGCGTCAGAAGCTGGTGTTCCGCGTCAAGCTGCGGCTGACTCAACCCAGCGCCGTACCGCAAGCCAAGCCGGGCATGCCCGGCGCCGGCTACGTGCGCACGGCTGATATCGACTGGCCGGCCAACCTGCAATGACCGACCTGGCGCTGCACGCCACGGGGATCAACCACCGCTACGGCAAGCAACAGGCACTCGTCGATATCGCCTTCAGCCTGCCCGCCGGCACACGCTGCGGCTTGATCGGCCCGGATGGCGCGGGCAAATCGAGCCTGCTGGGGCTGATCGCCGGAGTTAAAAAGCTTCAGGCGGGGCAACTGGAAGTGCTCGGTGGCTCTATCGAAGACCGCCACCACCGCAACAGCCTGTACCCACGCATCGCCTTCATGCCCCAAGGCCTGGGCGGCAACCTGTACCCCGAACTGTCCATCAGCGAGAACATCCGTTTCTTCGCCACACTGTTCGGTTTGTCAAAAGCCGATTGCGAGCAGCGCATGCACAACCTGCTGCTGGCCACCGACCTCGCGCGCTTCGCCGAGCGCCCGGCCGGCAAGCTGTCCGGTGGCATGAAGCAGAAACTCGGCCTGTGCTGCGCGCTGATCCACGACCCGGACCTGCTGATCCTCGACGAGCCCACCACCGGCGTCGACCCACTGTCGCGCCGACGCTTTTGGGAGTTGGTCGAAACCGTACGCCACGAACGCCCGCAGCTGACGCTGCTGGTGGCCACGGCCTACATGGAAGAAGCCGAGCAGTTCGAACACTGCCTGATGCTGGATCGCGGCAAACTGATCGCCGACGGCCTCAGCAGCGAATTGGCGGCCGCGACACCCAGCGGCAAGCTGGATGAGGCCTTTACCCACTTCCAGGGCGACAGTGCCCACAACAATCAGCCGCTGGTGATTCCGCCGCGTAACAGCGATAACACCGATATCGCCATCGAAGCCCACGACCTGACGCTGCGTTTTGGTGATTTCACCGCGGTGGATAAAGTCAGCTTCGCCATCGGCCGAGGTGAGATTTTCGGCTTCCTGGGCTCTAACGGTTGCGGCAAGACCACCACCATGAAAGTCCTCACCGGGCTGATGCCGGCCACCGAAGGCAGCGCCACGCTGCTCGGCAACCCGGTGAATGCCAAGGACCTGGCGACCCGCAAGCGCGTGGGTTTCATGTCGCAAAGTTTTTCGTTGTACGGCGAACTCAGCGTGCGCCAGAACCTGGTGCTGCACGCGCAACTGTTCGACTTGCCCAAGGCCGATGCCGGCCCGCGGATCGACGAGCTGATCAAGCGCGTCGACCTCAGTGATGTAGCCGAGCAGCCGTCCGGCGAGTTGCCGCTGGGCCTGCGCCAACGCCTGTCATTGGCCGTGGCGGTGCTGCATCGCCCGGAAGTGCTGATCCTCGATGAGCCCACCTCGGGCGTCGACCCGGCAGCGCGGGATGATTTCTGGCGATTGCTGATCGAGCTGTCCCGCGAACAAGGTGTGACGATCTTCCTGTCCACCCACTTTATGAACGAGGCCCAACGCTGCGACCGCATCTCCCTGATGCACGCGGGCAAGGTGCTCGCCTGCGACACGCCCGACGCACTGCAAACGCAATTCCATGGCGACACCCTCGAAGCTGCGTTCGTCACCTGCCTGGAGCAGGCACAAGGCGAACCGGAACCTGCCGCGCCGAGCGCAACCGTCAGCGATACCGGCGCAGCGCCCGTCAGCAAACACGGTTTCAGCCTGGCTCGGCTATTGGCCGTGGCGGGCCGCGAAGGCAAGGAGCTGCTGCGCGATAAAGTGCGCATGGCCTTCGCCCTGCTGGGGGCGATGTTCATGATGGTGATCTTCGGCTACGGGATTTCCCTGGACGTGGAAAACCTCGCCTTCGCCGTCTACGACCAGGACCAGACGCCGCAGAGCCGTGCCTACCTGGAAGCCTTTCGCAGTTCGCGCTACTTCGCCGAACAAGCGCCCATCCGCGACGCCAATGAATTGCACCGTCGCCTGCAGCGTTCGGAAATCAAACTGGCGCTGGAAATCCCGCCCGGCTTTGGCCGCGACCTCTACGCCGGTCGCCAACCCACGGTAGCCGCGTGGCTCGACGGCGGCATGCCGTTTCGCGCGGAGACCAGCCGCAACTATGTTGAAGCCGTGCACCTGGGCAACCTCCAGCAACTGGCCGCGCTGAGCAGCCTGCCCTTGAACGCCCCAGCCACCGCCAAGCTCGAAACGCGCTTTCGCTATAACCAGGACGTGGTCAGCGTGAATGCCATCGGCCCGGGCGTGATGGCGCTGATCCTGGCGTTTATCCCTGCGATGCTCACCGCGCTGGGCATCGTGCGCGAGAAAGAGCTGGGCTCGATCACCAACTTCTATGCCACGCCCCTGACCCGCCTGGAATTCCTGCTGGGCAAACAGGCCCCCTACCTGGCCGTGAGCCTGGTCAACCTGGCGCTGCTGGTGGCGATGAACCGCTGGCTGTTCGGTGTACCGTTTAAAGGCAGCGGGTTGACCCTGGCATTTGGCGGCCTGCTGTATGTGCTGGCCACAACGAGCATGGGCCTGCTGATCTCAGCGTTCACCCGCACTCAAATTGCGGCGATCCTCGGCACCATGATCATCACCAGCCTGCCGACCATCCAGTTCTCAGGGTTGATCGTGCCGCGCTCGTCCCTGGAAGGCGCGGCCGCACTGATGGGCACGTTGTTTCCCGCCGGGCACTTTCTGGATATCGCGGTGGGCACCTTTACCAAGGCTCTTGACCTGCGCCAGTTGTGGCCGCAGTGCCTGGCGCTGTTCGGTTTTTTTGTCGGGTTCACCGGGCTGAGTTTGATCATGCTCAAGAAGCAGGAGGCCTGATGCACAAGCTCGCTCACATCCTGCGCCTGGGTATCAAGGAACTCACCAGCCTGCGCCATGACAGCGTGTTGCTGCTGTTTCTGGCCTACGCCTTTACTGTCGCGATCTACATGCCCGCCGCCGGCTCGGTAATTGGCGTGCACAACGCCAGCGTGGCCTTTGTCGATGAAGACCACAGCGCGCTGTCCCGGCAGATGGCCGAAGCATTGCAACCGCCGGAGTTTCAACCACCCGCGCCGCTGGCCTATGACCAACTGGATAAGGTCATGGACAGCGGCGAGTACACCTTCGTGATCAACGTGCCGGCAAATTTCCAGGCCGACGTGTTGGCCGGGCGGCAACCGGGCGTGCAGGTGAACGTCGATGCCACGGCGATGAGCCAGGCGTTCATGGGCGCAGGCTACATCGGCAGGATTTTCCAGCGTGAGCTGCTGAGCTACAGCGGCCAGGCCAATGCCAGTCAGACGTTACCCGCGCTGCTGACCACCCGGGCGCTGTTCAACACCAACCTGGAAGGCGGCTGGTTCCTGGCGGTGATCCAGATCGTCAACAACATCACCATCCTGGCCATCGTGCTGACCGGCACCGCGCTGCTGCGCGAGCGCGAGCACGGCACGCTTGATCATTTATTGGTACTGCCGCTGACCGCACTGGAAATCATGCTGGCGAAAATCTGGAGCAACATGCTGGTGGTGGTGCTGTGCACCTGGCTGTCCCTGGAGCTGGTGGTCAAAGGCTTGCTCGGCGTGCCGCTGGCCGGGTCCATGAGCCTGTTCCTGTTTGTGACGGCACTGTATCTGTTTGCGAGTACCGCACTGGGGATCTTCCTCGCCACCCTCGCTCGCTCGACGCCGCAATTCGGTTTGCTGGCAATTCCGGTGATCATCCCAATGCTGTTGCTGTCCGGTGGCAGCACGCCGCTGGACAGCATGCCCGAGTGGCTACAGTGGGTGATGCAGGGCTCGCCGTCGACGCACTTTGTGAGCCTGAGCGCAGCGATTCTGTTCCGGGATGCGGGCGTGAGTGTGGTGTGGCCGGACTTGCTGGCGCTGGCGGCGATTGGCCTGGTGTTTTTTGCGGTGGCGTTGGCCAGGTTTCGCAAAAGCCTGGCTTCTTAACTGTGGCGAGCGGGCTTGCCCCACGTTGGGCTGCGCAGCAGCCCCATCCAGATTCACCACATTGTTTCAGGTGTACCGAGGCGTATGGTTTTGGGGCGGCTTCGCCACCCAACGCGGGGCAAGCCCGCTCGCCACAAGGAACCGTTACTGGATGATCAAGTTGTTGAACAACAGGTCTTCCACCACCGGCTTGCCGGTTTCGTCGTTCATGACTTGCTGGGTTTGCTTCAAGGCTTCCTGGCGCAGTTTTTCTTTGCCTTCGACCGTACTCATGGCTTCGTTGGTCTGCTGGGTGAACAGCGCAACCATCTGGTTACGAATCAATGGCTCGTTGGCCTTGACCGCGGCAAGGGCTTCGGGGCCAGTCACTCGCAAGGCGATGTCGGCCTTGAACACCTTGAGTTTCGTTGTGCCATCCAGGCCGTAATTGCCCACGAAGGGCGGGTTCAGACTGTAATAGCTGACCTTGGGCGCCTCGCCTTCTTTCGCTTCTTCGGCCTGGGCTGCCATCGGCAAGGTCAGGGCGAGCATCAACAGGATCCACGCTTTCACAGTTCATTCCTCAAATTCGATTGCCCGGTAGCATAACGCTAGCAAGGCTGAGCACAAGCTTATGGCGACTTATCAGGCCCGGGCATGCTCGTTGACCCACGGGCGTACCCTCCTACACTTATCGGCCACGACGCCAAAAGGAATAGTCCGATGAAAGCTGTGCTGTGCAAAGCCTTCGGCCCCGCCGAAACCCTGGTGCTGGAAGAGATCGCCAGCCCGGCGATCAAGAAGAACGAAATCCTGTTGGACGTGCACGCGGCCGGGGTCAATTTCCCGGACACCCTGATCATCGAGGGCAAATACCAGTTCAAGCCGCCTTTCCCATTCTCGCCGGGTGGCGAAGCGGCCGGCGTGGTCAGTGAAGTCGGTGAAAAACTCAGCCACTTGAAAGTCGGCGACCGGGTCATGGCCCTGACCGGCTGGGGCAGCTTTGCCGAGCAGGTCGCCGTGCCGGGCTACAACGTGCTGCCGATCCCGCCGAGCATGGATTTCAACACCGCCGCGGCCTTCAGCATGACCTACGGCACTTCGATGCACGCCTTGAAACAAAGGGCCAACCTGCAACCCGGCGAAACCCTGTTGGTACTCGGTGCCTCGGGTGGCGTGGGCCTGGCTGCCGTGGAAATCGGTAAAGCCATGGGCGCCCGGGTAATCGCCGCCGCCAGCAGTGCGGACAAACTGGCCGTAGCCAAGGCCGCCGGCGCGGACGAATTGATCAACTACAGCGAAGCCAACCTTAAGGACGAAATCAAGCGCCTGACCGACGGCAACGGTGTCGATGTGATCTACGACCCGGTAGGCGGCGATCTGTTTGACCAAGCTGTTCGTGGTATCGCCTGGAACGGCCGTTTGTTGGTGGTGGGCTTTGCCAGCGGGCGCATTCCCGAGCTGCCGGTGAACCTGGCGCTGCTCAAGGGTGCGTCCGTGGTGGGGGTGTTCTGGGGCTCGTTCGCGCAGCGCCAGCCGCAGGACAATGCGGCGAACTTCCAGCAGTTGTTCACTTGGTACGCCGAGGGCAAATTGAAGCCGTTGGTGTCGCAGGTGTATCCGCTGGAACAGGCTGCCCACGCGATCAACGACCTGGGGCAGCGCAAGGCGGTGGGTAAGGTCGTCGTTCAGATCCGATAATGATTTGAAACGCGGTCAATGTGGGCGCTGGCTTGCCTGCGATTGCGGTGGGTCAGCTCCAACAAATGCAGCTGACAGACCGCAATCGCAGGCAAGCCAGCTCCCACATTTTGATCTCCAGTGCTTCGAAGAAGCTGATTACGGCCCATACTTATCCATTAGCGACATGTTCGTAAGAGAACATGCAATCGCTCGGATTTCCTGTGTTTGCAGATAAGAGGCGATGCTATTTTCGGTAACGAAACTGTAACATTCGCATCCGCAGTCAAAACAAGAAATTTGGAGCTCTTGAATGTTTGCTTTCTTCCGTCCTGCCGCACACCAGGCGCCCCTGCCTGAAGAAAAAATAGACAGTACCTACCGACGACTGCGCTGGCAGATCTTCGCGGGTATTTTCTTCGGTTACGCCGGGTACTACCTGCTGCGCAAAAACTTCTCGCTGGCCATGCCGTACTTGATCGACGAGGGTTACACCCGTGGTGAGCTGGGCCTGGCGATGTCGGCGATTGCGATTGCCTACGGACTGTCCAAATTCCTCATGGGCCTGGTGTCCGACCGCTCTAACCCGCGCTATTTCCTGCCCTTCGGCCTGCTGATATCGGCGGGCGTGATGTTCATTTTCGGTTTCGCACCTTGGGCAACGTCCAGCGTGACCATGATGTTCATTTTGCTGTTCATCAACGGCTGGGCCCAGGGCATGGGCTGGCCGCCAAGTGGACGGACCATGGTGCACTGGTGGTCGCAGAAAGAACGCGGTGGCGTGGTGTCTGTGTGGAACGTGGCGCATAACGTCGGCGGAGGCCTGATCGGCCCGCTGTTCCTGCTGGGCATGGCTTGGTTCAACGACTGGCATGCCGCGTTCTATGTGCCGGCGACCGTGGCATTGGCGGTGGCGGCGTTTGCCTTCATCACCATGCGCGACACCCCGCAATCGGTCGGCCTGCCGCCTATCGAGCAATACAAGAACGATTACCCGGAAGGCTACGACGCCAGCCACGAAGACGAATTCAGCGCCAAGGAAATCTTCGTCAAGTACGTGCTGCGCAACAAAATGCTGTGGTACATCGCCTTCGCCAACGTCTTCGTCTACCTGCTGCGCTACGGCGTATTGGACTGGGCGCCGACTTACCTTAAGGAAGCCAAGCACTTCGACGTGGATAAAACCTCGTGGGCGTATTTCTTCTACGAGTGGGCGGGCATTCCGGGCACGCTGCTGTGCGGCTGGATGTCGGACAAGATCTTCCGTGGCAACCGAGGCCTGACCGGCATCGTGTTCATGGCCTTGGTCACCGTGGCGACCCTGGTTTACTGGCTCAACCCGCCAGGCAACCCAATGGTCGACATGATTGCGCTGTTCTCTATCGGCTTCCTGATCTACGGCCCGGTGATGCTGATCGGTCTGCAGGCGCTGGAGCTGGCACCGAAAAAAGCCGCGGGCACCGCTGCAGGCTTCACGGGCTTGTTCGGTTACCTGGGTGGTTCGGTGGCCGCGAGTGCGGCCATGGGCTACACCGTGGACCATTTCGGCTGGGACGGTGGCTTTGTGTTGCTGGTGGGCGCCTGCCTGTTGGCGATCGCGTTCCTGATCCCAACGCTGTGGCACACCAATAGCGTCAGCACGGCGCGTTAATCGCCGGAAAAATCCTTAGCACAACGCTTGAGCCGCGCCTCCAGATTCTTATCTGGCATGGCGTGGCTACGCAGGGCGTTAACGGTCTGCTCGACGTAATCGCGCGTCGTGCCGTAACGCCCGCAAGCACTTTCCAACACGTGATTGAGCACGATATCGGGCAGGTTGCCGGCATAGCTGGGCAAGTGCCGCTCCAACACGAATCCCAACGCCTGTACCTGACTGCCATCTTCCAGACGGCAGCTGAGCCAGTGCGGCCGATACGAGGGGTAAGGCATCTCGCGCTGCCACAAGGCATAAAGAGAAGCCTCAAGCTGGTCTTCCGGCAAGCGGTAGGCAAAACCGCTGCAAGAACCCCCACGATCCAGGCCAAACACCAACCCCGGCAGCTCCGGCGTCCCCCGATGCTCGTGTGACCACAGGTACAGGCCACGGTGATAACCGTGAACCCGCGCGCGCATGCGCTGGGTCGACGAGCATTCGGGACGCCAGATCAGCGAACCATAAGCGAATAGCCAGACCGGCCCACCCTTATGCTTGGCCATCGTGGCCTGCATTGAGCTCATCAATTGCTCGTGAGTAAGTTGCGGCCCCAGATCGAGCCGCGGAGGGTAAGCCAATTGCAAAAGATCGGTTTCAATAACGGTCATGGCGGATCGCTTAGGTCTCCTTTGCCACTACAGAATGTTGCTACGAGAAGCTATTACCAATTGTAAGCAACTTTACCGTAATAGAACGCGCCGCTGTAACCGTATGGCGAAAAAGTGCTATAGGCGAGGTTGCCGCCGCTGCTGGCGTAGGCATTGACCTTCTCCGGGTATTTATCGGTGACGTTGTCGCCGCCCAGGGTGAAGGTCCAGTTCTTCAGCTTGTAGTCCGCCGACAGGTCCAGTACCCAGGCAGCCTTGAAGGTCTGGTCGTTGATGTTGTCCGCCTGGTAACTGGTGAATTCGCCGTAGCGCACCAGATTGCTGTGCAGTGCCCAGCGGCCGTAGGTGAAATCGTTACCCAGGCTCAATTTGTGCTGAGGTGTGGTGTCGCCGAGTAAACCGATACGCTCGCGGCGGTCCACCCGCACCAGATTGGCGCCCAGACTGTCCAGAATGGCCGGGTTGGCCTTCACGTCCGTGACCTTGGTGTGGTTGTAGTTGTAGCCAACCGTGCTGTTCCAGCGGATGCCATTATCGAACTGGTAACGATAGTTGGCCACCAGATCGACGCCGTCGGTACTGGTGTCGGTGGCGTTGGTGAAATAGCGGGCACTGGTGTAGTTGATGTTGCCGACACCGTTGGCTTGCAGGTAGGCAATGGTGGCCGGGTTGAGATTGAGGTTGGACGACAGGCTGATGCGGTCGCGGATGTCGATGCGGTACACGTCGAGTGTCACGGTCAGGTCATCGGCAGGTTCAAGCACCAGGCCAAGGCTGTAGTTACGCGACTTCTCGGCTTTCAGGTCTTCGGCGCCCAGCAAGCGGGCCACCTTGCTGTTGGCCGGGAAGGTGCCGGCCTCCTGAATGGTGCTGCCGATCAACTGTGACGAGGTGTAGGCAAAGTTCTGCTGGGCCAGAGACGGCGCCCGAAAGCCGTTGGAGATGCTGCCACGCAGGGCCACTTGCGGGGTGAAGTCATAGCGGGCCGACAACGAGCCGCTGACATTGGAGCCGAAGTCGCTGTAGTCCTCATGGCGCACGGCGGCCGAAGCACTGAGTTTTTCGGTGAAGTTGGTTTCCAGGTCCAGGTACTGGGCCCAGTTATGCCGTGAACTGCTGCCGGCATCGGCATCACGGAAACCACCCAGGCCTGAGCTGCCGGTCTGGTAGTAGGACGCCGGGTCGCCCGCTTCGATTTCATAACCCTGGTGCAGGTATTCGCCGCCAAAGGCCACCGACACCGGGTAAGGCAGGAAGCCCACGTCGAACTCACGGGACAGGTCCAGGCTGACTTGTTTCTGCTCGTTGCTCAGCGTGCCATTGTCGAACTTTCGCGGCGTGGCCAGGCCCAGTGAGGTGTTGATGGTGTCGGTACTCAGCTCATACTGATTTTTGCCGTAGTTGGCCGACAGGTCGTAGTGCCAGTCGTAAGCCAGCAAGCCACGCAAACCGACGACCAATGAGCTGTCTTCCAGGTTGCCCTTGATCAACGGCAGGTAGCCATTGGGGTTGAGCGCCGCAATGTTATTGGACGCATTGCTTGCCCGGTAGAACGCCGCCGTTTCACCGCGGCGTTTGCTGTAACCGCCAAAGGTGTAGAACTCGAGCCCGTCGCTGAAGGAATACTCGGAGTTGAACTGCAATTTGCCTTCATTGGTGGCCGGCTCACCCTGACGGAACACCCGCTGCCCGTAAGTGGTGGAGCCGATGCTGCCAGGGCGCAAATCATCCCCGGCGCGGTTGGTGTAATCGTTGTCGGCGCCTTCGGCCGAAAGGTTGATAAAGCCGTTGTCGCCCAAGGCCAGGCCGGTATTGCCGCTGACATTGCGCTGGATACCGTCACCCTTTTTGTACTCGCCGAACTTGGTCGAAATCGAGCCGCCATGGTCGTCGTGCTTGAGGATCACGTTGATCACCCCGGCAATCGCGTCAGAGCCATAGCGCGCCGACGCACCGTCACGCAGCACTTCGATATGGTCGACGGCCGACAGCGGGATGGCATTCAAGTCCGCCGGGGCCGAGCCACGACCCACGGCCCCGCCGAGGTTGACGAATGCACTGGTGTGGCGGCGTTTGCCGTTGACCAGCACTAACACTTGGTCCGGCGACAAACCGCGCAACTGCGCAGGGCGCACCAGTTCGGCGCCATCCACCAGGCTGGGGCGCGGGAAGTTGATCGACGGAATCAGGCGCGCCAACACCGCACCCAGCTCATCGGAGCCGGTGCTGCGCAGGGTATCGCCGGAGATCACGTCGATGGGCGACAACGAAGCACTGGCGGTGCGCTCTTGGGCGCGAGTGCCGGTGACGATCACGGTGTCGAGTTTTGGTGCGTCGGCGGTAGCTGTTTCGCTCGCAAGGACTGGATTGAATCCCACAGCGGTCAGCAAATTTGCCGACAAAATCGCTGTGTACAGCGTGTGTTTCTTATAGCTCCCCATACCGCTCCCCTAAGAATCAACAATCAGAACTTCAATGCTCTGGTTCGTACGATCGATCCGGCTGGTGGGCGGTGGCGGTCCGTTAGTGGTTATTGGCAGATAGTCGGTAGTCCGTTCCTTATATCTTAATGAGATTTTTCCTACATCAGTAATACCGTAAATGAATAAGCATAGGCGACCAAGCTTTCAGCGCAGGTTCAGGCCATGCAGGACGTTAACCGCCAAACTGCCAACGTTTAGCGACCCCACATTAGCCGCCCATCCGAACGACTATCGAGGTCGAACCATGAAATACTTTTATTGCGGCCTGCTGCTGTTGGCACAAGCCGCCAGCGCCCTGGCCTCTGAGGCTGTCACCGAAAACGACAAAGGCTTCTGGTACGCCCAGACAAGCGTCTACACCCGGCACTTTTCACCGGACCCACAGCACAATAACCATCAGGATTTGATCAACCTGGAGCGCAACGAGGCGTCGGGGTTGGTGTATGGCGGGGCGACGTTTCGCAACTCGTTCAGCCAGCGTTCGTACTACGTGTACGCAGGCAAGCGCTACGATATTGTCGATTCGCCGTTTTACGTGAAGGTGACCGCAGGCGCGCTTCAGGGCTACAGCGGCAAGTATCGGGACAAAATCCCGCTCAACCGTTACGGCGTGGCACCGGCGATCATTCCGTCTGTGGGGGTTCACTTCGGCCCGGTGACCAGCGAACTGGTGTTACTGGGCTTCAATGCCGCGATGCTGACGGCAGGCGTTCGTTTCTAAGAACGCTGCATACCTATGTGGGAGCTGGCTTGCCAGCTCCCACAATAGTTCAGCTCAAGGCTTCAAGGGCGCGGCGCGTAGGCAAACACATCGGCACGCATCTGGTGCGCATCCATGCCGGCCTCGACCAATGCATCCAGGGTGCCGTAGATCATCGCCGGCGAACCACTGGCGTAGACATGCACAGACTTGAGGTCGCTGATGTCTTCACAGACGGCTTCATGCAGCAGCCCGCAGCGCCCTTCCCAACCGCACAGGTCGCTGACCACTTTGTGCAGGAACAGGTTCGGCAGTTGCTGCCATTGCGCCCAGTGTTCGATCTCGTAGAAGTCTTCCGGACGTCGCACGCCCCAATACAGGTGCACCGGGTGCTTGAAGCCCGAGGCGCGGCAATGCTCGATCAGGCTGTGCATCTGCGCCATGCCCGTACCCGCAGCGATCAGCACCAGCGGACCGTCCGGCAATTCGGCCAGATGGGTATCGCCAAACGGCAGTTCAATGCGCGCCATCCGGTCGCGTTGCAACTGCTCGAGCAGGTTGCGAGCGCTGTCCTCGCGGGCCAGCACATGCAACTCCAACTCGCGCCCGGCGTGGGGCGCCGAGGCCAGCGAAAACGCCGACTTCTCGCCGTTGTCCCGTTCGATCATCAGGTATTGCCCGGCGTGGTAACGCACCGCCTTACCGGCCGGCGCGCGCAGGCGCACGCGCCACACATCGCCACCGACTTCCACACACTCACTCAATTGGCACGACAACTTGCGCAACGGCAACTCTCCCGGCGCCAACACGCCATCCCACAGCACAACGCAATCTTCCAGCGGTTCGGCGATGCAGGTGTAGAACTCACCGTGATCGCGCACTTCACCGGCTTGCTGCACCCGCCCTTCCACCAGCAGCGCGGCACACACATGGCACACGCCGTTGCGGCAGGCCTGCGGGCACTCGTAGCCCAGGCGGCGTGCGCCTTCGAGGATTCGTTCGCCAGGGACCAGGTCCAGTACCGCGCCGGAAGGTTGCAGGGTTACACGCATCAATCTATTCCCAATTCTTTCCAGATCGCATCGACGCGCGCGGTCACGGCTTCATCCTTGACGATCACCCGGCCCCACTCGCGGGTGGTTTCACCCGGCCATTTGTGCGTGGCATCCAGGCCCATCTTCGAGCCCAGGCCCGATACCGGCGAAGCAAAGTCCAGGTAGTCGATCGGCGTGTTATCGATCATTACCGTGTCGCGCTTGGGGTCCATGCGCGTGGTAATGGCCCAGATCACGTCGTTCCAGTCCCGGGCATTGATGTCGTCGTCGGTGACAATAACGAACTTGGTGTACATGAACTGTCGTAAAAACGACCACACACCGAGCATTACCCGCTTGGCATGGCCTGGGTACGACTTCTTCATGGTGACGATGGCCATGCGGTACGAGCAGCCTTCGGGCGGCAGGTAGAAGTCGGTGATCTCAGGAAACTGCTTTTGCAGGATCGGTACGAACACTTCGTTCAGCGCCACACCGAGAATAGCCGGCTCATCCGGCGGCCGGCCGGTGTAGGTGCTGTGGTAGATCGGCTTGATCCGGTGGGTGATGCGCTCGACGGTGAACACCGGGAAGCTGTCGACTTCGTTGTAATAGCCGGTGTGGTCGCCATAAGGGCCTTCATCGGCCATTTCGCCCGGATGAATCACCCCTTCCAGGATGATTTCAGCGGTGGCCGGCACTTGCAGATCATTCCCACGGCACTTCACCAGCTCAGTGCGATTGCCACGCAGCAGGCCGGCAAAGGCGTATTCGGACAGGCTATCGGGCACCGGGGTCACTGCGCCGAGGATGGTCGCCGGGTCGGCGCCCAGGGCCACGGAGACCGGGAACGGCTTGCCGGGATGTTTTTCGCACCACTCACGGAAGTCCAGGGCGCCGCCACGGTGGCTTAGCCAACGCATGATCACTTTGTTGCGGCCGATCACTTGCTGACGGTAGATGCCCAGGTTCTGACGATCTTTATTCGGGCCTTTGGTGACAGTCAGGCCCCAGGTAATCAGCGGGCCGACATCGCCGGGCCAACAGGTCTGCACCGGCAGCATGGCGAGGTCAACATCATCACCCTCGATGACCACTTCCTGGCACACCGCGTCCTTGACGACTTTGGGCGCCATGGCAATGATCTTGCGGAAGATCGGCAGCTTCGACCAGGCATCCTTCAAGCCCTTGGGTGGCTCGGGCTCCTTGAGGAAGGCCAGCAGCTTACCGATCTCGCGCAGTTCGCTGACAGACTCGGCCCCCATGCCAAAGGCCACGCGGTCGGGGGTGCCGAACAGGTTGCCGAGCACCGGGATATCAAAGCCGGTCGGGTTTTCGAAAAGCAGCGCCGGGCCCTTGTTACGCAAGGTACGGTCGCAAATCTCAGTCATTTCCAGCACCGGGGAAATCGGCACCTGGATACGTTTCAACTCTCCGCGCTGCTCAAGTTGCTGCACGAAATCCCGAAGATCCTTGAATTTCATTAACCATGCCACCCGTAAAATAGGCGTACATCCTACCTGCTCTTACGAGCGCTGGCAGCTTATTGCACGTCATTGCGACTCACATCCGACTCAACGGATGCATTGCGCAAGCTGCGGAAGAAGGGCTCAAGGAACCCTTCTACATACCGCGTGCCCACGCTTGAAAGGTGGTTGTCATCGGTATACAGCGACTGGCCACCCAGTTCGACCCGACACCAACCGTTTGCAGCACACAGCGCCGGCGCAGGGTCCAGGAGCTGGACTCCCGGGTCAGCCGCGGCGATTTGCTCAAAAACGCTGCTGATATAGGCCTGTCGCTGGACGTGTTCGGCCAGTGGCAAGCCTTCTCGGTCGGTCGGGCGACCTAACATCGCCAAGCGGCTGAGTCGATAAGGCACATTGAAATCCTGCAGCGGCACCTCCTTGACCAACCAGACCCGATGGCCGCCGGCACGGAGTTGCTGCACCAACGCCCTCAAACCCTCGGAGAACAAGTGCTCAGCGGTAGCACGGTCATACTTGCCCGTCTCAGGATCATGAATCGAAGCGCCCGTATCGCCGGAGTGCTGGCCATAAACGTAGAGGCTCCAGCGGGCGACCAACACCACATCGCTGAAGTGTTCCTGGCTCAACAACTGGGTCACGCGTTCGTTGAACGCACTGCAACCTGGCGTGTTTTCCTTCCTGTAAAAAGGCAGGCAGCCGGCATAACCGGCCTGGGTGATGCTGAAGTCGTACTTGCTCGCCCCGTCATTCAATGCCGGAATCAGGGCCGAGGCATGGCTGTCGCCCCAGACCATTGCCCGAGCCGAGCTCGCCTGTGGACCAAAATGGCACAGCTCACGGTGCGGGTCTTTCTTATCGTCCGACAGGCAACTCATGAGTGTGGGGCTCCAGGTATGCGCCTTGGCAAATTGCAACGCCTGGGGCGGCAGCCGCGATGCAAAACCATCCGACCAGACCAGGCTTTTGCCGACCAGGCCCAGGCTGGCAAGCCCAAGGAAACCCGCTACCAGAATCGACCTGCGACCTGCCAGCAAGCGCCGCTCACGGAACGGCCCTTCGACAAACCGCCAGGATGCATAACCCAGCACCAGGCTCACGACGAACAGAGCCACAAGCTCCCAGGGCGACAGGCCAAAGATACTGGCGTACTTGCCAAACACCAGCACCGGCCAATGCCACAGGTACCAGGAATAGGAAATCAGCCCAATGCCCACCAACACACGACTGCCCAGCAGCCGCCCTACCCACGTCGGTTGCTGGCCGTTGGCCCAAATCAGCCCCACCACACCCAATACCGGCAACAAAGCGGCAGCCCCTGGGAAGGCGGTGCTGTCGTCGTAACCAAATACCGCCGCCATAATCAGGCCGAGGCTGAGCACGCTGACGGCTTGCGCCAGCATCGGGCTTGCCCGCCGAGCCCGCGCCGGCATGACGGCCAGCATCGAACCCGCCAACAATTCCCAGGCTCGCATGGGCAGCAGGAAGAAAGCCTTGTCCGGTTCCCGAGACACGGCCCATAAGCTCGCCGCAAATGACACCAGCAGCAACACAAACAAGGCGCCGCGCCATTGCTTCAGCCGGCTCGACAGCAACGCCAGCAAGAGTGGAAAGGCGATGTAGAACTGCTCTTCAACCGATAGCGACCAGGTGTGCAACATGGGCTTCATGTCGGAGGCCGTGTCGAAGTAACCGTCCTGACGCATGAAGAACAGATTGGAGATGAAAATCACCTGGTTGTGTATCGACCGCCCCAGCTCTGAATAGTCTTTGGGCGCCATCAAAAACCAGCCGACGGCCAATGATGCGGACATCATCACAATCAACGCCGGCAGGATACGCCTGGCCCGCCTGGCCCAAAAATCCACAAAACTGAAATGCCCGGCCTGACGCTCGCGCCAGATGATCGAGGTGATCAGGAACCCTGAAATCACGAAGAACACGTCAACGCCGACAAAACCGCCAGTAACGCCAGGTACTCCAAAATGGAACAGCACAACAGCCAGGACAGCGATGGCGCGCAAGCCATCAATGTCCCTTCGGTAAGCAAGAGCGGTCATAAATCGTCGATCAGCCTGATTCGGATGGAGGTGAGCGTAGCCGCACCCACCTTTTTGTTTCTTAACTGACACTATTAGCGCACAAATCTCTCTTTTTCGATGCAAAAAAATGGCGCCACAAAGGGCGCCATTTTTTAGACCTGAAACGTCGTATTACTTACGCTTCATCGACAGGAAGAACTCGTCGTTGGTCTTGGTGGTTTTCAGCTTGTCGATCAGGAACTCGATGGCGGCTACTTCGTCCATCGGGTGCAGCAGCTTGCGCAAGATCCACATGCGCTGCAGTTCGTCGTCGGCGGTCAGCAACTCTTCGCGGCGGGTGCCGGAACGGTTGATGTTGATCGCAGGGAACACACGCTTTTCCGCGATACGGCGGTCCAGAGGCAGTTCCATGTTGCCGGTACCCTTGAACTCTTCGTAGATCACTTCGTCCATCTTCGAGCCGGTTTCAACCAGCGCGGTGGCGATAATGGTCAGCGAGCCGCCTTCTTCGATGTTCCGCGCGGCGCCGAAGAAACGCTTCGGTTTCTCCAGGGCGTGGGCATCGACACCACCGGTGAGTACCTTGCCGGAGCTCGGGATCACGGTGTTGTAGGCACGGGCCAGACGGGTGATGGAGTCGAGCAGGATCACCACGTCTTTCTTGTGTTCGACCAGGCGCTTGGCCTTCTCGATCACCATTTCGGCAACCTGCACGTGGCGGGTTGGCGGCTCATCGAACGTCGAGGCAACCACTTCGCCGCGCACGGTGCGCTGCATTTCGGTTACTTCTTCCGGACGCTCATCGATCAGCAGCACGATCAGGTGAACTTCCGGGTTGTTACGTGCGATGTTCGCTGCAATGTTCTGCAGCATGATGGTCTTACCGGCTTTCGGCGGGGCGACGATCAGGCCGCGCTGGCCTTTACCGATCGGGGCGCACAGGTCGATAACACGACCGGTCAAGTCTTCGGTGGAACCGTTACCGGCTTCCATCTTCATGCGCACGGTCGGGAACAGCGGGGTCAGGTTCTCGAAGAGAATCTTGTTTTTCGCGTTCTCGGGACGATCGAAGTTGATCGTGTCGACCTTGAGCAGGGCGAAATAACGCTCGCCTTCCTTTGGAGGGCGGATCTTGCCAACGATGGTGTCACCGGTGCGCAAGTTGAAGCGACGGATCTGGCTCGGCGAGACATAGATGTCGTCTGGGCCGGCGAGATAGGAAGCGTCTGCAGAGCGGAGGAAGCCGAAGCCGTCCTGGAGAATCTCCAGCACGCCATCACCGGAGATTTCCTCGCCGCTTTTCGCGTGCTTTTTGAGCAGGGAGAAAATCACGTCCTGCTTGCGCGAACGGGCCATATTTTCTATGCCCATTTCTTCGGCCAATTGGAGCAGGTCGGTAATCGGCTTTTGCTTGAGTTCAGTCAGATTCATATAGGAATGACGTAATCATTTATGGAGGGGGGAAATTAAGCTTTTGGCTTAATGAGGCCGCGCCGCAGAGAAGGCGACAGGATCGCGTACTAATCGAAAAGGAATGCGTCGGCGACGGCTTGCAGGGGGCAGTGGAGAAACCAGTGCGGGGCCGAATGTACCACCTGAATTTCGGAGCGTCTAGCCCTGTTTCACGAAAAAGCCCCGCGATTTGCGGGGCTTTTTTGACGACGCTTAGATGTTCGCGTCGAGGAAAGCTTGCAGTTGCGACTTCGACAGCGCGCCCACTTTAGTGGCCTCGACGTTGCCGTTCTTGAACAGCATCAGCGTTGGAATACCGCGCACGCCGTGCTTGGCCGGGGTTTCCTGGTTGTCATCGATGTTCAGCTTGGCAATGGTCAGTTTGCCTTCGTAGGTCGTTGCAATGTCGTCCAGGACAGGAGCGATCATTTTGCAAGGGCCGCACCATTCAGCCCAGTAGTCAACCAGCACCGGGCCAGCAGCCTTGAGTACTTCGGCCTCAAAGGTCGCGTCGGTGACGTGCTTGATAAGATCGTTGCTCATGGATGTCTCCGGATTGTAAGCAAAAAAAACGTTGCCCATCATAGCCGCCCTTCTCTCGTTCAGGAAGCCGCCTCTGATTGACTCTTGCTATGGTGATGCATGAGTTTGGGTATAGCCCAACTCACGGCGTCACGGGAGTCACGAACGCTATGCCCGTGCGCAACGCCGCATTGCGTACGTGCTCCTGCATGGTTTTCTGCGCCACCGCACTGGAGCGCCGGGCCAGTGCACGCAGGATCTTGCGGTGTTCCTGCCAGGTCTCCATGGCCCGTTCCGGTCGGATGAACGGTAGTTTCTGACTCTCCAGGAACACCTCCGCGCTGGCACTCAGAATGCTCACCATCGCCTGATTACCGCTGGCCAACAGGATCCGCTGATGAAATTCGAAGTCCAGTCGGGCCGCGGTTTCAAAGTCGCCGGCCTTGAGTACCTTGCGCATTGCCTCGACATTGTCCTGCAGGCCGTCCAACTCATCGAGGGTCAGCGTCACCGCGGCCAACCCCGCTGCAAATCCCTCCAGGGCATAGCGCAACTGGAAGATATCCAGCGGCGAGGCCTGAGCCGCAAAAGGCCAGGCAAACCCCGGAGGGTCTTCCGCCGCCTGCACAAAGACGCCTTTGCCCGGCTGCACACTGACCACACCCAAGGCACTCAAAGACGACAACGCCTCGCGCAACGACGCCCGACTCACGCCCAATTGCACCGCCAGGTCGCGCTGGGACGGCAATGCATCGCCCGCTGCGAAGCCCTGTTCCTTGATCAGTTTGCGGATGGCCTGCAGGGCCGCTTCCGGTACGGCTTGGGCAATGGAATTCATAAAAAACTCAAGGTTCCAGACAACTGAGCGGCTAGTTGTAAAGCTATTCGCGGCTGTCGGCAAGCCACGCCCCAAAGGGGCTCGCGGGGTTTTGTCGACGCTCGAAAAAGGTGCGAAAAGCGTCATCACTGTTCAGACCAGTAAGACCACCGAACCTCAACAAATTCCGGCGTTGCAGGCGATCCGAGGGGTGATGGCATGGGCTGTGCACTGAGCAAAGTCAGAAAATCCCTTCGCCCTTTTCGGAGAGTTGCCATGACCAAGCGCTACAGCGCCCTGCTCACTGCCCTGTTTGCCAGCCTGATGCTGAGCCAGGCACCCGCCCAGGCCAATGGTCTGGACGATATCGTCGCCCGTGGCACCCTGAAGGTCGCCGTCCCTCAAGACTTCCCGCCGTTCGGTTCGGTCGGCCCTGACATGAAACCCCGCGGCCTGGACATCGACACCGCCAAGCTGCTGGCCGACCAGCTCAAGGTCAAGCTGGAGTTGACCCCGGTCAACAGCACCAACCGCATCCCGTTCCTCACCACCGGCAAGGTCGACCTGGTGATTTCCAGCCTGGGCAAGAACCCCGAGCGGGAAAAGGTCATCGATTTCTCCAAGGCGTACGCGCCGTTCTACCTGGCTGTGTTCGGTCCGCCTGACGCGGCCATCAGCACCACCGACGACCTCAAAGGCAAAACCATCAGCGTGACGCGCGGCGCCATCGAAGACATCGAGCTGACCGCCGTTGCGCCCAAGGAAGCGACCATCAAGCGTTTCGAAGACAACAATTCGACCATCGCCGCCTACCTGGCCGGCCAGGTCGACCTGATTGCCAGCGGCAACGTGGTGATGGTGGCGATCAGCGAGCGCAACCCCAAACGCGTACCGGCACTGAAAGTGAAACTCAAGGACTCGCCGGTGTACGTGGGCGTGAACAAGAACGAACCGGCACTGCTGGAGAAGGTTAACCAGATCCTGGTGGCGGCCAAGGCCGACGGCAGCCTGGAAAAGAACGCGATGCAGTGGCTCAAAGAGCCGCTGCCCGCCGATCTTTGACGCGACGGAGCTGATTCATGGCCTATCAATTCGACTTTATGCCCGTACTGGCCAATACCGACCTGCTGTTGCGCGGCGCCTTGTTCACGCTTGAACTGACGGCCATCGGCGCGATTCTGGGGGTTGCCCTGGGCACCGTCGGTGCCGTGGTGCGGGCGTGGAAGATCCAGCCCTTTGCCTGGTTCTTCGGCGTGTATGTCGAGTTGATCCGCAACACGCCGTTTCTGGTGCAGTTGTTTTTCATCTTCTTCGGTTTGCCGTCACTGGGGCTGAAAATCACCGAGTGGCAAGCCGCCGTGCTGGCGATGGTAATCAACCTGGGGGCTTACTCCACCGAGATCATCCGCGCCGGCATCCAGGCCATCCCTCGTGGCCAGCTGGAAGCGGCAGCAGCATTAGCGATGACGCGTTTTGAAGCGTTCCGTCATGTGGTGCTGCTGCCCGCTCTGGGCAAGGTGTGGCCGGCCCTGAGCAGCCAAATCATCATCGTGATGCTGGGTTCGGCGGTGTGTTCGCAAATCGCCACCGAGGAGCTGAGCTTTGCCGCCAACTTCATTCAGTCGCGCAACTTCCGCGCCTTTGAAACCTACGCCCTGACCACCCTGGTGTACCTGTGTATGGCGCTGATGATTCGCCAGTTGCTCAACTGGATTGGCCGACGGTTTGTGATGAGGAACAGCCGATGAGTGATTTTTCGTTCTGGGACATCGTGCGCAACCTGGCTGTTGGCCTGCAATGGACCCTGTTGCTGTCGCTGGTGGCGTTTGTCGGCGGCGGCCTGATCGGTTTGCTGGTGATGACGATGCGCATCAGCCGCAAAGCCTTCCCGCGCAATGTCGCGCGCACCTATATCGAACTGTTTCAGGGCACGCCGCTGCTGATGCAGTTATTTCTGGTGTTTTTCGGCATTGCCCTGCTGGGGGTGGATATCTCGCCCTGGCTGGCAGCGGCAATTGCCCTGACTTTGTTTACCAGTGCCTACCTGGCCGAGATCTGGCGCGGCTGCGTCGAGTCCATCGCCCACGGGCAGTGGGAAGCGTCGGCCAGCCTGGCCCTTAACCCGCTTGAACAACTGCGTTACGTAATCCTGCCCCAAGCGCTGCGGATTGCCGTAGCGCCGACGGTTGGCTTCTCGGTGCAAGTGGTCAAAGGCACCGCCGTGACCTCGATCATCGGTTTTACCGAACTGACCAAAACCGGCGGCATGCTCGCCAATGCCACCTTCGAGCCCTTTATGGTCTATGGCTTGGTGGCCCTCGGTTACTTCCTGCTCTGCTACCCCTTGTCCCTCAGTGCGCGCTACCTGAAAAGGAGACTGCATGCCTCTGCTTAGAATTTCCGCCCTGCATAAGTATTACGGCGATCACCATGTACTCAAGGGCATCGACCTGACCGTTGAAGAAGGCCAGGTGGTGGCGATCATCGGCCGCAGCGGCTCGGGTAAATCCACCTTGCTGCGTACCCTCAATGGCCTGGAATCCATCAACGACGGCGTGATCGAAGTCGATGGCGAATACCTCGACGCCGCCCGTGCCGACCTGCGCAGCCTGCGGCAGAAAGTCGGCATGGTGTTCCAGCAGTTCAACCTGTTCCCGCACCTGACCGTGGGCGAAAACGTCATGCTCGCACCGCAAGTGGTGCAGAAAGTGCCCAAGGCCAAAGCCGCACAGCTTGCCAGGCAGATGCTGGAGCGGGTCGGGCTGGGGGAGAAGTTCGACGCCTTCCCTGATCGCCTGTCCGGCGGTCAGCAGCAACGGGTCGCCATTGCGCGCGCATTGGCCATGTCGCCCAAAGTGCTGCTGTGCGACGAAATCACCTCCGCCCTGGACCCGGAACTGGTCAATGAAGTGCTCAGCGTCGTGCGCCAACTGGCCAAGGACGGCATGACCTTGATCATGGTGACCCACGAAATGCGTTTTGCCCGGGAAGTCGGGGACAAACTGGTGTTTATGCACCAAGGCAAGGTGCATGAAGTAGGCGACCCCAAAACGTTGTTCGCCAACCCCAAGACACCCGAGCTCGCCAATTTCATCGGCTCGGTGGAACAACCGGGCTGATCAATTCGAAACTGCCTTGCCCCTCAAGGTGCGTCTCGTCACGTACCTCCAAGGCCTCAGCGGGCAGTTCGGTGTCGATATCAACCTGGGCTGTCAGTCGGCGGCCTGCTACCGGCACCCCTGCCGCCCGCGCCACCAAGGTCTGGCCGGGCAGCAACTGCCCGCTGGCAGGCTCGCCGGGCAAGTGCGTAGCCGCCCACCATTCGACAGCACGCCCATCCACCTGGGCGTGTTTGAGGCTCAAGCGAAAACGCCCCTGCCGACCAAACACAAACCCCTGCCGGTCTGCTGCAACACCGATAAAACGCAACGCCATGGCCGCAGGCTCAGTGCAAATGACGTTCACGCGCAACGAGCGCGTACCCAGCACCATGGAGGTTTTTGCAACGAGCGCCTCCCTGCGGATGGCGCCATAGTCAATGCGCGGCTGGCTCACCGAGAGCCGACAGTTTTCGGCCAGGACCTCAGGCGCCGCCAATACCGTGCAGAGCAACACCAACGGCCATGTTTCAAACTTAACGGCCATGGCACACCGCCGAAATGGTTTCATAAAATTTGTCATTGTCTGGCTGGGTCTCAAGATCAATCCGCAACAGGCAGGTGGAAGAGTCCGGCAATGAAACCCGCAGGCTTTGCGCCTCCTCGACGTCGTTGAGAAAAATCATGCCCTCACCCACCACGTTGGTCAGGAAGCGATCACCCTTGCCGAATACCGAGGCGCCTTGAGGTAATGGCCGGCCGTGCTGGTCATTCGCGGTAAGCAACACGCGGCGCACTTTCACCACATCGAAATTCACGGCATTGAAGGACCCACGGCCTGCTGTGAGCATCTGGGTGCCGTTTTTCAGGTCGACGCGCTTGGGCAAGGACTGGGTTTGCACCTCGACTCGGCTGTTGGTGTAGGCCGGCAAGCCTGAGATCACCGCTTGCCCGCGGTAGTCAGTCCAGACAGGGCCTTGGGGCGTCTGGACTTTTGCAGCGCCGATACCCCCTACCGAGACGATGCCGAACGTGTCCTGCACGGTATACGGTGAAAACGTCAGCCCACCCTCGTGAGCCACCACGCCGCCCTGCAACTGCCCCGTATAGCTGGTGCCCTGGGGATCATGGCTGACACCCAGGCCAACGCGGGTATAACGTGGCAACAGGTCCACATTGCCGCGAATCGATTGTTCTCGGGCATTGATATCGCGCTCGACCCCCACTTCGTAATTCACAGACTCGTTGACCCGCTCGCTAAGCGCTGTGCCAGCGGTGAACCGGCCCCCGCGACGGCTGGCATAGCTGTTTACCCGGCGATCCCGTCCCAGCGGCACGCTGACCTGCAGACGCAAGGACAGGTCATTCTCCAGAGCGCTCTCATGTCGCCTGCCGGCAAGCGTGGCGTCACGGCCCATTCGAGTACCGCCCACCTGCGAATCCGCAATCAGCGTTACATCGGCGTGGCTGAATGACTTGTTCCAGGAGGCCGACACATGCTCGGTCGTTCGCCCGTCAAATTGAGAACTGCGGGTATAGCCCGCAGAAAATACGCCCAGCGTGGGTTCGGCCCAGCTCACGCTTGCTGTGTATTGGTTTTTGAAGCGCGAACCCAATTCATCGACCCCGTACGACCGGCCGGCTTCAAGTACCTCACGATACCCCTGGGTTTGGGTGGTTGCGCTGAGGTTGACGTCGATAGTGGCGTATACCGGGCTGGTGACCGACACGCTGCTGCGCGACCCGGATACTGCACGTTTGCCGTCTCGAGAAAGGTTTTGACGCGCCGCCACAGAAACTCGCTGGAAAAACACACTGCTCAGGGTGCCACCTGCCGACCAGTACTCATCCGTACTCAATAAGCCAAAGCCCGCAGACGAGTTGCTCCCCAAACCCCAAGTGCCGCTCCCCATGGCGACCACCGGTGACGGCCCCTCTTCATCCGCATTCTTGCGCAGCTTGCCAACAGAAAAATAGTAACCGGGCGCCGCCGGGACAGTCCCCGCAAACGAGGCCGCGGGCACCACAAAGCTACGCCTGGCGCCCCGTACGTCGATCACGCTGACCTCCAGGTCACTGGTGCCATTGAGCAAGGGCAACCCCGTCAGCCGGAAGGGACCTTCAGGCACCAGCGTGCTGTGAATCAACACGCCGGACTGGCGAACTTCTATGCGTGACGGGCTCTGGGCAAGCCCTTCGACCACGGCATTGTTACTGCCCGCAGCGACACGTGATTGACCATCGGGGAAAAACTGCAGGCCAGATAACTGGACGCCACCAAACAGCGGGTTATTACTGGAAATCTGCCCCATCTGGAAAGTCGATTGCAACTCGGCAATGTCCCGCTGTGCATAGGCATATAGATGCTCGGTACGGGCCTTGCCATTATCGGACACATAGAATTGACGGCTGCGAACAATCCAATCCTCAAGGTTAAAGCCTGCCTCGGTATAGGCCGAAACGAACCGGCTGGGCCCGCTGCGCGAACGGCTGTCGAAACCCAGCACGTCATAGTTGAACAACGCCGCGGTCCCGCCTTTGGAAAAATGCCCGGCGTCCCACTGGGGATCACGCAACGATTGGGTGGGCACCACCAGCGTCACCTCGTCCGTGCCGGGACGCAACTTGACCATGGTCGTGGGGAATGCCCCGAAGAAGTCATGGCAAGACTGGTCGGGCGTAGCACCTTCCTCAATGATCGCGCCGGGCGTCACTAATCCTGCTTTCTCCAGCAACCCGCGGGTGAAGCATAAGCGGCCCTCGTGATCGAACCGTGCATCCACCAGCCCAAGCGGGTTCCCATTGACCCGCAACCCCACCACCTGGACGCCTTCGCGAAAGCGCGCCGCGTTGCGAAAGTAGTCGGAGACCTTCGGGTCGATGCCGTGGGCTGTCAGTGACGCGAGGTCGAAACCCTCCCCGAGCTCCATCGCCGACACCAGGCCGGGCAGACTCCACAGGGTCGCAAACCCCATGATAAGCGTAGGTCTGCAGGGCCAAAAAGACGCCGCGATGCTATTACTCGAAGGGTTCGACATGAGTCAGTCAAGCCCCATCGGTTACGATCGGAGCCCGGTAGTTGTCTACCGTAAACCCATAAACCGTAGCCGGCTGTATCTCGACCTCAGCCGCATTGCCCAAGGGGCTGTCGAGCTCTGCCGTCAGCACTTCACCCGGCAGTAGGTAGGTGCGTGGCAATGTAGCCAGAAAGCCTTTTGGAAACACTTTCACATCCGGCGCCAGGCGCACGACATAGGCACTGTCGTTATGGACAGTGAGGCGCTCGCCCGCCCGCTTCCACTTCAGCAACTCCCAAGGCGTATGGTGCCGAGGCAAGCCTTGTGGGTGCAGGATCAGCGGCAAATTCTGTCGAAGGGTGATACCGATGGTCGCACCATCCACCGCGCGCGCCTGGGGAATACCTTCGAAGGACACTCGCTTGAGTCGTTGGGTCTTAAGCGGCTCCTTCAAGGTGGCGATGAACCGCACCAGTTGCGTTTCGCCCGCCTCCACACGAGCGATGGGCGGCGTCACAATCAATAGCGGCTCCAGGTCCTCCGGCACGTTTTCCACGACTGAATGAAGCAGCGCTGGCCCGGCATCGGTATTCTTGATATTTATTGTGGCTTCGCCGTCTTCCTCATAAAGCACCACCACCGTTGTTTCCGGATACATACCGTCCGCCACAGCAACAGTGGCAAACAAAAGGCAAATGCTTGCACCCCGCAATAACGCACTGCTTATTATTAAAAAACCACGCACTCTATATTCCCCGCCACTAATAAAGTTGACCATTGACCGTCAAGCGCCCACAGAAAAACAGCCAACCAGAAATAATGAGTTTCTTGGCTGGCTGTTTTCCGTTACTTAGATGTAACTCAATACAAGCGTGGCGCGCCCATCAATAGAGACATCTCGACTCAGGTCCAGGTCCCGAGCTCGGTTGATGACAGCCTTCACTGCGAGCGTGCCCGTCAATTGGTTAACCGCGGCGGGTGTAAAGGCTGCGCCATTGCGCCACGAGTATTGGGTGGGCGATTGAGCAACTTTGCCATCGCTGTTATTCCAGGCGCCAGCACCGATACGCATGATCGGATGCAGCACCACGCCGGACGAACGCAGGTCCCTGAGGGTGACCGAATAGCCACCGGTGCGACGGGTTCCTACAGCCCCCAAACCAAAGTTCTGCGCTTCAGTAAAGCCTGCACCCAGGATACCCGTCACTTTGTTGCCCGCTTGCAGATCGGTAAAGGTGATGCCGAACCGGGCAGGGGTCGCGCCACAATTGACGATCAGGGAAGTGGTCTTCTCTTCGCGCGGATTGAACGCCGTCTGGGACAATTCGCCCGAACGAATCGTGCCATAGTCGATGATACCGCTGCCGGCCAGGCTGAGGTTGCAGGCTGCCGGTGTAATCGTACCCCTGACGACCAGTTGGGCACTGGTATTGGTAGTCGCCTGTACAGTTAAGGCCGCAGCCAGGCACGCAATACCAAGAGTCAATCCAACAATTTTTTTCATGTTCATCCTGTCACTAAAAGAAGTTATCAGGTGTTCTTTATTTGTGTCTTGGCGACTCCATCGCCCAACGACTTATCTTCCGGGACATGTACAACGATAAATAAATGCCACCCAGGCAGAATTGCCGGATAACAGTGTGTCGCTTTGACACTTCGTTAAAGAATCAGACAACACATCAATAATTGTGGGAATGATAAAAATAAAGCATCACTTTAAGCCACCGACAATGTAGTCCTGAACAAAAGAATGAAGGCGACATCAAATCACTGACTGTAGGGAAAGTCATAAATGGCACGTGCGCAGCACCTGATTAAAACACGCTACAACATCAAGGGTCTTATTCAGCGCACACTTATAAAACCGCCCTACATTTCCTAAAGGAATTCCCCACAGACAGCCTCAGGAAAATTACTGAAGCACAACGCGTTGGCGCCAGCGGTCGATCGTGGCACGATGGTGAGGTTATCGACCGAGACCCCCAAACCATGCCGCAATCCCAAGCCAAGAATCTGTCCCTGATCGCCGCCATCGACCTGGGCTCCAACAGCTTTCACATGGTCGTGGCCAAGGCCCAGAACGGCGAAATCCGCATCCTCGAACGGCTCGGCGAAAAAGTACAACTGGCTGCCGGGATCGACGACGAGCGCCAGCTCAATGAAGAATCCATGCAACGCGGGCTCGACTGCCTCAAGCGCTTTGCCCAGCTGATCAATGGCATGCCTTTGGGCGCCGTGCGAATCGTCGGTACCAACGCCCTGCGTGAAGCGCGCAACCGCGGTGAATTTATCCGCCGCGCCGAGGAAATCCTCGGCCACCCGGTAGAAGTCATCTCCGGCCGTGAAGAAGCGCGCCTGATCTACCTCGGCGTCTCCCATACCCTGGCTGACACTCCCGGCAAGCGCCTGGTGGCGGACATCGGCGGCGGCAGTACCGAGTTCATTATCGGCCAGCGTTTCGAGCCGTTGCTGCGCGAGAGCCTGCAAATGGGCTGCGTCAGCTTTACCCAGCGCTATTTCAAGGACGGCAAGATCACCCCGGCACGCTATGCCCAGGCCTACACGGCCGCGCGACTGGAGATCATGAGCATTGAGCACGCCCTGCACCGCCTGACCTGGGATGAGGCCATCGGTTCGTCCGGTACCATCCGCGCCATCGGCCTGGCCCTGAAAGCCGGCGGCCATGGCACCGGTGAGGTCAACGCCGAAGGCCTGGCGTGGCTCAAGCGCAAGCTCTTCAAACTGGGCGATGCCGAGAAAATCGACTTCGATGGCATCAAGCCCGATCGCCGCACCATCTTCCCCGCAGGCCTGGCGATTCTCGAAGCGATTTTCGACGCGCTCGAACTGCAACGCATGGACCACTGCGATGGCGCCCTGCGCGAAGGTGTGCTCTACGACCTGTTGGGCCGCCATCATCACGAAGACGTGCGTGAGCGCACCCTTACCTCATTGATGGAGCGTTATCACGTCGATCTGGAACAGGCGGCCCGGGTGGAGCGCAAAGCCCTGCACGCCTTCGACCAGGTGGCCGAGGACTGGGACCTGGAAGACGGCGTCTGGCGCGAACTGCTCGGCTGGGCAGCCAAAGTGCATGAAGTGGGCCTGGACATCGCCCACTACCATTACCACAAACATGGCGCCTACCTGATCGAGCACTCGGACCTCGCCGGTTTCTCCCGCGAAGACCAACAGATGCTCGCGCTGCTGGTGCGCGGCCATCGACGTAACATTCCAAAGGACAAGTTTGCCGAATTCGGCGATGAAGGCATCAAGCTGATTCGCCTGTGCGTGCTGCTGCGCTTTGCGATCCTGTTCCACCACATCCGTGGCACTCAGGAAATGCCTCAGGTCACCCTGCGCGCCCGGGGCGACAGCCTCGACGTGGTATTCCCGAAAGGCTGGCTGGATGAAAACCAGCTGACCCAGGCGGACTTTGCCCAGGAAGCGGAGTGGCTGACACGGGTGGGGTTCAGCCTGAACCTGCACTAAAGCACCCTGCAAAACAAATGTGGGAGGGGGCTTGCTCCCGATAGCGGAGTGTCAGTTGACCTGTTCATCAACTGACCCACTGCAATCGGGAGCAAGCCCCCTCCCACATTGTTAGTCCGTATTGGCTATTAATTCACCGCCAGAATCGGGCTGCCCAGCTTCTCCAGCAACGTCGCCTGCGCGCTGCGCGGGTTCTGATTGCCGGTCGGCGTGTTGCGCACGTAACGGCCGTCCGACTGCAGGCTCCAGCTGTGTGTGTTGTCGGTGAGGTAGCTTTCCAGCTCCTTCTTGACCCGCATGATCAACTTCTTGCCTTCCACCGGGAAGCAGGTCTCCACACGCTTGTCGAGGTTGCGTTCCATCCAGTCCGCGCTGGAAAGGAACATCTGCTCCTCGCCACCGTTGAGGAAGTAGAACACCCGCGTGTGCTCCAGGAAGCGGCCGATGATCGAGCGCACATGGATGTTATGCGAGACCCCGACAATGCCCGGGCGCAGGCAGCACATGCCACGCACCACCAGGTCGATGCGCACACCGGACTGGCTGGCCTTGTACAGCGCGCGGATGATCTTTGGATCAGTCAGCGAGTTGAACTTGGCAATGATGTGCGCCGGTTTGCCGTCGAGGGCGAACTGGGTCTCCCGGGCAATCATGTCGAGCATGCCCTTCTTCAGGGTGAACGGCGCGTGCAGCAGCTTCTTCATGCGCAAGGTTTTGCCCATGCCGATCAACTGGCTGAACAACTTGCCGACGTCTTCACACAAGGCGTCGTCGGAAGTCAGCAGGCTGTAGTCGGTGTAGAGCTTGGCGTTGCCGGCGTGGTAGTTGCCGGTGCCCAAGTGAGCGTAGCGCACAATCTCGCCGGCTTCACGGCGCAGGATCAGCATCATCTTGGCGTGGGTTTTGAAGCCCACCACGCCGTAGATCACCACCGCACCGGCCGCTTGCAGGCGGCTGGCCAGTTGCAGGTTGGACTCTTCATCGAACCGCGCACGCAGCTCGATCACCGCGGTGACTTCCTTACCGTTACGCGCAGCGTCTACCAGCGCATCGACGATTTCCGAGTTTGCGCCGGAGCGGTACAACGTCTGGCGCACGGCCAATACATGCGGGTCCTTGGCGGCCTGGCGCAGCAGGTCGACCACTGGAGTAAAGGACTCGAACGGGTGCAGCAGCAGAATGTCCTGCTTGCTCACCACACTGAAGATGTTCTCGCTGTTTTGCAGCAGTTTCGGGATCTGCGGCGTGAACGGCGTGTATTGCAACTCCGGATGGCTGTCCAGGCCGGTGATGCTGAACAGGCGCGTCAGGTTCACCGGGCCATTGACCTGGTACAACTCGGACTCGGCCAGGTTGAACTGCTTGAGCAGGTAGTCCGACAGGTGTTTCGGGCAAGTATCAGCCACTTCCAGGCGCACCGCATCACCGTATCGGCGCGAGAACAGTTCGCCGCGCAGGGCACGGGCCAAGTCTTCGACGTCTTCGGAGTCCAGCGCCAGGTCGGCGTTACGGGTCAGGCGGAACTGGTAGCAACCTTTTACCTTCATGCCCTGGAACAGGTCATCGGCATGCGCGTGGATCATTGACGAGAGGAATACATAATTGTCGCCAGCGCCCCCCACCTCTTCCGGTACCTTGATGATCCGTGGCAACAGACGCGGTGCCGGGATGATCGCCAGGCCAGAATCGCGACCAAAGGCGTCGATACCTTCCAGTTCAACGATGAAGTTCAGGCTCTTGTTCACCAGCAGCGGGAACGGGTGAGTAGGGTCGAGGCCGATCGGGGTGATGATCGGTGAAATCTCGTCACGGAAGTAGCGACGCACCCATGTCTTGATCTTGGCGGTCCAGTGACGGCGACGGATGAAGCGGACCTGATGTTTTTCCAGCTCGGGCAACAGAATGTCGTTGAGGATCGCGTATTGGCGGTCCACGTGGCCATGCACCAGCTCACTGATACGCGCCAGGGCCTGATGCGGCTGCAGGCCGTCGGCACCGGCTTGTTCGCGGGCGAAGGTAATTTGCTTCTTGAGGCCCGCGACGCGAATCTCAAAGAACTCGTCCAGGTTGCTGGAAAAAATCAGCAGGAACTTGAGCCGCTCCAGCAGCGGATAGGACTCGTCCAGCGCCTGCTCCAGCACGCGGATGTTGAATTGCAGTTGTGACAGCTCGCGGTGGATGTACAGGCTGCTGTCATCCAGGTTGGTCACCGCCGCCACCGGGGCCGGCGCTGGGGCTTCGGGCACCACGGCAGGCGGAGCAGGCTCCAGCTCGGGCGGGGTCTCGGTGACTTGTTCCACCACCGGGTGAGCGTCTTTTACGGCAACTTCTGAGAGTCCTTCGGTATTCATCGAGTGTTCCTGTGAGGGCTATTGTTGCTCTCTAAGCAATTGGGCAGCGCGGGCGGCGAAGTAGGTCAGAATGCCATCAGCGCCGGCACGTTTAAAGGCTGTCAGGGATTCAAGGATCACCCCTTCACTCAACCAACCATTCTGGATCGCGGCCATGTGCATGGCGTATTCACCGCTGACCTGATAGACAAAGGTCGGCACCTTGAATTCCTCTTTGACCCGGTAAAGGATGTCCAGGTACGGCATCCCGGGTTTGACCATCACCATATCGGCACCTTCGGCCAGGTCGGCCGCCACTTCGTGCAGGGCTTCATGGCTGTTGGCCGGGTCCATCTGATAGGAGGCCTTGTTGGCCTTGCCCAGGTTCAGCGCCGAACCCACCGCGTCGCGGAACGGGCCGTAATAGGCGCTGGCGTACTTGGCCGAATAGGCCATGATCCGCACATTGACGTGGCCAGCCAGTTCCAGGGCTTCGCGAATCGCCTGGATGCGGCCGTCCATCATGTCCGACGGCGCCACGACCTGGGCACCCGCTGCCGCGTGGGACAACGCCTGCTTGACCAGTGCATCGACGGTAATGTCGTTCTGAACATAGCCGTCTTCGTCAAGAATGCCATCCTGGCCGTGGGTGGTGAACGGGTCCAGCGCCACGTCGGTGATCACACCCAGCTGCGGGAAACGCTCGCGCAAGGCGCGGGTGGCGCGCTGGGCGATCCCTTGCGGGTTCCAGGCTTCGGCAGCGTCGAGCGACTTGAGTTCGGAGGGTGTCACGGGAAACAGCGCCAGCGCCGGAATCCCCAGTTCAACCCAATTCGCCGCTTCTTCAAGCAGCAGATCAATGGTCAAGCGCTCCACACCCGGCATCGACGCCACCGCTTCCCGGCGATTTTCACCGTCCAGCACAAACACCGGCAAAATCAGATCGTTCGTCGTCAGCACGTTTTCACGCACCAGACGGCGAGAAAAATCATCACGGCGATTGCGACGCAGGCGGGTGGCGGGGAACAGGCGATTGGCAGGGGTAAAGCTCACGACAGACTCCTGAGCCCGCGTTTACGGGCGAGCGTTGCAGTTATAAGCGGCCATTATGACGAAGGAATGACAGTTGTGCTTATCGATGCGACCTGCAGTCGCATTCGTCGTTTATGTAGGAATTTTTCACTTCGTGACACATCTCGATACTTTCATGAATGTTCACGAAGGCGTAGGCTGCGCGTTCATTTCGCCAGCACCCCAGACCATGCTTCAACAATTTCTGCATGACTTCGGCTACTTTGCTCTCTTCCTGGGCACGTTCTTCGAAGGCGAGACCATTTTGGTTCTCGCAGGCTTCCTGGCGTTCCGTGGATACATGGATATCAACCTGGTGGTGGTCGTTGCCTTCTTTGGCAGCTACGCCGGCGACCAGCTGTGGTACTTCCTGGGGCGCAAGCACGGCCGCAAACTGTTGGCGCGCAAGCCGCGCTGGCAATTGATGGGCGACAAGGCCCTGGAACATATCCGTAAGCATCCGGACATCTGGGTGCTGAGCTTCCGGTTTGTCTACGGCTTGCGCACCGTGATGCCCGTGGCGATTGGTTTGTCAGGCTACCCGCCGGTGCGCTACCTGATTCTTAACGGGATTGGCGCTGCAGTCTGGGCGGCAGCCTTGGGCGCTGCGGCTTACCACTTCGGCGCGGTGCTGGAAGGCATGCTCGGCAGCGTCAAGAAATACGAGCTGTGGGTGCTGGGCGCCTTGGTGCTGTTGGGCTTTGGCCTGTGGTTGCGCCGCCGCTTCAAGAACGCCCGCATTGCCCGCCAGGCCTGCGAGGATGCAAAGGCCCGGCTCGCCGCCGAGCCGGCCCCCGTCGAAACGCCTAAGACACCCACCGAGTAAGCCGGCTTCTGCAACAGTAGAGGCCGATCACGCTGAGCAAGCTGTAACTCACCAAACCCAGCCAGCCCAAACTGCTGGCCGGCCATAACCCGACCAGCGGCGCCAGCCACACCAGTGGCACATTCAGCCCCAGGCGTACCAGCTCGGCTTTCAGCGCCCACGGGCGATTCTCCAGGGCTACGCCCAACGTAAATAACCCCACCGCCACCGCACTCCAGCCCAGGATCAGCGCCGCCGTGGGCAGCCCCTCGCCGAAGTTCATCAAATAGCTGCCGAAGCCCACATACGCGGCAAATTGCAGCGCGATATAGACCTGCTGGCGCGCATCCAACGGCACTTCAAATTTGCGGAACTGGCTCAAATCGGGTTTGGCCATCGGGTATTTGGCCTTCACGTCCGCCGGGCGCCAGCCAGTGCGCATGAACCAGATGCGCAGCTTGTCCCACCATTTTTCGGTACGTCGTGCATCACTCCACAGCTGCGCATAAAACTGCAGGTTGGCCCATAGCGGGTTCCAGCTGGCCAAGGGCGTGGTCACGCCAAAAATCACCGGCTCGTTGTCGTCTTCTTCCTGGAAGCTGCCGAACAGCCGATCCCAAATAATGAACACCCCGCCGTAGTTGCGATCCATGTAGAGAGCATTCTGTGCATGGTGGGCCCGATGATTGGACGGTGTCACAAAGAACCACTCGAACCAGCCGAGCTTGGGCACATGCCGGGTGTGCACCCAGAATTGATACAGAAGATTGAGCGAGGCCACGCTGATAAACACCACCAGCGGCACGCCCAGCACGGCCAACGGCAAGTAAAAGATCCAGCTCAACAGAAAGCCGGTGCTGGTCTGGCGCAGGGCGGTGGTGAGGTTGTAGTCCTCGCTCTGGTGATGCACCGAGTGCGCGGCCCACAGGATGTTGCGCTCATGCCCGCAGCGATGCAGCCAGTAGTAGCAGAAGTCATAAAACACAAAGGCGAACACCCAGGTCCAGACACTCTGGGCCGACAGTTCGATCAGTGCCAAATGCTTGAGCGCGAACGCGTAGGTCAGCAACCCCACGCCCTTGGTCAACAGCCCCGTAGTCGTGGACAGCACACCGGTGCTGAGGCTGTTGATGGCATCCGCCACCCGATAGTTGCGCTCGCCGCGCCAGTGGTCGGCCAGCAGCTCAACCACGATCAAGGCAATGAAAAACGGTACCGCGTAAGGCACGAAGTCCATGGGCTAGTCCGGTCTATTTTTGTTACATCAAGATTAGGTGTAGCAACGCCAGATCCCATTGGCAACAGGTGACAAATTAGTAGACATTTAACGCCACGAAATAGGGAGAAATACTCATGAGCAAAAAGATTGCAGTGATCCTTTCCGGCTGTGGCGTGTACGACGGCGCAGAGATCCACGAAAGCGTCATCACTTTGCTGCGCCTGGACCAGCGTGGTGCTCAGGTCCAATGTTTTGCACCCGATATCGCGCAACATCACGTGATCAACCACCTCACCGGCGAAGAGATGCCCGAATCGCGCAATGTGCTGGTGGAGTCGGCGCGTATCGCCCGGGGTGAGGTGAAGGACATCCGTGAGGCCAACGCCGAAGACTTCGACGCACTGATCGTGCCCGGCGGTTTTGGCGCGGCGAAGAACCTCTCGACCTTTGCCGTGGAAGGCGCCGGTTGCAGCATCAACCCGCAGGTTCTGGCGCTGGCCGAAGCCTTTGCCGAAGCGGGCAAACCGGTCGGGCTGATCTGCATCTCGCCGGCCCTGGCCGCGAAGATCTATGGCCCCGGCGTCACCTGCACCATCGGCAACGATGCCGCCACCGCCGCCGCCCTCGATAAAATGGGTGCCACCCACCGCGAGTGCGCGGTGGAGGATATTGTCGAGGACAAGGCGCGCAAGCTGGTGAGCACCCCTGCCTACATGCTCGGCAAAAGCATCAGTGAGGTGGCGTCGGGCATCAACAAACTCGTGGATCGCGTGCTGGAATTGACCCACGAGAACGATTGAACAGACAGTCGAACACTTAACGGTGGCGAGCGGGCTTGCCCCGCTCGCCACAAAAAGCCTTGCTTACAACCAGGTCAGGACGGGCGCATCAACTTGGTCAGTATCCTGTCCAGCGCGTTGGCGAACGCCTGCTTGTCCTTTTCCCCATGGGGCGGTGGGCCGCCGCCCATTTGGCCTTGTTCGCGCAGATCAGTGAACAGGTTGCGCACCGCCAGCCGTTCACTCATGTTCGCCGGGCTGAATTCCTTGCCCCGTGGGTCGAGGGCGGTGACACCCTTCTTCACCAAACGGTCGGCCAAGGGCACATCGCTGCAGATCACCAGCTCGCCGGGCACCGCGTGCTCCACCAGGTAGTCATCCGCCGCATCCGGGCCGCTGGGTACTACGATCAGCTTCACACAGGCAAAGCTCGGCTTGATCTGGCTCTGCCCCGCGACCAGCACCACGTCGAATTGGCGCTTGAGGGCGAACTTCACCACTTGGTCCTTGGCCGCGCGCGGACAGGCGTCCGCATCAATCCAGACGCGCACGATCAGGCCACCACACGCTGTTTTTCGGCCAGACGGCTGCGGCCGTAAAGCACCACAATCGCCAGGATCGCCAAAGCCTGCGCACTCAACGAGTACGCATCGGCATGGATGCCCAACCAGTCGAAGTCAAAAAACGCCACCGGCCGCGTACCGAAGATGCCCGCTTCCTGCAACGCCTTCACGCCATGCCCGGCGAACACCACCGACAGCGCACACAGCAACGCCGCGTTGATGCCGAAGAACAGCGCCAACGGCAGCTTCGCCGAACCCCGCAGGATCACCCACGCCAAACCCACCAACAGCACCAGCGCCGTAGCACCACCCGCCAGCACTGCGTTGTGCCCGGCCGGGCCGGCTTGCAGCCACAGGGTTTCGTAGAACAGGATCACTTCGAACAGCTCACGGTACACCGAGAAAAACGCCAGCAGCGCAAAACCAAAGCGCCCTCCGCCGCCGACCAGGCTGCTCTTGATGTAATCCTGCCAGGCTGCTGCATGACGCCGATCATGCATCCACACGCCAAGCCACAGCACCATCACACTGGCGAACAGCGCCGTGCAACCTTCCAGCAATTCGCGCTGGGCACCGCTGACGTCAATCACATACGCCGCCAACGCCCACGTCGCCAGACCGGCCAGTAGCGCCAGGCCCCAGCCGACGTTCACACTGCGCACCGCCGATTGCTGGCCGGTGTTACGCAGGAACGCCAGGATCGCCGCCAGCACCAGGATGGCTTCCAGGCCTTCACGCAACAGAATCAACAGCCCGGAGATATAGCTCAACGACCAGCTCAAGCCATCGCTGCCCAACAAACCGGCGGACTCGGTGAGCTTGCCTTTGGCAACGTCCAGACGCTGCTGCACTTGCTCGATCGGCAGGCCGTCCTGCAATGACTGCCGGTAGGCCATCAGGGCTTTCTCGGTGTCCTTGCGCACGTTGGCGTCAACGTTATCCAGAGAGCTTTCCACCAGCTCGAAGCCCTCAAGGTAAGCGGCTACCGACAGGTCATAAGCCTGCTCGTGCTCACCGCTACGGAATGCGGCGAGACTCTTGTCCAGGGTGGCGGCGGTGTAGTCGAGCAACTGCGCCGGGCCACGCTTGACCTGTGGCGGTTGTGCGCGCTGGGCACGGAAGGTCGCGGCGGCGCCTGGACCGTTTGCGGCCAGCACTTCATTAGGCGTCTGGCGTGCCAGGTCGGCGAGGTTGAAGGGCTGTTCACTTTTTGCCGCAGCCGGGTCCGCTGTGAAGCCGGCGATGTAAGTGGCCAGGTCCCAGCGCTGACGGTCATCCAGTTGATCGGCGAAGGACGGCATGTCAGTGCCTTCAACGCCCAGGCCGAGGGTGTTGTAGATCGCATAGAGGCTCAGGCGGTCCAGACGCACGGCATCTCGCAGGTTGGCAGGTGGCGGCGTCATCCCCGTACTGGCCGGACCATCACCCGCGCCGGCAGTGCCGTGGCAAACCGAGCAATGCTGGGCGTAGAGCGGTGCGCCACGTGCGGGGTCGGGCGTGATGACCGGCGCCTGGCTGACTTCATAGGCCACCGCCAACTTGGCACCCAACTGCCGGGCCAGGCGAGCGACAGCCGCGCCGTCCTGGTGGGCGGTCACAGCCGCTAACAATTCGTCGACGCCCTTGACCAACTCCGCGCGCTCCGGCCTTTCCGGCAGCTCAGTCACCAGGCCCTGCAACACGCCGAGAAACTCCAGTTGTTCGCGATATTCAGATTCATCGATAACCTTGCCCGCCTCCACCGTCGGTGGGTAGTCAGCGCCAATGTAATCCAGCAAATGCAGGGCTTGTGGGGCGCCCTCGGCAGTCGCGGCCAGCAGATTGAAGCTGCACGACATCAGGGCCGGCAGCACCAGCCAGGCGAGAAAACGGAAGGGGGCAATCATGAATGAATCTCAAAGGTAAATACGAAGTAACACATTGTTTAACTTTAAAGGCTCTGACTCAAGGCGTTCGTGATCTGGCGCTTGGAATACCACTAACGGATTGATGGCACTCACCGCATTAAGGCGTAACAAAAAGCCATTGTTTTGCCAGTAATGGCGCCTATAATGCCGCGCCCTGTTATTTCTAAAGGGTATTTATTTCCTCGTTTTTATGAGGAATTTGCACACCTGCTTATCACTTTCAAGGAAGAAGTTTGCATGGCATTTCGCGCCTTGACCCCGCTCACGCTTGCGGCGGTTACCTTGCTTTCCGGTTGTTCGATGTTTCGCAGCTACGACACTGAGCTGCAAGCCACTAACCAGCAGTTGGCCACCGGTAACGTCGATGGCGCCCTGACCCTGCTGGAAAAGAACAACACCGGCGAAGACAAGGACCTGCTCTACTTCTTCGAAAAGGGTGAGCTGTTGCGCGCCAAAGGTGACCTCACCGGCAGCCAGACCGCCTGGCGCAGTGCCGACCTGCAGGTCTACAAGTGGGAAGAGTCGGTCAAGTTCGACAGCGAAAAGTACCTCGCCCAGTTCGGCAGTTTCCTGGTCAACGACAAGGTGCGCCGCTACGAAGGCTACGACTACGAAAAGGTCATGCTGACCACTCAAATGGCCCTGAACCTGCTGGCCGTGAATGACTTCGACGGCGCCCGCACCGAAATCAAGAAGACCCACGAGCGCGAAGCCGTTATCGCCGACCTGCGCGACAAGGAATACCTCAAGCGCGAAAACGAGGCCGAGCGCCAGGGCGTAACCACTCAGATCAAAGACCTGCGTGGCTACCCGATTGAAGCACTGGATGCGCCGGATGTGGTCGGCCTGAAGAACAGCTACCAGAGTGCGTTCAGCCATTACCTGGCAGGCTTTGTCTACGAAGCCCTGGGAGAGAAAGACCTGGCCGCACCGGGTTATCGCAAGGCTGCCGAGTTGCGCCCCAACACGCCGCTGCTGGAGCAAGCGCTGATGGACCTGGACAAATCAAGGGTCGGCGCCGACGAGACCGACGTGCTGATCGTGGTGCAGAGTGGCCTGGCACCGGCGCGTGACTCGATCCGCCTACCGCTGCCGATCCCGATCGACGGCCACCTGGTCATCACCCCACTGTCATTCCCGGTGATCAAGGCAGACACCTCGACCGCGACCTTCAGCCAGATCGGCGTCGACGGCAAGCAGCAGAACCTCACGGCACTCAATAGCACCACCGCCATGTCCCGCCGCGCCCTGCGTGACGACATGCCTGGGATCATCCTGCGCACCACCGTGCGTGCAGTCAGCCGTGGCGTGACGCAAAACAACCTGAACAAGACCAACCCCATGGCAGGCCTGGTGCTGGGCATCGCCTCGGCGGTGACCGAAGGTGCTGACACCCGCACCTGGCGCACCCTGCCGGACATGACCCAAGTGACGCGCCTGCGCCTCAAGCATGGCGAACACCAAGTCAGCCTGCCCAACGCCTTGGGCGGGACGCTGGTGACGGTCAAGGCCGACCAGCGCTATCAAGTGATCACTCTGCGTGTGGTCGGCAACCAGGTTTTCGCCGGTGGCCTTGCCGCGCATGTGGTGCCAGGCACTTCCGCTCAGGCCATCGCCCTCAAACAACCTTAAGGAGCACGTTATGCGTCATTTCATCCTCGGCGCCCTCGCGCTGATCCTGCTCGCCGGCTGCGCCACCCCACCGCCACCGGAACCCGGCAGCGCCGCCAGCAAAATCGTGGTGATGGGTAAATTCAAAGGCATCGCCGTCGGTGCCATTCGCGTTGCCCGCGAAAACGGCTTCCTCACGGCCAAAGTGCAGCTGAGCAACATCACCAGCAGCAACCAGATGATGTATTACCGCTTCGCCTGGCTGGGCGCCGACGGTTTCCCTGTGGGCGATGAAGAAACCTGGAAAGTGCTGAACCTGTACGCCAACCAGGCGACCTTCCTGCCCGCCATTGCCAATTTGCCCCAGGCCGCGGACTTCCGTCTTGAAGTGAAGACGCCTTGAGTCGCGCCCCTGCTCTTCAACTAAAAAGCCTGTTTCAGAGAGACTTCCCCATGTTCGTACGCTTCTCGTTCCTCGCCGTGGTCGCCCTGCTGGCCAGCGGTTGCTCCAACACCTCGCCGGTACTCGGCGGCAAGAACATCAGCTACGGCGACACCAAGGCCGTGGAGTTGGTGACCAACGAGTTCGGTTCCACCGACCTGCAGATGATCGCTGAAAGCATGACCCGCTCTCTGGCGCAGTCCGGCATTCTGCAAGGCCGTCCGGTGGTGCAGGTGTATGACGTGAAGAACAAGACCAGCGAGTACATCGATACCCGCGAGATCACCACGTCGATCAAGACCCAGTTGATGAAAACCGGCACCGCGCGCTTCGCCAGCGACAACACTGAAATGCAAAGCCAGGTCGACCAGCTCAAGCTGCAGAACCAGAGCGGCCTGTACAAAAAATCCACGGTGAGCAAGACCGGCAACATGGTTGCCGCCAAGTACCGCCTGGAAGGCTCCATCAGTTCCATCGTCAAGCGCAGCTCGGACTACAAGGACGTGTTCTACAAATTCAGCCTGCAGCTGATCGACGTCGAGAGCGGCCTGGCCGAATGGATGGACGAGAAAGAAATCCGCAAAACCACGGAGCGCTAAGCAATGCGTGCATGGATCGGCATGATCGGCCTGCTGTGCGCCTTTGGCGCCTCGGCCGCCCCTAAGATCGCGGTAACCGACCTGGCCTACGAGGCGCGGGTCGAGGAGTACATCCACGCGGTGTCGGCCAGCAATAACTTCCAGGCCAGCGCGTATCAGGCCAGCGGTGCGTCGAACTACAGTGAGTACGAGAGCCGTACCAGCTACATCGAACAGACCGAGCTGCGTAAATTCAGCGGTGACATCAAGGGCGAAATCCTCAAGTCGCACCAGTTCCAACTGGTACAGGGAACGCCCTACACCGCCGACGCCAAGGGCGACGTCTATGACGTGATCAAGCGCATCAAGGCCGGTAACTTCAAGGGTGCTGACTACGTGCTGTTCGGCACACTGTCGGACATCGACTTCACCCAGGACATCAATGCCCTGGACCACACCAACAGCTATTCGGCGGTGCTGGGCCTGACGTTGGTGGCCGACTTCAGCCTGATCAACACCCGCACCTTCGAGATCACCTCGGCATTTACCGCCATGGGTGAAGGCCAGGACACCAAGCTGGTGAACAGCCGCGATGTGCGCGTCAGCCTGAACCGGCCACGTGTGGTGAAGGAAGTCTCGAAAGCCTTGGGTGAGGATGTAGCCAGGCAGTTGGCGGAACAGTTGGGCGGCGGGTATCAAGACCCGGGCAAGCCTGCGTTGCGCAATAACCTGCCAAGGGATGAAGCGCCAAAGATTCTGCGCTGAGCCCCCACTTCAAAGCCAGCACATAACCAATGTGGGAGCGGGCTTGCTCGCGAATACAGTGAATCAGCCACTCTTTCTGTTGACTGACATAGCGCATTCGCGGGCAAGCCCGCTCCCACAGTTTTAATCCCGTTTGTTCAGTTACGCCGTTGCGCGATGCAAGCTGGCCAAGAACCCTGCAGCCCCCACGAATAACCCGGCAAACGTGCGGTTCATGCGCTTTTGCTGCTTGGGCGTGCGCAACACACGCAAGACTTTCGACGCCAACCCCGTATAACCCGCCATCACAATCATATCGACGCTGATCATGGTCGCGCCCAGGATCAGGTACTGGATCAGCAAAGGCGCCTGCGGGTTCACGAACTGCGGCAGCACCGCCAGCATGAACACCAGAGCCTTGGGATTGCTGGCGTTGACCAGGAACCCACGGAACATCATCGCCATCGGCTTACCGATCGGGCGTATCGCCGCGTCCTCGCTCATGTCCATGGGCAGGGCACGCCATTGCTTGATGGCCAGGTACACCAGGTACGCCACACCAAACCATTTGATCGCATAGAACGCAGTGGAAGACGCCGCAAGAATGGCACCCAGCCCGCCCGCCACCACGGCAATCTGCATCGCCAGGCCCAGTTGCAGGCCAATGGCATTCCAGTAACCGCGCAGGAAACCGTATTGCAAGCCGCTGGACATCGACGCGATTGCGCCGGCACCGGGGGAAAGGGAGATGATCCAACTGGCCAGGAAAAAGGCCAGCCATGTGTCGAGTGCCATTACACACCTCAGAAGGGAGTTTGCCGTCAGGCCTTAAGCTAACTCCGCCGACCGAAGGCTGGCTATAGATTTTTAAAAGATCTGAGCGCTAGCGGTCGCCCGGGAACACGTGAGTGCCGGGCCAACGCCGCACGGAGCGCTGGAAGAACAAGCTGTTAGGCACTTGTACCATCGCGCTGTCGGTACCGGCATCTTCCACTTCGATCAACGTGGTGTAGAGCAGGTTGATCGCCACTACCCGACCCTTCACGCCCGGCTTATCGACAGTGTCCACCAACTCGACGATATCACCGAGGCGGAACGGCCCGACGGTGAAAATCAATATAGCGCACAGCAGGTTGGACAGTACCGACCACATGGCGAAGAACGCCACAGCGGCAACCGCGACAAACCCTGAGAGTGCCGTCCACAACACCGTGGCGGACACGCCCAGACGGCCCAGCACGAAAATCAACGCACTGCCCATGATCAGCCAGCGCAGGCCGCCGCGCAGAGGCATCAGCAGTTGCGGTGGGAACGGGTAGCGCTCACCCAGACGGGTGAGACCTTTGGCAACAAAACGCTGGGTGAGATAACCAGCCAGCAGAATCAGCAGGATTTGCACGCCGATCCAGGCCGGCTCCACCCATTGCGTCGGTAACGGCAGTTGCAGCGCCTCCATCAGGACAGCGCCTCCAGCTCCGCTTGCAAGCTTTCCAGCAGCTCGAGGGCTTCCATCCAGGTTTCCTCCAACTGCCCTTCACGCACCTTGAGCTTGGCCTGTTCGGCCAGCAGGTCGCGCAGCTCGTCCTTGCGCGCCGCCTCGTAGACGGCGCTGTCGCCCAGGCTGGTTTCGATCTTGGCCAGGCGCTCATGCACCTTGCCCAGCTCGGCTTCCAGCTTGTCGGCTTCACGCTTGTGCGGCGCCAACTGCTGACGCAGTGCGGCGGCGGCCTGACGCTGGGCTTTTTTGTCGGTTTTGTCCGGGTTGACCGGCGTGTTGCTGACCGGCGAGTTACGCAGACGGTAATCCGTCAGCCAGCGTGCGTAATCATCCAGGTCACCGTCGAACTCTTCGACTTTGCCGTCAGCCACCAGCAGGAAGTTGTCGGTGGTGCTCTTGAGCAAGTGGCGATCGTGAGACACCACCAGTACCGCGCCACTGAACTCCTGCAGGGCCATGGTCAACGCCAGTCGCATTTCCAGGTCCAGGTGGTTGGTGGGTTCGTCGAGCAACAGCAGGTTCGGTCGGTCCCAGGCGATCAATGCCAGGGCCAGACGCGCCTTTTCGCCACCGGAGAAATTCAATACCGGCTCATCGATGCGCGCGCCACGGAAGTCGAAGCCACCGAGGAAGTCGCGCAGGGTTTGCTCACGCTCGGTCGGCGCCAGACGCTGCAGGTGCAGCAACGGGCTGGCCTTGGAATCGAGGGAGTCCAGTTGATGCTGAGCAAAATAGCCCACCACCAGGTTCTCGCCACGGGTCAGGCGGCCGGCCAGCGGTTGCAGTTCACCCGACAGGTTCTTGATCAGTGTCGACTTGCCGGCGCCATTAGGGCCGAGCAAACCGATACGTGCGCCCGGCGTGAGCTGCAGCTTGACCTTCTCCAGAATGGTTTTGTCGCCATAACCCAGGCGCGCATCCGAAAGGTCCAGCAACGGGCTGGAGATCTTCACCGACTCACGAAATACGAAGTCGAACGGCGAATCGACGTGGGCCGCCGACAGTTCCTCCATTCGCTCCAGGGCCTTGATCCGGCTCTGGGCCTGACGGGCCTTGGTGGCCTGGGCCTTGAACCGGGCGATGTAGCTTTCCATGTGCGCGCGTTGCGCCTGCTGCTTCTCGAAAGCCTGCTGCTGCTGGGCCAGACGCTCGGCACGCGCGCGTTCGAACGCGGTGTAGCCGCCACGATAGAGGGTGATTTTCTTCTGTTCGACGTGGGCGATGTTGTCGACCACGGCATCGAGGAAATCCCGGTCGTGGGAAATCAGCAGCAAAGTACCTGGGTAGCTCTTGAGGAAATCTTCCAGCCACAGGATCGCATCGAGGTCCAAGTGGTTGGTCGGTTCGTCGAGCAGTAACAAATCCGACGGGCACATCAGCGCCTGAGCCAGGTTCAGGCGCATGCGCCAACCACCGGAGAAGTCGGCGACCGGGCGGTCCATCTGCTCATTGGTAAAGCCAAGACCGGCAAGCATCTTGCGGGCGCGGGCGTCGGCGGTATAGCCATCGGCACTGTCGAGTTCCGAGTGCAGGCGGGCCTGAGCCGCGCCGTCCTGGGTTTTCTCGGCCTCGGCCAGGTCGTGTTGCACCTGGCGCAGGCGCAGGTCGCCATCGAGCACGTAGTCGATCGCAATGCGGTCCAGGGTGTCGATCTCCTGGCGCATATGGGCGATGCGCCAGTCGGCCGGCAGCAAGCAGTCCCCGGAATCCGGGGTCAGCTCACCCAGCAACAGGGCGAACAACGTGGATTTGCCGGCACCGTTGGCACCGATCAGGCCGGCTTTGTGACCGGCGTGCAGGGTCAGCTCGGCGTCTTCGAGAAGACGTTGCGGGCCACGCTGTAATGTTAGGCTTTGAAGTCGGATCATAATGGCGGCGGAGTCTACCAGCTTCGTCGCTCGCTGGCTTGGGTGTGAATATGTGCGCTGACCTGTGGAGCTTTGCCCTCTCGACTTACGCCCGGCCGGGCGTTGAAGCCGCTTGCCTGCGCTTGCAGGATCAAGGCGCGGATGTGTGCCTGTTGCTCTGCGCCGCCTGGCTGGAGCGGCGCGGCGTGGCGCTTGAGCCCGAGCGTATTCAGGCGCTGCAGCAGGTTGCCCTGCCGTGGCAGAAAAATGTGGTCGAACCGTTGCGACAGATGCGCGCGCAATGGCGAGCCATGGCGCAACAGGATTTACCTTTGGCGGCGTTACGCGAGCGGGTCAAAGCCCTGGAGCTGGAAGCCGAACGGGAGTTGTTGGCACGCCTGGAAGTGTTGACGCAGGCATGGCCGACTGAAGAAGGGGATCAACTGGGGTGGCTTGAAGGTCTGGCGGCCGGAACCGCCAACCTTGACCGCGACGCGCTGCAGCAACTGCGCGTCGCGGCCACCGGCGCTTAGGAAGCGCTGGTTGGGGTGGTGCTTGGCGCTACCGGTGCAGAAGTGCTGCTGGCCGATGCCGTTGGAGCGGCGGACGCTGCCGGCGTAGCAGACGAAGCTGCCGGGGTAGCAGGCTTGGCCAGTGCTGGTTTCGCAGCAGCAGGTTTGGCGGCTGGCTTGGCGGCTGGTTTTGCAGCCGTGGTTTTAGCTACTGGCTTGGCAGCTGGTTTCGCAGCAGCCGGTTTGGCAGCTGGCTTGGCGGCTGGTTTCGCAGCAGCGGTTTTAACAGCTGGCTTGGCGGCTGGTTTCGCAGCAGCGGTTTTAGCAGCTGGTTTGGCGGCTGGTTTCGCAGCAGCAGTTTTAGCAGCTGGCTTGGCGGCTGGTTTTGCAGCAGCGGTTTTAGCAGCTGGCTTGGCGGCCGGTTTTGCAGCAGCGGTTTTAGCAGCTGGCTTGGCGGCTGGTTTCGCAGCAGCGGTTTTAGCAGCTGGCTTGGCGGCCGGTTTCGCAGCCGCGGTTTTAGCAGCTGGCTTGGCGGCCGGTTTCGCAGCCGCGGTTTTAGCAGCTGGCTTGGCGGCCGGTTTCGCAGCAGCGGTTTTAGCCGCTGGCTTGGCGGCTGGTTTTGCAGCAGCGGTTTTAGCCGCTGGCTTGGCGGCCGGTTTCGCAGCAGCGGTTTTAGCCGCTGGCTTGGCGGCTGGTTTCGCAGCAGCGGTTTTAGCCGCTGGCTTGGCCGCTGTCTTAGCCGAAGCCTTCGACGCAACAGCTTTTGCGGGTGTACGAGCGCCCAGCACTTTTGCCACAGCTTCTTTCACACGACCAACGCCCTGGGCCAGTTTCAGGCTTTCCTGAGCATCGCGTTTGAGTTGAGAAATGTAGGTGCGGGTTTCAGCTTGGCGATCCTTGAGGGCGTCCAGCAAGTCCTCAAGTTCTTTAACAGCGTCTTTGGCTTTGGCTTGTGCCTTGGCCTTGCCGGCAGTAGCGGCGTCTTGCAGTTTGGTGCGGGACTTGTGCAGCTTCTCTTGCGCTTTACCGCGTTGTTTTTCCAGTTTGGCGAGCAGTTTTTCTGCATCAGCCAAGGCTTGGGAACACGCGCTTTCCAGATGTTCGAGCAGGCTGCCCGAAAGTTGTTGGAGTAAGTGCAACGGGGTATTTACAGGCTTCTGTTTGGCCGACATGGTTTACCTCCTGGCTGACGTGGGTGCGGCTCATACTAGCCCTCTGCTCTTACCGCCGCTAGGGCATGTTGACAGTATCGTTTGCCTTGCGTTGCACGGTGAGAAAATTCTTATCGATATAACAAAAAACCACGGCACTTTTTACGCACTCAGGCTGGCATAATCCGTCGCACTTTCGGCGGGAGACTCCCCATGTCGCGTTACCTTTTTTTAGTGCTTGGCTTGGCGATTGGCGCGGCCAATGCGGGTGAGCAATCGCCGTCAGGCAGCACTGCCCAAGACCCGCACGATCTCGCGTACAGCTTGGGCGCAAGCCTCGGCGAGCGCTTGCGCCAGGAAGTCCCCGACCTGCAGATCCAAGCACTGGTTGACGGCCTCAAGCAAGCCTACCAAGGCAAACCACTGGCGCTGGACGATGCACGTATCGAACAGATCCTCGCCCAACACGAAGCACAGAGTGCGGCCGACGCCGAGGTTCCAAAAAGCGAAAAAGCGCTCGCTGCCGAACAGCAATTTTTAACCCAGGAAAAAACGGCAAGCGGCGTGCGTGAATTGTCGGATGGCATCCTGCTCACCGAGTTGAAGCCGGGCACTGGCAGCAAGCCGTTGGCCAGTGATGAGGTGCAGGTGAAATACACCGGAAAACTGCCCGACGGGACGGTCTTCGATCAGAGCACACAGCCCCAATGGTTTCGTCTGGACAGCGTGATCAGCGGCTGGAGCAAAGCACTCCAACAGATGCCGACAGGCGCAAAATGGCGCCTGGTGATTCCATCGGCCCAGGCCTATGGCGCCGACGGTGCCGGCGAGTTGATACCGCCGTATACGCCGCTGGTATTTGAGATCGAGTTGCTCGGTACTCGCCACTGACCCAATAAAAAACGGTGCGCCATGCGCACCGTTTTTTACGTATCACCCAGGATCAAACCTGCGCGACAGACTCTTCCTTATGGGCGTTGTGCAACACTTCGATCAAGCAGTCTTCCAGCTCGAAACGCTCGTGGAGCAGTCCACCCAACTCTTTAAATTTTTCAGCAACACACTCACCGGCATCACACAGGTCGTTAAAGGCCAGCAGCTTTTCGGTGATGACATCGATGCGCGGGTAAATAGTCTCGGCCAGTTCCAGGCCACGCTCATCGTTAAACGCTTTCGCCTCGCCGGTCAGTTGCTCGTAAATCTCGAAATGGCCGGTAGACACATAGTCCACCAGTACACCGCAGAAATCTTGCAGCGACTCGCGATTCTCAGCCAATGCTTCGGGCTTGGCGCCAAGAGCATCAAAGGCCCGAACCAGTTCGTGACGTGCCTTCAACCAGCTGTCGATCAGCTTGTGCACCCCACCCCAGCGTTCCTGAGCATTCTGACAACTTTCCAGCATGGTGATCTCTCTTCCCTATAGGGGGCGCTGCCGCTCTGTGCCCGCGCAACACTTCAAGGATAAAAGCGGCAGCCGGACAAGGCCGCATCTGACAAACGGTTTCAGTAATGCGTGCGGGCCAGATTATGCCCGCATGACTATGGCTTCAAGGTACGCAGGAGAGAAAGTTCATACAAGTGTTTAATCCCATCCTACAAACTGCCATTGGCCTTCAATACCTCGCAAGGTCCAAACGACTGCCCAGTAGCAGCCGTGAAAACTGCATGATGCCCATGGCCAGCATCGCCACGAAGAACAACAAGCTCCACTCCGGCAGGCTCAGGTCGAACAGCGTCCAGTTGAGCTCCACACAATCGACGGTGCCTCTGACCGTCAATTGCAGTGCTTGCCAAAGCGACAGGTTCTCAATCATGTATTGCAGACTGGGCCAGCAATCGCTGGCCTGCTCCAGTGCAGCATTTTGTAGCAGTACCTGGCGCACAGCAGTAATAGCGCCAAGCAACGCACAACCCATGCTGGCCAACCCGTAAAGGTAAGCCGCAGAGCGTCTTGGGCCGTGAATCACGGCAACCAGATTGATCAGGGTAAAGGCGGCCAGAAAGATGCGTTGCACCTGGCAAAGGAAGCAAGGGCGCAACAGCGCGCCGAACTCGAGATAAAAAGACGCACCCAACGTCAGCGCACCCGCCATGAACGCCAGGAGAAAGAAGGAGCGTGAAGGGGCCAAAGACATTGTTATCCGTACCGCAAGAGACAGGTCGTTACGGTAGAGTAAAGGCCTGATCCCTTTCAATACGCGATAGAGCAGACAATTCCGCGAGAGCCTGGGGATATCCCGTCAGAAGCTGGATGACTTCAAGCTGTTAGCGGTAGGAATTTGCTACATCGCGCTTTAGACCCAGCCTTTACACGATAAAGAAGGGTTGGCCCTAAGAAGCTTCCGAGCCAACCCTCGCACTCTTTCCTACTTCAAACCCGCGCGGGCACAGGCAGCGGTGATGCCAGCAACCGGCTGTCCAACAGACCCAAGCCTTCCTGGAACAATTGGTTACTGCGCTCGGTGTCACCCAACTGGGCCAGTAAACGTGCCAGCTCAGCGCAGGCTTCGGGATTTCGCTGTACCTGCAGACTGCTTTCCAAATAGTCCCGCGCCTTGCCCCACAAGCTGTTTTGCAGACAAAGGCGGCCCAGGGTCAGCAGCAGGCTGGCGTCACCCGGATGGTCCTTGAGCCAACCTTCAGCAAACTTCAGCTGTCGGCCTGGGTCGCTGCCGCGCAGCAACCCATAAAGCCGGATCAGATGGCTGTCATAGCCGCGCTTGATGGCGCCGCGCAGCACTTCCTCAGCCTTGGCATCAGCACCCAGCCGACGCAGTTGCTCAGCGTAGGCCAAGACCAGTTGTGGCTCCTGGCGCTGGGCTGAAGTCAGTTGCTCCCAGGCACGCTCCAAAGATTGCAAGCCCGCTTCACCTTGCTCTTCACGCTGCACGGCAAGGCCAAGGTTCTCGCCCCATGCGCGGCGCTCAAGCTCCGCCAGTTCTGTGGCGGGAAGCACTTTGTCCTTGCGCAGTTCCGGCAACAAGCGAATCACCGAAGGCCAATCGCCTCGCTGCTGATGCAAGCGCTGCAACTGGCGCAAAACCTGTGCGTTATGGGGATGACGCTCGTACATCGCCTGCAAGGTCACCAGAGCCCCTTCCGTATCGCCGCGATCCATCTGCAACTGCGCGTGGCTCAAGGCGACAGCAAGTTCCGCCTGAGGCTGGCGCTCCATGGCGCGCTCCAGCAAACCGTCGGACTCTTCATAACGGCCCTGCTCATTGGCGGCACGTGCAGCCCCAAGGTAATACAGCAAGGGCTGGCGCTCGGCTTCGGCGGCACGGTGCAGGTGGCGCTCGGCGCTGGCCCAGCGGCCCTCGGCGAGGTCCAACTGACCTTGCTCAATCGCAATCTGTATGCGGCGGCTGCGGTTACGTCGCGACCACGGGTTGACTACGCCACCGGAGGTGGTGAGCAGGCTCAGCAGCACACGAACCAGGTAGATCGCCAGGCCGACGGCAAACACTGCCACCAGCGTGGCCCACAGGCTCGACTCGTAATGCAGCAGATGAGGATAGGTAATCAGCACGTAGCCGGTGTGTTTCGAAATACCCACGCCCAGTGCCAAGGCAATCGCAATCGCCAGTACCAGGATCACATAGAAACGCTTCATCGGCTCTACTCCTGGGTGGCCGGCGTGGCCGCCGCCTTGGCTTCACCGGCAGACAGATGGCGGCGCTCAAGATAAGCCTGCACAGCCGCCAGGCTGGCGGCCAGGTCAGGGGTCGCCACGGAAACAGCCTTGGGCTCGAGCTCGCCAATACGTGCCAGCATCGCTTTGCTCTGCGGGTTGTCCTGGTTGAAGTTGTCCTGCAGCACGCTGCGGGCTTCACCCAAGGAGCGGCTGTACACCGCCGTTTCGCCGTTGAGCGCTGCCCATTGTGCTTGCTCCAGGGCGAGGCTCAGTGCCAGGCGTACCTGGTTCAAACCTTGACCGGCCAGCAACGGACGAATGTTGTCATCCGGGTTGAAGTCGATGCGGAAGTAGCGAGATATCTGCTCCCACCACTGGTGCAGGCGGCTTTCCGTGTCGGTCGTCGGGCGCCCCTCGGAAGAGGGCTCGGTGAGTTGATATTCAGGGGCAATAGCCGCCAGTTGCACGACCTGGTCACGCAAGGCTGCCAGTTGCAGGAAAAGCCCGGTGCGGTCAGGTTGCTCAGTGCTGCGCAAGGCGGTAAGGCTTTTGGCCAATTGCTCACGGGCGGCGTAGGCGCCTGGATCGCTCTGCTCGCGGAGAATTTCGTCAGCGCCCTGGACCAGCGATTGAGCACTGTTGATGTCCTGCAGGGCAGACAGGCGCAAGCTGGCCAGACGGATCAAGTGCTCGGCTTCGGCCAGGCGCCAGTCCTGGCGGCTGGCACCCAGCACGGTTTCCAGACGCTGGCTCAAGCGCTGCTGATCACCCTGCAACTGGGCGACGAGGCGGCGGCGCTCCTCCAGCTCATCGGCTGCTGGCAATTGTGCCAGGCGTGCAGCCAGTTGCTGCTGACTCTGCTTGAGTGATTGGGATTGGTCATCGAGGGTCTGCACCTGGCCCAGCTGTTGCTGGCTGCTGGCTTGCAGGGCACGGACCTGCCAAATCCCCCAACCGCCGGCGGCAACACCTGCGGCACCGAGCAACAGGGCCACAATAGCCAGGCCATTGCCACGGCGTGGCGCGGTGGCCGGTGCAACCTGCGCATCAAGTGCTGGCTGGGCTTCATCTTTAGGCAAGGCTGTTTCGCTCACGTATCCGTCCTTTGCGTATCAGAGAGTGGGCGCCGCATGCCTCACGAGGCAGCGCTGCGCAACGCCACTAACAAAGCCGCGGCACTCGCGCCGCGACAATCCACAACTTTTTCTGCGCCAGCGGCCCGCGCCATTTCATAAACGCGCGGGCTGGGCACGAACAACGGCAGCTGCGCCACCTTCGGCCAATCGAGGCCGGCCAGGGCTTGCAGGTGCAAAAAACCCTGCCCACTGCTGACCACCAGGCCGTTCAAGCGTTCCAACTGGATGCGCTGCGTCAACACCCCGGCCTCGTAGGCCGGAAGGAAGCGGCGATACAACTCCAGATAATCGACACTAGCACCTTGCTCACGCAAACGCTCAGCCAGCAGCTCTCGCCCACCCTCGCCACGCAGGATCAGCACTCGGGCACCGGGCTGTGCGATAGCCTCGCGCAAGGCGGGCAATTCAAGCAAGGCCTCGCTGTCATCCCTGGTAGGCGGATAGTGAACGCTGAGTCCGTGATCGGCCAGTACCTGCGCGGTGGCAGCCCCGACGCTGAACCACGGCAACTGCGGCCAAGGCTGATTCAACTGCTGTACAGCAAGGCGTGCGGCCGGCTTGCTGACCACAATCACCGCGCAATAACGGCCCAGGTCATGCAAGACAGACTGTTGTTCAGGCGTCACGGGCAAGGCTTCGATGTCCAGCAAAGGCAGGCTGCTGCTGAAAATACCGGCTTCGGACAGCGATGCCGCCAGGGCAGCCGACTCTTCGGCAGGCCGCGTCAGCAGCACACGCCAGCCAGTCACTGCGGGCCGGCCTCGCCGTAGACTTTTTGCAGAATGGCGCCGGCGCCCTTGCCCAGCAGCTCTTCAGCGACCTGGATACCCAAGGCGGTCGCGTCACGCTGTGGCCCGCGCACCTCGGCGGTGAGCAGGTTGCCGCCTTCAGGATCTCCTACCAGGCCACGCAGCCAAAGGTTTTCACCCTCAAGCACGGCGTAGCAGGCAATCGGCACCTGGCAGCCACCGTTGAGGTGCTTGTTCAGCGCGCGCTCGGCGGTGACACGCACTTCGGTGTCAGGGTGGTCCAGGGGTTTGAGCAAGGCGTGAATTCCAGTGTCGGCGGTGCGACATTCGATGCCCACAGCACCCTGCCCGCCTGCAGGCAAGCTGTCTTCGACGCTGATGGCCGAGGTGATACGGTCTTCGAAACCGAGGCGGATCAATCCAGCCGCCGCGAGGATGATCGCGTCATAGTCACCGGCATCCAGCTTGGCCAGGCGCGTGTTGACGTTGCCGCGCAGGAAACGGATCTGCAGATCCGGGCGACGAGTCAGCAACTGCGCCTGACGACGCAGGCTGGAGGTGCCGACGACGCTGCCCAGTGGCAAATCATCCAACGACGCGTAGGTGTTGGAAACGAAGGCATCGCGCGGGTCTTCACGTTCGCAGATGCAATACAGGCCGAGGCCTTCAGGGAAGTCCATCGGCACGTCTTTCATCGAATGCACGGCGATGTCGGCTTCGTTTTCCAGCAGTGCGGTTTCCAGCTCTTTGACGAACAAGCCCTTGCCGCCGATCTTCGACAGTGGCGAGTCGAGCAGCTTGTCGCCGCGACTGACCATGGGCACCAGGGACACTTTGAGGCCCGGGTGGGCCAGCTCAAGGCGTGCTTTGACGTATTCGGCCTGCCACAAGGCCAAGGCGCTTTTACGGGTGGCGATGCGGATTTCGCGAGAGGACATGGATCAATCCGTACTGAATAGATACGGCAGATAATAACAGCTCAGGCAAACACGCTTTGATTTGAATCAGCAAGTGCGGGGCCTCCCTGGCCGCATCGCACCGGGATAAGGAAGGCAGACCTCGCCAAAGCCCTTGGGCTAAAGCTGCTGCATCATCTTGCGCACACCGGCGACATGACGTCGGCTGACGATCAAGGCATCGCCATTGAGCCCTTTCAGGAACAGCTGAAAATGCCCCAGTGGCGTGCGTTGCAAACGTTCTATTCGCTCGCGGGCCACCAGCGCGTTGCGGTGAATGCGCACGAAGCGGTCGCCAAACTCATCCTCCAACGCCTTGAGCGGCTCATCGAGCAATACTTCGCCCGTCTCGTGGCGCAGGGTCACGTACTTGTGATCAGCGATAAAGTAGACCACCTGGCCCAGAGGAATCAGCTCGATGCCTTTGCGGGTTCGCGCGCTGATATGGCTGCGAGGCCCATTGCCACTCTGGGCAGCCGGCTGGGTCAGCGCAGCCAGTTGAAGGCGGTTTGGGCGCTCGGCCTTTTTCAGGGCCTTGAGCAACGCTTCGCCGGTTACCGGCTTGGCGAGAAAACTGACACCGCTGGCTTCCAGCGTTTCCGTAGAAAACTCTTCCTGGGCTGCACATAACACCACGGCCGGCGGCGATTCTCGCTCACTCAGGCGGGCGGCGACTTGCAGGCCATCGAGGCCCGGCAAGCGGATATCGAGCAGCACCACGTCAGGCTTGAGGCTGTCGATCAGCGTCAACGCCTCCTCGCCACTGGTGGCGCTCGGTTCAAGGACTTTATAACCCTCGAGCTCATTGACCAAACGGCTCAGTCGCTCGCGGGCTTGGGGTTCGTCATCAACGATCAGGACATTCATATTGCGCTGGATTCCTGCGTGAGTCTCGCACAAGGATAGCGTAGACAGGTGCGGTGACTTGCGTCACAGCGATCCACGCTAAGACTAGCGCGAGCGGCAAAAAGTGCCCCGAGAGCGGCACCCAAATTTACCCGGACCTGTTCAGTTGCGCCCAAAACCTGCTGCCTCTGGGCATCGCCGTAGGGTTTGCTGATACACAATCCGAATACCCCCCTTTTTTAATGGATAGTCTGGGCTATGACCACATCACCCGACTTTGGTGCATTCATGCTCTATCAGTGCAACTGTAGACGCTTGCTGAGACGATATTGCTCGATCGTCAAATATCGTTTCAATTAACGCCTACCTCCAGTCTCGTCCCGGATGCGTTCGGCGGCAAGGCACTTAGCCATCCTTCGTACAAATAAAAATGCCGACCACCCGCAGCACCGCCTCCACGGGCAACCCTGTTATTATCGGCGGCACACCTCCACGCCTCTTTTAAGCAGATCACGAGCGAATCCATGAGCACCGACAAGACCAACCAGTCCTGGGGCGGCCGCTTCAGTGAACCCGTCGACGCCTTCGTCGCCCGCTTCACCGCCTCCGTCACCTTCGACCAGCGCCTGTACCGCCACGACATCATGGGCTCGATCGCCCACGCCACGATGCTGGCCAAGGTCGGCGTGCTGACCGACGCCGAGCGCGACAGCATCATCGACGGCCTGACTACCATTCGCGGTGAGATCGAGGCCGGCACGTTCGACTGGCGCGTCGACCTGGAAGACGTGCACATGAACATCGAGGCCCGCCTCACCGATCGTATCGGTGTGACCGGCAAAAAACTGCACACCGGTCGCAGCCGTAACGACCAGGTGGCGACCGATATTCGCCTGTGGCTGCGCGACGAAATCGACCTGATCCTGGCCGAAATCACGCGCCTGCAAAAAGGTTTGCTGGAGCAGGCCGAGCGTGAGTCGGACACCATCATGCCCGGCTTCACCCACCTGCAAACCGCACAGCCAGTGACCTTCGGCCACCACCTGCTGGCCTGGTTCGAAATGCTCAGCCGCGACTACGAGCGCCTGGTGGATTGCCGTAAACGCGCCAACCGCATGCCATTGGGCAGCGCCGCGCTGGCGGGCACCACTTACCCGATCGACCGCGAGTACACCGCTCAACTGCTGGGTTTTGACGCCGTGGGCGGCAACTCCCTGGATGGCGTATCGGACCGCGACTTCGCCATCGAATTCTGCGCTGCCGCCAGCATCGCGATGATGCACCTGTCGCGTTTCTCCGAAGAGCTGGTGCTGTGGACCAGCGCGCAATTCCAATTCATCGACCTGCCGGATCGCTTCTGCACGGGCAGCTCGATCATGCCGCAAAAGAAAAACCCCGACGTGCCGGAGTTGGTGCGTGGCAAGAGCGGCCGTGTATTCGGCGCACTGATGGGCTTGCTGACCCTGATGAAGGGCCAGCCGCTGGCCTACAACAAGGACAATCAGGAAGACAAAGAGCCGCTGTTCGACGCTGCCGACACCTTGCGCGACTCGCTGCGTGCGTTTGCCGACATGATCCCCGCAATCAAGCCCAAGCACGCGATCATGCGTGAGGCGGCCTTGCGCGGTTTCTCTACTGCGACCGACCTGGCGGATTACCTGGTGCGCCGCGGCCTGCCGTTCCGGGACTGCCACGAAATCGTCGGCCATGCCGTCAAATACGGTGTGGACACCGGCAAGGACCTGGCGGAAATGAGCCTGGAAGAACTGCGTCGTTTCAGCGACCAGATCGAGCAGGACGTATTTGCGGTGCTGACCCTGGAAGGCTCGGTGAATGCCCGTAACCACGTAGGCGGCACTGCACCGGCGCAGGTCAAGGCAGCCGTAGCGCGCGGCCAGGAACTGCTGGCCAGCCGCTAAAAGCTTCACGAGCAAGCCCGCTTCCACTATTGACCGAGTTCCACCTCTGGGATGCAGTCGAATGTGGGAGCGGGCTTGCTCGCGAAGGCGTCACCGCAGGCGCCAACTCGCTATTTCTTCGCCGCAATCATCGCCATAAACGCCGGCATCGCGGCTTCTCTGTCCGCCGCCACCTTCTGCGCGTTGGGCATGGCATGCAATCGCTCCAGCAGCGCTTTGGCCGCCGGCAACTCAGCCAGCAAATCCAGGCCAAACAGCTTCTCGCCCACGCCACAGGCGAGGTTCACGCTGTACATGAAATACAGATCGGCAATCGTAAAGCTCTCCCCCGCCACGTATGGCGCGAACTTACCGTGTCGACCTAAAGAAGCGATCCCCAACAGCAACTCGGCCTTGGATTTTTCCTTGATCGCATCCGGCACCGGCATACCGAAGAACGCCTCGGCGAAACACGCGCGCGCGGGCAGCTCGATATACAGCTCGATTTCCCTGCAGAACGCCAGCACTTGGGCGCGTTGAAACGGGTCGGCCGGCAGCAACGAACGGCCCTCCTGGGTCTGCTCGATGTATTCGAGGATCACGCTGGTTTCGTTGATAAATCCCTGTTTCACGCCAAGAATCGGCACTTTGCCACGGGGGCTGACGGCAAGCGCCTCGGGCGTCTGGCTCGGGTAAAACGGTACTTCTTCAAACGGCAGGCCCTTCTCCATCAGCGCCAGCTTGACCATGTTGTAGTAGTTACTGACCGAAAATCCGTAAAGCTTGAGCATTGCGAATGCCTCCAGGCCGGGTGTGGGGTTGGCTGCAGAAGTTATAGAACGTCGCGCCCGACCTGACCAGCAGCATCACCTGCTTGAATGGAGGTAGACTGGCGCCCTTTCCTTGAGGAGCCTGCCATGAGCGAGCCGACCGATATCGACAGCGACGAAGAAGAGTTCACCGAGAGCACACTGGTCCAAGCCATCGAAAACCAGATCGAAAGCGACAATCCGCCTGCCGCCAAAGCCACTTTGAATAAGCTCACGCTGGTGGGTTACGAACGCGAAGAGATTCTGAACCTCATGGCTCACGTATTGGCCGTGGAAATCGACAAGATGTTGGACGAAGACCGCGCATTCAATACCGAATGGTACGAAACAGCGCTGCGGGCGCTGCCGGAATTGCCACCGGAAAACGACTGAATCGAGCACCTTGGTGGCGAAGCAGCAGGCTTGCTCACCACAAAGGTGCGCCATATCAAGACCCACGACTTTCTCACTGGACAGCCCGGCAAAGTGCGTTCACCTTATGCCCTGCTAGCCTCTAATAAATTCTTAGAAAGTCTGGAGTCCTTATGTCGTATACCCCTGAGTTGGTTGCCGAACTGGAAATCCTTGCACTCTTCAACCTGGGCAGCTCCCAGGAAGGTCTAAAAGTCCACCAGACCGCCGCACCCTCCGCCATCGCCGCCGCCAAACGCCTGTTCGAGAAAAAACTGATCGACCAGCCGGACGGGGGCTACCTGACCAGCCTTGGCCGGGACGCTGCCGAGCAGGCCCAAACCCTGTTGACCATTCTGACCACTGCCTCGACCAAAGAAGCCGCCTGACACCTGTTACCGCCCATGGAGTCCGCCCTTTGCGGATTCCGAGGGCGCTGCTGTCCAGCGCTCAAAATTCTGACGTCAAAAACAATTTCCCTCTAAAACTCCTACGCTACTGGCTGTAAACTCCTACACGGCCGCCCATGTCGGGCCCTGCGAGCCACCGAGTTCTACATGACCCGCACCCATGAGATCCGCCCCGACCTGGACGAAGGCATCGACCGCAAGGTGCTGGCTCAACTGCGCGCGCGCTTCATGGCCCTCAATGAAGGCCGCATGGCCCGGGCCGTCGAGGGGCTGACGCCACGCCAACAAAGCGTGCTGACCCTGCTGCCGCTGTTTTTTCACGTCAATCATCCGCTGCTGCCCGGTTATGTCTCGGGCAGCACGCCGGCCGGGCTGTCGAACTTCGAACCTAACGCCCAAGCGCTCGCCGAAGCCCAGCGCCTGACCCGCTCGTTCTCTTACAAGGCACGCCACGGCAACCCGCCACGGCCGATCCACGGCCTGTTTCTGATGGGCAGCCTCGGCACCCTGGCTCAGGCAGACCAAAGCGATATGGACGTGTGGGTATGCCACGCGCCCGACCTGGGCGAAAACGAGCTGGCTGAGCTGCGCAAAAAGTGCCAGTTGCTGGAAGCCTGGGCCTTGACCATGGGGGCAGAGGCGCATTTTTTCCTGATCGAGCCGACGCGCTTTGTGCTGGGTGAACGCGACACGCAACTGAGCTCCGATGATTGCGGCACCACTCAGCATTACCTGCTGCTGGATGAGTTCTACCGCACCGCCATCTGGCTCGCCGGGCGCACACCCATCTGGTGGCTGGTGCCGGTCTACGAAGAACGTCGCTACGCCGAGTTCACTCACGCACTAATTTCCAAGCGCTTTATCCGCGCCGATGAAACCCTCGACCTCGGTCACCTGGCCCACATCCCCCCCGGCGAATTCATTGGCGCCGGGCTGTGGCAACTGTTCAAAGGCATCGAGTCGCCCTACAAATCGGTGCTCAAGTTACTGCTGACTGAGGTTTACGCCAACGAACACCCGAACGTGCATTGCCTGAGCCTGCGCTTCAAACGCTCGGTATTCGCCAATCAGATGGATCTGGATGAGTTGGACCCGTATATCGTGGTCTACCGCCGCATCGAGGAACACCTCAAGGTGCGTAACGAGCCCGAACGCCTGGAGTTGGTAAGACGCGCGCTGTACCTGAAGGTCAACCGCAAGCTCAGCGCCGGCCAACGCAGCACCAGTTGGCAGCGCCTATTAATGGAACGCCTGGCCCATGAATGGGGTTGGGACCAGCGCCAACTGGCTCTGCTGGACAGTCGCAGCCAGTGGAAAGTGCGCCAGGTCGCCTCCGAACGCCGTGCGCTGGTCAATGAGCTGAATTACAGCTACCGCTTTCTCACCCAGTTCGCTCGCACCGAGCAGACCGTCAGCCTGATTAACAAGCGCGACCTCAACGTGCTGGGCCGGCGCTTGTATGCGGCGTTTGAGCGCAAGGCCGGCAAGGTCGAGTTCATCAACCCCGGCATCGCCCCGGACCTGGCCGAAGACACCCTGACCCTGGTGCAATCGCCCAACCGCAAGGAGCCCGGCCAGCACCACTGGGGCCTGTACAACGGCAACCTTACGGCACTGGAATGGGAGCACTTCGCGCCGATCAAGCGCAGCCGCGACCTGCTGGAAATGCTCACCTGGTGCCACCGCAACGGCGTGATCGACAGCAGCACGCGCCTGGCGCTGCACCCGGGCGTCAGTGACATGACCGAATTCGAGCTGTTCAACCTGTTGGGCAGCCTGCAACAGACCATCGGCCTGCCGTTGACCAGCGTCGATGAAGATCGCCTGTTGCGCTCGGCCGTGCCCGAAGACGTGTTGTTGCTGATCAACGTCGGCGTTGACCCGCTCAAGCATCATCGCGACCTGAATATCCTGATGACCACCGAGCGTACCGACTCCTTGAGCTATGCCGGCGTGCGCGACAACCTGGTACTGACCCTGGATCAGGTGACGCTCAACAGTTGGAACGAGGTGATGGTCAGCCGCTATGACGGCCCCCACGCGTTGCTCGACTGCTTGCGTGACTACCTCAACCAACTGCCGCCGGACCATTTGCCACGGCTGCGGGTGCGCTGCTTCTGTCACAACCGTGCGCAGTTCATTGCCCAGCGCGTGGAAGAAATCTTCGATACGGCGCAGAGCCTCCTGCTGGGTCAGTCCAATCACCGCTACCTCCTGCAAGTGCAGCAGCACTATCACGTGATGGAGCTGACCCCGGGCCAGGCCACCCATGTGTCGCTGCCGACCCAGGACGCGCTGATCGCGTACCTCAGCGAAGAACTGGCCAGCTACAGCCCGCTGCACCTGGACGCCATGGCCCTGGAAGACCACGATCTGGCGCTGCTGTTGCCCATGGGCCAGGCCAATTGTGTACAGGTGTTCTACCGCGTCAATGAAGGCTTCGCCGAGTTGTATGTGCTGGATGAGTTCAACGCGCTGTGGCAGCAGCGCCTGCCATTTCATGACGAACAAAGCCTGCTGGCGCCGTTGCAGCGCTTTCTGCAATCGATCATCTACCGCCGTGAAGCGTTATCGCCGCTGGATACGCAACAGACGCTGGGTGAAGTGCAAACTCTGTATTACCAACTGTTGCCGTCCGGCAGCAATCGCGCCCGCAGCATCGAGCCGCGGCCGGCCCCTCAAAACCCGGCCAATAAGCCGTTTTATGACGTGCAGGCGATTATCGGCAAAGCGGCGCACGGCCAGGTGGGTATCACCCTGTACTGCAATCAGCGGGAGTTTTGCGAACTGGAGTTTGGCGACCAGTTGTTTGCGGTGGTCGCCCAGCAAATCGTCGGGCAGCGTCGGGAGACCGAGCGCTACCGCTGCTACATCACCGACCTGGACCTGTCGGGCCTGCTCGGTGATGTGCAAAGCCCGAGCAACTTGTATCTGCGCTACAAGGCCGAGCTGGAGCTGTCGCTCAACAAGGCGTTGAACCAGGTTTAGAGAGGGAAGGCGCCGCCATCTTTGGGCTGGCCTTCAACGCTGAGCAATTCAAGCTTGAGGGTCTTGCCACCGGGTGCTGGCCAGTCGATGTGCTGACCGACCTGCAGGCCCAGCAAGGCGCTGCCGACCGGAGCCAGAATCGAAATCTTGCCTTCGTCGGCATTCGCATCCTTGGGATAAACCAAGGTCAGGTGACGCTCCTTGCCACTGCTTTCTTCACGGCAATGGACACGGGAGTTCATAGTCACGACGTCTCCCGACACTTCATCGTGGCCGACTGTTTCTGCGCGGTCGAGTTCGGCTTGCAACGCTTCGACGCCGGGAAACTCATCGCCCAAGCGGTCGATCAGTTGCTCCAGACGCTGCACGTCAAGACGGGTGAGGATGATGGAAGGTGCGGTGGTCATGATTCAGGCAGACTCCTTTTTTCTGCACAAAAAAGCAAAACCCCGCCAGGAAAAGGCGGGGTTCTCACGGACCTCGATGATTTGAGGTGTAGCCGGACACTACCACAGCGTCACAAATAAACAAGACGGCCTCAAGCGCGCTCCCGGCGCTGCTCTGCCTCGGCACAGATCACGCGGCGCCGTGCGTCGTCGGCAGAGCGCCATTCACGGATGTCTTCCACATGGCGGAAGCAGCCGAGGCAGACTTTTTGCTCGTCCAGGCGACACAAACTGATACAAGGTGACGGCACCGCCGGGCTGACATTGCTGAACAGCGGCTTGGGCGGGCGTACAGGTGCAGGCTGGGTCACGATCAAATCTCGTCGAAGTCCAAGTCGGCGCCGGACTGTTCTTTCGTGAGGCGAGCAAGCATTTCGCTCAGCAGCTCGTCAGTGGTGTCGTGCGCCCAGCGATTTTCCTCTTCATCGTAGTCGAAGTGAAAACCACCCGAGCGGGCTGCCAGCCACAACTGGCGCAGCGGTTCCTGGCGACTGAAGATCAGTTGGGTGCCGTTTTCAAACTTGACCGTCAGCACGCCGGCCGAGTTTTCCAGGTCCACGTCCAGGCCGCTGTCGTCGAAAATATCTTCCAGCGCCTGCTGGGTCGAATCCACCAGGTCGTGAAAACGGGCTTCGGTCAAACTCATTGTGGCAACCTCAAAAGTGTCTGGTTTTGCTCAAGCGCCGCACGATACGGGCGAGCCCCGCTGATTGCAAAGGATACCGAGTTCATTACCGATGACAGTATGAAATATCCGCGACCATCGTAGCCTGCTTCCCAACTATCTCGGCAAACCCCCGCCGGACGGGTATTCCGGCGCATAGGCAAGCTGGCGGGTGGTCGGTATACTCGGGCGCAATTAATGCATATTCAAGGATTTCGCCATGAAGCGCCTGATCTCTTCCCTTGCTGCGCTCGTCGCGGTCGCTTGCCTCGTTAGTGCCTGTGGTCAAAAAGGTCCGCTGTACCTGCCCGATGACAGCAAAGACCCAAATGACCAGGCGCAAACGTCGCAGTCCAAAGCGCACAAGCACGACACCTATTAAGGGAAACTCATGGACGCTTTTAACTACCGGGACGGCGAGCTGTTCGCGGAAGGCGTGGCGCTGTCCGCGATTGCCGAGCGCTTTGGCACCCCGACCTATGTGTACTCCCGTGCGCACATCGAAGCCCAATACCGTAGCTTTACCGACGCTCTGGAAGGCACGCCGAGCCTGGTGTGCTACGCCGTCAAGGCCAACTCCAACCTGGGTGTACTGAATGTCCTGGCGCGCTTGGGCGCTGGTTTCGACATCGTCTCCCGTGGTGAGCTGGAACGGGTACTGGCTGCCGGTGGCACGCCGGACAAGATCGTGTTTTCCGGCGTCGGCAAAAGCCGCGAAGACATGCGCCGCGCCCTCGAAGTCGGCGTGCATTGCTTCAACGTCGAGTCCACCGACGAGCTGGAGCGCCTGCAGGTCGTCGCTGCCGAGATGGGCGTTCGCGCGCCGATCTCCCTGCGCGTCAACCCGGACGTCGATGCCGGCACTCACCCGTACATTTCCACCGGTCTCAAAGAGAACAAGTTCGGCATCGCCATTGCCGACGCCGAGGACGTGTACATCCGTGCCGCGCAATTGCCGAACCTGGAAGTGCTGGGCGTCGACTGCCATATCGGCTCGCAACTGACCACCCTGCCACCGTTCCTGGACGCCCTCGACCGTCTGCTGGCGCTGACCGAGCGCCTTGGCGAGTGCGGCATCTACCTGCAACACATCGACCTCGGTGGTGGTGTAGGCGTGCGTTATCGCGATGAAGAGCCACCACAGATCGCCGACTACATCCAGGCCGTGCGCGAGCGCACCGAAGGCCGCGGCCTGACCCTGATGTTCGAGCCGGGCCGTTATATCGTCGCCAATGCCAGCGTACTGCTGACCCAGGTCGAATACCTCAAGCACACCGAGTACAAGGATTTCGCCATCGTCGACGCGGCGATGAACGACCTTATTCGCCCGGCGCTCTATCAGGCCTGGATGGATGTGACTGCGGTCAAGCCACGTACTGGCGAAGGTCGCAACTACGACATCGTCGGCCCGATCTGCGAGACCGGCGACTTCCTGGCCAAGGATCGTCAACTGGCCCTGGAAGAAGGCGACCTGCTGGCTGTGCATTCGGCCGGTGCCTACGGGTTTGTCATGAGCTCCAACTACAACACTCGCGGCCGTGCCGCCGAGGTGCTGGTGGACGGTGATCAAGCGTTTGAAGTGCGTCGCCGCGAGACGGTAGCCGAGTTGTATGCTGGCGAAAGCCTGCTGCCGGAGTAAGCCATGCTGCTGCGTTTTACCAAGATGCACGGGCTGGGCAATGATTTCATGGTTCTCGACCTGGTCAGCCAGCACGCGCATATCCTGCCCAAGCACGCTAAACAATGGGGCGACCGTCACACCGGTATCGGCTTCGACCAATTGCTGATCGTTGAGGCGCCAAGCAACCCGGAGGTGGATTTCCGTTACCGGATCTTCAACTCCGACGGTTCCGAAGTGGAACAGTGCGGCAACGGCGCGCGCTGCTTCGCCCGCTTTGTGCTGGACAAACGCCTGACCGCCAAGCGGCAGATTCGCGTCGAGACCAAGAGCGGTGTGATCGAGCTGGATATTCGCAGCGACGGCCAGATCAGCGTCAACATGGGTGAACCACGCCTGGTGCCGGCGGATATACCGTTTCAGGCCACCGAGCAGGCCACGCGTTACGCGCTGGACGTTGATGGCAAGACGGTGGATATCGCTGCCGTGTCGATGGGCAACCCCCACGCGGTACTGCGGGTCAACGACATCAATAACGCCCCAGTGCATGAACTGGGGCCGAAGATCGAGCATCACCCGCGCTTTCCGGGACGGGTCAATGTGGGCTTTCTGCAGGTGATCGACCGTTCCCGCGCGCAACTGCGTGTATGGGAACGCGGTGCCGGCGAAACCCAGGCGTGCGGCACCGGTGCTTGCGCCGCCGCCGTCGCCGCGATCAGCCAGGGGTGGATGGATTCGCCACTGCTGATCGACCTGCCCGGCGGACGCTTGTCCATCGAATGGGCAGGCCCTGGCCACCCGGTGATGATGACCGGGCCGGCCTCGCGCGTATACGAAGGACAGGTCCGTCTATGAGTGAGCCAAGCTAATGACCGATAAGCCTCAAGTACCCGCCGAAACGTCCCCGAGCGAAAGTCTGGAGGCCGCTGCTGTCGCGGCGTACCTTGAGGCTAATCCGGACTTCTTCGTCGAACATGAAGAACTGCTGCCCGCCCTGCGCATTCCCCACCAGCGCGGCGATACCGTGTCGCTGGTGGAGCGGCAGATGAAGATCCTGCGCGAGCGCAATATCGAAATGCGCCACAAGCTCTCGCACCTGATGGACGTGGCCCGCGACAACGATCGTCTTTTCGACAAGACCCGTCGCCTGATTCTTACCCTGATGGATGCCACCAGCCTCGAAGAAACGGTCATTGCCGTGGAAGACAGCCTGCGCCAGGACTTCCAGGTGCCGTTTGTCAGCCTGATTCTGTTCAGCGACAACCCGATGCCGGTGGGTCGCTGGGTCAGCGGCGGCGAAGCACAGACGGCTATCGGCGGCCTGCTCTCCGAAGGCAAGACCATCAGCGGCACCCTGCGCGAGCACGAACTGGATTTCCTGTTTGGCGCTGAACAGCGCAAGCAGATCGGCTCCACTGCCGTGGTTGCTCTCAGCCATCAAGGCCTGCACGGTGTATTGGCCATCGCCAGTCGTGATCCTCAGCACTACAAAAGCTCGGTGGGCACGCTGTTTCTGACCTACATCGCTGAAGTGCTGGGCCGGGTCCTGCCGCGCTTTACCACTGCCTTGCGCGCGGTGCGCTAGCCATGGACAGGCAACTGGACGCTTACTGCGCTCACCTGCGCAACGAGCGCCAGGTGTCGCCCCATACCCTGGAAGCCTACCGACGGGACTTGAACAAGGTCCTGGCGTACTGCGAAAAGCAACAGATCGCCAGCTGGAAGGCCCTGGATATCCAGAGACTGCGCAGCCTGATCGCGCGCCTGCACCAGCAAGGCCAATCCTCGCGCAGCCTGTCCCGCCTGCTGTCGGCGGTGCGCGGCCTCTATCATTACCTCAACCGCGAAGGCCTGTGCGACCACGACCCGGCCAATGGCCTGGCCCCGCCCAAGGGTGAGCGGCGCCTGCCCAAGACCCTGGACACCGACCGCGCGCTGCAATTGCTCGATGGGGCGGTGGAAGATGACTTCCTCGCCCACCGCGATCAGGCGATCCTTGAGCTGTTCTATTCCTCAGGCTTGCGCCTGTCGGAGCTGACCGGCCTGAACCTCGATCAGTTGGACTTGGCGGACGGCCTGGTGCAGGTGCTCGGCAAAGGCAGCAAAACCCGTGTACTGCCGGTGGGCAGGAAGGCCCGCGAAGCCTTGCAGCTGTGGCTACCGCTGCGCCTTCTGACCCACCCGGCGGACGATGCCGTGTTTGTCAGCCAACAAGGCCGCCGCCTGGGGCCACGCGCGATTCAATTGCGGGTCAAGGCAGCCGGCGAGCGTGAGCTGGGGCAAAACCTGCACCCACACATGCTGCGGCATTCCTTTGCCAGCCATATGCTGGAGTCGTCCCAAGACTTGCGCGCTGTGCAGGAACTGCTGGGCCACTCCGACATCAAGACCACGCAGATCTACACCCACCTCGACTTCCAGCACCTGGCTACGGTGTACGACAGTGCCCATCCACGGGCCAAACGCATCAAGGGCGGCGACTCATGAGTATCAAGCTGATCACCTTCGACCTGGACGACACGCTCTGGGACAACGTACCCGTCATCATCAGCGCCGAAGCGTCGATGCGTGAATGGTTGGCGACCCATGCTTCCAAGGTCGGCGATTTGCCACTCGAGCACTTCGCGAGCCTTCGCCAGCAGGTACTGGAGCGCCATCCTGAACTCAAAAATCGGATCAGCGTGCTGCGCCATCGGGTGCTGATGCACGCCTTTGAAGAAGCCGGTTATCCACAACCTGAAGCCACGCAGATGGCCGACGTGTGCTTTGAAGCATTCATTCACGCACGCCACCAACTCACGGTGTTTCCCGAAGCCGAACCCATGTTGCAAGCCCTGCGCCAGCACTTCCTGCTGGGGGTTATCACCAACGGCAATGCCGACGTGCAGCGTGTAGGCCTGGCGGATTACTTTCACTTTGCCCTGCGCGCCGAAGATATCGGTATCGCAAAGCCTGATGCGCGCCTGTTTCAAGAGGCGCTGCAACGCGGCGGCGTGGACGCCCATCAAGCAGTACATATTGGCGATCATCCTGGCGATGACATCGCCGGGGCGCAGCAGGCGGGGCTTCGTGCCGTGTGGTTCAACCCGACGGGCAAGGCGTGGGAAGCGGATAAGCGCCCGGATGCGGAAATTCGTAGCTTAAACGAGTTGCCGCCGTTGCTTCGCAGTTGGCAGTAACGCTATAGCGGCAACACTGAGAATCAAAATGTGGGAGCGGGCCTGCTCGCGAATGCGGTGTATCAGTCAGCCCATCAGCAACTGACAGGCCGCTTTCGCGAGCAAGCCCGCTCCCACGTTTGTCTTGTGGTGACCTGCAGGATTTATTACAGGCATGAAAAAGCCCGCAGCGACGGCGGGCTTTTTCTTATAAGCAGGTGAGTGACCTCAGATAGGTCGACTGCCGTACTTGTTATCCGGCTTTTTCGGTGGATCTGCCACCACGTTGGCCTCGACTTCCTGCACTTTGCCGCCTTTAGCGAGGAATTCTTCCATCGCACGGGCCAGCGCATCGCGCTCTTTGTTCTTGGCTTCAACGCTCGGCAGTTCGTCTACCGAAACAGCTGCCTTGGCTTTGCCCTTGGCCGCCGGGGCAGGTGCATCATCGCCACCGTCGTCGTCAGCAACGTCTTCAGCTGCCGCTTCAAGACCTTCTTCGGTCTCGTCGTCGTCACCTACTTCAAGGTCGTCGTTTTCCAGATCATCGTCGCTCATGTTCTACCTCATGACTTGCGAAAAGCAGATTAGTTATAGCCCAGCCTCACTCGCTGTCGAGTTCGCCGGAAAAAATCAACATCCACCGGATCACCAGTGGCTTATGCCCCATCACCGTGCAACGTGGCGAGGACTTTACGAGCGCCGCCATGATCACGGTGCTCGCCCAGATAAACACCTTGCCAGGTCCCCATTGCCAAGCGGCCGGCCTTGACCGGCAAACTCAGCTGGCAGCCCAGGAGACTGGCTTTGAAGTGCGCCGGCAGATCATCCGGACCTTCGTCGTTGTGTTCGAACCCTGCACGCCCTTGCGGCACCAGCGAGTTGAAAAAACGTTCGAAGTCACGGCGAACCGCCGGGTCGGCATTCTCGTTGATGGTCAACGAGGCCGAGGTGTGCTGCAGCCACAGATGCAACAGGCCTACGCGACAAGCCTTCAATTCAGGCAAGCCGGCAAGCAACTCATCCGTTACCAGGTGAAAGCCCCTGGGCTTGGCCCGGAGGGTAATCAGGGTCTGTTGCCACATACAGTTCTCCGCCCATCGGCGCGCATTCTAGCGCGCTCAGGGAAAAAACAAAGTGCCGAATACGCCTACATGCATGTAAGACTTTTGCACGGTGAAAAGTACCGTGTGCGCCCCATCACAAACTCTGCGCAAAAACCGGTACAGCTTCCTATCACTGACAAACCCCAGGCAAAAAAATGCCCGGCAAGCCGGGCATCTTTTTTTCGCGTACTTACAAGTTGTAACCGCGTTCGTTGTGTTGCGCCAGATCGAGGCCGACAGCCTCTTCTTCGTCGGTGACCCGCAGGCCCATGACCGCATCCAGTACCTTGAGGATAATGAAGGTCACGATGGCCGTGTAGATCACGGTGAAGCCGACGCCTTTGCACTGGATCCAGACTTGCGCCGCGATGTCAGTGGTCGCCGCGTTGAAGCCGCCCAGCGAAGGGGCAGCGAATACGCCGGTCAGGATCGCGCCGAGGATACCGCCGATACCGTGCACGCCGAAGGCATCCAGGGAGTCGTCGTAGCCCAGTTTGCGTTTCAGGGTAGTGGCGCAGAAGAAGCACACCACGCCAGCCGCCAGGCCGATGACCAGGGCGCCCATCGGGCCCACGGTGCCGGCAGCCGGGGTGATTGCAACCAGGCCGGCCACTACACCCGAGGCGATGCCCAGTGCACTTGGCTTACCGTGGGTGACCCACTCGGCGAACATCCAGCCCAGCGCCGCAGCCGCGGTAGCAATCTGGGTGACCAGCATCGCCATACCGGCAGTGCCGTTGGCCGCAGCGGCAGAACCTGCGTTGAAGCCGAACCAGCCAACCCACAACATGGCTGCACCGACCAGGGTGTAACCGAGGTTGTGGGGTGCCATTGGCGTGGTCGGGAAGCCTTTACGCTTGCCGAGTACCAGGCACGCCACCAAGCCAGCCACACCGGCGTTGATGTGCACCACGGTGCCGCCCGCGAAGTCCAGCACGCCCCAGTCGCCCAGCAACGAACCCGGACCGCCCCACACCATGTGGGCGATCGGTGCGTAGACCAGGGTGAACCAGACACCCATGAAAATCAGCATCGCGGAGAACTTCATACGCTCAGCGAAAGCACCGACGATCAGCGCAGGCGTAATGATGGCGAACGTCATCTGGAAGGTGACGAACACCGCCTCAGGGAACAGCGCCGCAGGGCCGGTAATGCTCGCCGGAGTCACACCCGACAGGAACAGTTTGGACAGGCCGCCCACGAACGAGTTGAGGTTGACGACGCCTGCTTCCATACCGGTGGTGTCGAACGCCATGCTGTAGCCGTAAACGAACCACAAGATAGTGATCAAACCGGTGATGGCGAAGCACTGCATCATCACGGAAAGAATGTTTTTGGAGCGAACCATGCCGCCGTAGAACAGCGCCAGGCCTGGAATGGTCATGAACAGCACCAGCGCGGTGGACGTAAGCATCCACGCCGTGTCGCCGGAATTGAGGACTGGAGCAGGGACTGGGTCCGCCGCCAATGCCAAGGCCGGCATTACGAGGGACAACAGGGCTCCTAGCCCTGCGAATTTACGCAGAGTCATATTGTTTTCTCCTGGGGCGTTGGGGGTTTGGCGGCTTAGATTGCGTCGGTATCGGTTTCGCCGGTACGGATGCGAATAGCCTGTTCCAGATTGACCACGAAGATCTTGCCGTCACCGATCTTGCCGGTGTTGGCCGCCTTGGTTATCGCCTCGATAACACGGTCAAGATCCTTGTCGTCAATGGCGACATCAATCTTCACCTTCGGCAGAAAATCGACCACGTATTCCGCGCCACGATACAGCTCGGTATGACCCTTCTGCCGACCGAAGCCCTTGACCTCAGTAACGGTAATGCCCTGCACGCCGATCTCGGACAACGACTCGCGTACATCGTCCAACTTGAACGGCTTGATGATGGCAGTGACTAGCTTCATGAAAACTCTCTCCCGAATTGGTGGACTTGCCCCAGGAAAACAAACCCGTCTCAAGTCTAAGCGCAGTGCCTGGCTTTGTAACGCGTCGTCGCCTCGGCATTTGCCGTTGCGACGCCAGCGAACCACTGGTGACGAAACCTGTACCCCTGATCCGTCGGCGCACTGCATTCGTCACAGCGACTGCATCAGTGCATGGGTCATGATCGTCTAAGCAGAAAGCTTGCCAGCTCCGTAAAAACCACTGAAATCAGTCCGTTGCCCACTTATGCCCACCTGCGGGGCTGTATGGCGACGCCAATGCGCACAAAAACAGTGCGTAGCCGCCCGGCCCCCTGCGCGAAAAGCGTGCGTCTGTGGCCGTGAAAGGACTATAGACGCTGCGTGATACACTGCCCGCCAACAGTTTTCCGGAATATTTCCCATGCTCGCGCCCAAAGACCTCCTCGACGCCCTGAGCGGCCACGCCTCTCGCCTGTTCAGCGGCGACACCCCGCTGCCCCGCAACGAAATCGAAAGCCAGTTCAAAGCGTTGCTGCAAAGCGGCTTCAGCAAGCTCGACCTGGTGAGCCGGGAAGAGTTTGACAGCCAGATGGTCGTACTGGCCCGCACACGTGCGCGGTTGGAGAGCCTGGAGGCGAAGGTGGCGGAGTTGGAAGCCAGGTTGACGCCGCCCACTGAGTAAACGCGGTCAGTGTGGGAGCTGGCTTGCCTGCGATGCAGGCGCTTCGGTGTATCAGTTGCACTGAGGTGATGCTATCGCAGGCAAGCCAGCTCCCACATAAAGCGCTGCGACCGACGCTGGATACGTTCTGTAAAACCTCTCCCGCCTCGCTCTCCACCCCCTCGTCTACCCTTGAAAAACCGCAGGAAGCGGCCCTCTCTTCAAGGAACGAGCATGTCCCTCGCCATCGTCCACAGCCGCGCCCAGATTGGCGTCGAAGCCCCTGCCGTCAGCGTTGAAGTGCATATGGCCAACGGCCTGCCCTCCCTGACGCTGGTAGGCCTGCCGGAAACTGCCGTCAAGGAAAGCAAGGACCGCGTGCGCAGCGCCATCCTTAACTCAGCGCTGCAATACCCGGCCCGCCGCATCACCCTCAACCTCGCGCCTGCCGACCTGCCCAAGGACGGCGGGCGTTTTGATTTGGCGATTGCCCTGGGGATTCTGGCGGCCAGCATGCAAGTGCCGGCGTTGATGCTGGACGACGTGGAGTGCCTGGGTGAGTTGGCGCTGTCCGGTGAGGTGCGCGCGGTCAAAGGCGTGCTGCCCGCCGCGCTGGCGGCGCGCAAGGCCGGGCGCACCGTGATAGTGCCTCGGGCCAATGCCGAGGAAGCGTGCCTGGCGTCGGGGTTGAAGGTGATTGCGGTAGACCACCTGCTGCAGGTGGTGGCGCACCTGAACGGGCATGTGCCGATTGAGCCCTATAAGTCCGACGGGCTGCTGTACCTGAACAAACCCTATCCGGACCTGAGCGAAGTGCAGGGGCAACTGGCAGCCAAGCGCGCTTTGCTGATCGCGGCGGCGGGCGCGCATAACCTGCTATTCAGCGGGCCACCCGGCACCGGCAAGACATTGCTCGCCAGTCGGCTGCCTGGGCTGCTGCCGCCACTGAGTGAGCAGGAAGCCCTGGAAGTCGCCGCAATTCAGTCAGTGGTCAGCCCGGCGCCGCTGAGCCATTGGCCGCACCGCCCGTTTCGCCAGCCGCACCACTCCGCTTCCGGGCCGGCGCTGGTCGGCGGGGGTTCAAAACCACAACCCGGGGAAATCACCCTCGCCCACCATGGCGTGCTGTTTCTGGATGAGTTGCCGGAGTTTGATCGCAAAGTGCTGGAGGTGCTGCGCGAGCTACTGGAGACTGGTAAGTGGTATTCTCACACTTTTCCAAACGTCACAGGAAGCCCGGAATGCCTACCGCTTACGCCTACATACGCTACTCATCAAAAGCACAAGGCGAAGCCGGTAGAGACTCGGTAGATCGTCAGATGGCGTCGATCCAAGCCATTACAAAGCAACAAGGTATTGAGTTACCGCCCGAGAATATATACTCAGATACGGGCATATCTGCACATGATGGAAGCAACAAGCGTAAAGGAAAACTTAAAGAACTCATTGATATGATTAGCGATATGCATATCAGGGAGGGAGATTATATATTCGTTGAAAGCATTGACCGGCTTAGTCGCCAAAGACTTCTACAAGCAAAAGAGCTGGTCAACGGCATACTTGAAAAAGGCGTTATCTTAATAACCACGATTGATGGTCAACGATATGAAAAACCGAACGCCACAAACCGTATCGATGACTTACAACAAGATATACTTCTAAGTGTTATTGCAAAGCGAGCATACGAAGAAAGCAACACAAAATCAATTCGTAGAAAATCTGCATGGAATAGGGCCAAGAAGTTAGCCGAAGATGAAAAGGTCATTTTTAACGCTCATAATCCTCCCTATGGCATTCGCCACAATCCAGAACTTAACTGTTTTGAAATCAATGAAGATGAAGCTCAGGAGATAAGAGATTTTTTTGAAAGCTTGAAATATGTCGGCGTTTCGCTATCAATCAAAAAGCTGAATGCATATTCAAAACGCCAATGGTCAAATAGAAATATAAAACATCTTATAGACACGAAATATGTGCTCGGTGCATACATGGCACAACGACGGGACGAAAACAAAAAGAAAGTCTTTGAGCGATATATTGAAAACTATTACCCACAAATCGTTTCATATGAGCTATTTGATGAAGCAATAGCAGCGATGAAGAACAGAGCACACAGAAAGAACTACGGCAACCAAAGTGTAGGCAGCTTGAATATTTTCCGCCACAGCATCAAATGCGGTTGTTGTGGTGCTTCTATGCTGTTTGAAAAACAAACAAACCCAAAGGGCGTCGTTTATCCGTATTTTCAATGCTACACACGCAAAGAATTAAAAAATGGATGCGACCAACCACGCTTTCGTTTTGACTTGGCATTTGGGTTATTTCTTGAACTCATATATCAGTCAACAACAAATGAAGACTTCGACGTTCACCCATGGCAGAACGAAGACCCAAACCCTGAGCGTCAATATGAATGGATAACTCGTGAAAGCGGGATGATTTATCGTCTCCCAACACAAGAAGACATTGATGAAGAGGAACGGGTAGAGAATTTCAGAGAATTATTAATCAAGCTCCTGTCAAACAGAGAGAGCCAAACCAAAGACAACAAGAAAATTGTGGAGCTGAACAACCTTTTGCTTGAACAAAAAAGTTATAGAGACAACCTAATGAAGTCTTTTGCTGGTTTCACTAGCGGAGTCATCCCGAAAGAATTCTTAGAGGTAGTTAGCAAAACAGAGGCAAACATCAACGATATTGAACAAAACCTTGCAGAACTACAAACACAAATAAACATCAAGAAAACCACTATAAAAATTTACTCGGAAAACGACATAATTCTTTTGTATAAAACAGAAGATGGCCGCTTAAAAATAAATCAATTCTTTGTTGCTAATGACATCACTTTCAAATTCAACTTCGACAAAACCACAAGAACTTTATTTGCTAAGATTTTCCAGAATGGTTTTGAAATTGACCGCATAGCTAAACAGTTCAGTCTACACAATCCACTTAAAGAGTTTGGCATCAACAATCTCAACGAATACTTTAATTAAATCCATCACAATCAAAGTAGGCTGCCTAATCAGGTGGCCTTTTTTGTTCTCGCTTGAAAATAAAATAATACATGGTAACTTGTAGTTAAATAACTCAATTACTGAAAGTATGAGTATTTATCAACCAGTTGATGGTAATTTCACACTTTCACTTCGTGAAAGCCGCTACGCTTGCGAAATGACCACTGGTGCCTAGTCGGCAGGACAGAAACAAAAGCAAAGGCAACACCTACTGCTCAACAAGAAAATTCTCACCATATTTGCAATGGCTCTAATTTCTCTTGTAGAACACTTTGCGAAGATTCCTCACCCTTTGGGTCGTAGTCTTACGCAGTCACCAGCGGCCTTATGGGCCTTCTGAGTGACAAAGCCAACTCAGTTCACCTACCCGGTGAACATCGATCAGGAGCAAGATGTCCAAAACCAAAAGTATGATCTGGAAAAGATTAAATTTCACCAGTGGTAACCGTGTTAAGAAAACCCCCGGAATCAATCAACTTAAATCATCACTTGAACATTCTTTAAGGATTGTTCAAAAAAACGACCTTGAATTTAACAAAGACCTTATTGAAAAGAACATTGTTTTTTTCAATAACAAGCTCACAAGAATGGATAAACTTTCGATTGATGACCGAAAGGAAATGTTCAAATCCATATATGCCCCACTCACTGAGCAAAAACAAAATAATGGGCAATTATCCGAAGTTAATTGTGAGCTGTCAAAATACGCTTATAAATTAAAAGCACTTATCAAAAAAAATGAAGATAGTGAATTAACATCGTTTCTTCAAGCCTTGCTTCACAACCCAGAAGCTGTCGATATTGATTGTTCAAATGTTATTGACAAAATGAATATTCAACGCAAGAAGCAAAAGATTTCTTGTGTCAACAACTACATAGAATTAAAAAACAAATCTATCGAATTGAATAAATCGGATGATGATTTCAGTTTGAAAAAAACTGTTATTCAAGAAGCGTTCTGGAAATTCCCGTTCAACCAATGCGTGGACAATGTAAAGCCTACTGATTACATGAATATAATCAATAACTTTTACAAAGAGCGTCTGCCTGATTACCCAGTTAAATTAATCGTTTTTCATGGTGATGAAATCACCAATCGACATGATGAAAACTTAGGAGTTCACCCACATATATTCATAGATGGGAAAAACAAAAAAACAGGAAAATATGACTTAATCAATGATGAATTTAAAATGGTCAATAACTTTTTAAAAAGTGAAGGAAACCCTGAAATTAAAGGTAGAACATTTTCCGACGCTCAGACATTAGGAGAAGCCTATCAGAGAATGATATATGCGTTTGTCAATAAAGAGCTTGTTAAAAAGGGTTATGATTTTCAAGTTGATATATTACCTGAAACAGAAGATAAAAAAACAAGAAGGAAGTTAATCAATGCTGACGCCTCTAAACCAAAGATGTTTAGAGCATTCAATTCAATGAATAAAAGCATGGACGAGCTTGCAGCTCTTGAAATCACATTAAAAGAAAAAGCCGAAAACCAAGCCAAGCTTGATAAAGACCTCAAAAGAGTTTTGGGCCTTAGTAAAATTTACAAGCAAGAAAATGAAAAATTATCAGGCGACAACAAAGAACTTTATTCAAGAATAGATGATGGTAAAAAAGAAGCTATTGTCATTGATAGCAATATCAACGCAATGAGAAAAACCGAAAATGATTTAGTCACTTCAATAAGCTCAAAGACTGATGAAATAAAAGAGCTTGATGTTCTCATCGAAGACAAAAGAACTTATTACGAGAAGCTTAGCGACGCTTTTAAATCCGTCCGAAACTTCGTTGAAGCTTGTATTCATCGCAGCATACGCTACGAAACTACCAAACCAAATCAATCGCAACTAGATAACGTTAATAATGAATTAAAGCTAATTCATAAAGAACTGCCTTCGCCAGAAGGTCAAAAGTTAATCAATGAATATCTTGATATACAAGAAGCTGAACTTCATAAAAATGACATCCCTGTTAAATTTGAAGGCGGTTTTTTAGATAGAAAATCAAACAGGTTAGCCAGAATAAGGACGTAATCTTTTAAGTGTAGATACAAGACAAACAGAATTTTTAATTCTGTTTTTTTATTAGCCTGCTGCTAATTTCTAAATAAAAAAGCGACTCTGGATGGTAAGAAAAAAGCCGCGATTTGACTTTATCCAACAAAATGTTACAACATTAAAAGGTGAAGCCCTAATGTGATTAGCATTAAGGCTTCGGCGTTGATACTGTTAACGGCAGTTTCAACTTGTAATTAAAGTTATAGCATATAATTTTAACCTTTCAAGTCTCTCCTGCCGTAAAAATCAAATCCTAATAATAAATTTCAGTATTAACACATGTAAGCAATGTTGGAAATTCAGGTGATTGTTCCGTTGCATAGCCTAAGAGAAATAGAATGGGGATATTGGAAATTTCTCAACCCGCCAGCCATAGAAATATGTTGAACAGGGTTCCAATATGGTGTTGATATAGCCATCAAGTGTTCAAAGTTTAAACTGAGTATCACAGATTTAAACCCCGAGCTAAAACAAGCGTAATCGGGCAAAGCTCAACTGTTTTCAGTTATTGAAGATAGGAAGACCAGCTTTGCCCGAGCTTTATTCTGGTAAGAATAAAAGCGAAGGGCAAGGCTGGAATTAAAAAGATATCACACACACGTACGTACCTACACACCCACACACACACCTACACCTACACCTACACCTACCTACACCTACCTACACACTCACACCTCTACGTGATTACATCGCTAAGACACTCGAAACACCCGAAATTTAAGTGGTTTATTAGGACGGGAGTAGTAAGACACCTATGCAACTAATTACGCTTCGTAATCACGCATTTTAAATAACATCTTTTTGTAGCAAAACTTTCGAAAATTTTAAACTCGTTATTTTGCCGTTTTTAGAGGACTCACCGTCATCCTCGTATATTAATATCTACACGCAAAAATACGCTGTTTTTGGCCTGTTTCCGTTAATGCACAAAAAAAACGCATTTGTTTTTATGAATTTTTTATGTAGTTTCTTGAGTTTCCATTTTCTTGGACGTCCGTTTCTTGGCTTAAAATCAATGAAAACCACTGTCAATAGCAAAATGAAAATAAATTTAAGGTCGAACCTTATTAGTCAAATAGGGTTAGACCTTAATCAATGCAATAATCTGCTCATTTTTCTAACTTGAACAAGTTCAAGCTTTCAAAATGACCTTACTTATCTATGCTTATGATTTGCACCACTTTCAGCGATTAACATTCCAACGATGCGAGCCCCCCAAGTAATTACCAGAAGACCGACGACTATAAAAAACAATGTCCACATCCCTTTGAATGCACTGGCTAATAATGCAAATGGCACTACTGCTCCCCCAAGCAATACCATGCCAAGAATCGCCCAGAAACCACCCCATAGGAACCATGTAGTCAAAAGGCTAATGAGAAAACTCAGGAGGCCGAAAACATATGAAAATATGTATATCGTTGCACCACTAAAAACCCGAAGTCTTTTAAAGATTGAAAGTGGCAACAACACAAACAAAATCAACCCTATGCATATCCATCCTACTGATATTAACGGCGGAATTATTTGTTCGTAAGCTCTGGTTATACCTGCAAAAAATAAGAACGGTAAAGCCAGCAGTCCTAGAAAAACGGCGATCCCGAATGCAATGCTCCCAGCCTTTGATAGAAATCCCATACAACCTCCTGTTGGCAAAGTGCCATTCTCAGTCCAATCAGGAGCAAAAATCCATTGCTAAAAAAATGTATAGAGTAGCCCCCTACCATTCGAGTCAGGGCATATCGTGATTTCCCGCGCCCGTGACCGGGTGAGTTTCCCCGCGCGGTTTCAATTGGTGGCCGCCATGAACCCCTGCCCTTGCGGCTATCTGGGCGACCCCAGCGGGCGTTGCCGCTGTACGCCGGAGCAGATCCAGCGCTATCGCAACAAACTCTCCGGGCCATTGCTGGACCGCATCGACTTGCACGTAACCGTCGCCCGGGAAACGACCGCGCTGAACCCCACCCAACAGGACGGCGATAACACGGCGAAGGCGTCAGCAGAGGTTGCCGAGGCCCGCGAGCGCCAGCAACGACGTCAAGGCTGCGCCAATGCTTTTCTGGACCTGCCAGGGTTACGCAAGCACTGTCGACTGGCGAAAGCCGATGAGAGCTGGCTGGAAAGCGCCTGCGAACGGCTGACATTGTCCCTGCGCGCAGCTCATCGGTTGCTTAAGGTGGCGCGGACCCTGGCCGACCTTGAACAGGTAGAGCACATCGCCCGCCATCATTTGGCGGAGGCGCTGCAGTACCGCCCTGCGGCAGTTGGTTAATGCGCCTTGGGGAAATCCAATAGCAGCCTCGCCACTTCCATGACCTCATCCAGCACCGCTTCGGCCGATTCGGTGGATGGCTTAAGCATCAGGTCATCGGCATAGCCCATCGCCAAGGCAAAGATCTGCCGGGCAGCGCGTTGGGGCGAATCACAGCGAAAAACGCCTTCAGCGACACCTTGCTCGATCACCTCGGCAAGCATGCCTTGCCATTGAGCATTGATCACCAGATACGCCTGAGCCATCTGCGGGTCATGCATCGCCTCGTCCCACGCATCCAGCCACAGCGCCCAGCCAGCGTCGGCGGTGCACGGCAGGCAATCGCGCAAGAACCCGACCAGCGCCTCAAGCGGCGGCACGCCCGCCAGCGGGCCGCGGACCTCATCCAATTGTTCATTGGCAAAACGCACAAAGGCTTCGCGGCGCAGCTCATTCCAGTCGCTGAAGTAGTGGTAGACGTGGCTGCGGGACAGGCCGGCATGCTCGGCCAGGTCGCGGGTGGACACATCGGCAAACCCCTTGCTGCGAAACAGCTCCAGGGCGGCGGCGATGATCTGGTCTTTACGGTCGATACGCGACATGGGTAATTCCTTCGGGCGCCGGTAGATGAGTGGCGCTTGCTTTTTGAGCGATCGCTCAAGGATACTTGAGCAGTCGCTCAATAATAGCGTCTATCACCCCATTGGTGCACCTATGTCATCCGTCACTCCGCAAATTCTGATCGAAGAAAGCAAGAAAATTGGCCAACAGTCCGCCAGCCAGACCCTCAAAGCAATTGCCCGGGCCTACCCTGGCAAGTTGTTTTGCACGCTATCGCTGGTTGCACTTGAGAACGCGCTACTGCTGGCCTACCCGCTGTTTGCCGGGTTTGCAGTGGACTCGATCATCCGCGGCGATGCCGGCAGTGCATTGTTTTACGCCGCCGTGGTCCTGGCGTTTTGGGTGGTCGGGGCGGCGCGCCGCGCGTTGGACACCCGCACCTTCACGCGGATCTACGCTGACCTCGCGGTGCCGGTCATTCTCAACCAGCGCCTGCAAAACCACAGCACTTCAAGGGCAGCGGCGCGGGTGGTATTGGCACGGGACTTTGTCGACTTCTTCGAAAAACACGTGCCGATCATCGCGACGGCGCTGGTGTCCATCGTCGGTGCGGCAGTGATGTTGCTGGTGATCGAACCGTGGATCGGCCTGGCGTGTCTGGGCGCACTGCTGTTGTGCACCACCTTGCTGCCACGCTTCGCCCGGCGCAATCAGCAGCTGCATGAGCGCTTGAATGACCGCTTGGAGAAGGAAATCGGTCTGGTGGAAAAGGTCGGCGCGCAAACCTTGCAGCGCCACTATCACGTGCTGTCGCGCCTGCGGATCTGGCTGTCAGACCGCGAGGCGGCCGCGTTCCTGTTTATCGGTACGCTGGCCGCCCTGCTATTTGTCGTCGCGATCAGCCAGCTGGCCCTGTCGCCTGCGGTCAAGGCCGGCCACGTGTACGCGGTCATGACTTACCTGTGGACCTTCGTCAGCAGCCTGGACGAGGCGCCGGGGATGGTCGATCAGCTCGCGCGCCTCAAGGATATCGGCAAGCGTGTGGACCCGGGCCTCGGCGACCGCTAGGCCTCAACGAAACCGATCCACCTCATGCCGCAAGCCAGCCGCCAGGGTTTCCAGTTCCCTGGCGGTAATGGCCAGGTTCGACACCACTTCACGCTGCTCGCTGTTGGCCAGCGCAATGCTTTGCAGGTTGCTGCTGAGCACGTTTGCCGTGCTGCTCTGCTCCTGGGTCGCGGTGGTGATCGCGGCAAACTGCTGGCCCGCCGAGCGGCTTTGCTCGTCGATCCGCGCCAGGGCCGACGCCACGTCAGCATTGCGCGACAGGCCTTCCTGCATCAACACGTTGCCGTGCTCCATGGTGCTGATGGCGTTACCGGTTTCCTGCTGGATGCTTTGGATCATGCCGGAAATTTCGTCGGTGGCCTGACGGGTGCGCGAAGCCAGGTTGCGCACTTCGTCGGCAACCACGGCAAAACCTCGGCCTTGCTCACCGGCACGCGCGGCTTCGATGGCGGCGTTGAGCGCCAGCAGGTTGGTTTGCTCGGCGATCGAGGTGATGACGCCGACGATCCCGCCAATTTCCTGGGAGCGCTGGCCAAGGGTATTGATTACGGTGGCCGTGCTGTTCAGCGCCGCAGCGATATGCTCCAGGGACGACGACGCCTCTTGCATCGAGGTGCGGCCGATACGCGTCTGTTGGGCGTTTTCCTGGGCCAGTCGCTCGGTGTTACCCATGTTGTCTGCGATGTTCAGCGAGGTCGCGCTGAACTCCTCCACTGCGCCGGCCATACTGGTGATCTCGCCAGACTGCTGCTCCATGCCTTCATAGGCACCGCCAGACAGGCCAGACAACGCCTGGGCTCGGCTGTTGACCTCCTCGGCCGCCTTGCGAATATGCGAAACCATGGTCGACAGCGCTTCGCCCATCTGGTTGAAGCTGCGGGCCAGTTGGCCGATTTCGTCATGGCTGGACACATTGAGGCGCGCACTCAAATCACCCGCACCGAGGGCTTCGGCTTGGCGCACCAGGTCGCTCAGGGGCTGCAATTTACTGCGCAACAGCCAGACCGCAGCGCCCACAGCGAACAACATTGCCAGCACACTGCCAATCACCAGCCGAATGCCCACCGCCCAGGTCACCGCGCGGATTTCGGACTTCGGCATGCTCGCCACCACCGCCCACCGGCCGCCTTCAAACGGCACCGAGACGCTGTAGAAGTCTTCGTTTTTGTCACTCCAGAAGAGGCCTTTGCCTGGCTTTTTGGCCAGGTCGAGCATCACCGGGATCGCCTGGTCCAGCGCCTGCACACCTGCCGGCGGCACCAGCCAGTGTTTCTGTTCGTCCAATAAGGCCAGGGAACCCGTCTGGCCGATACGGAAGCGCTTGAGGTTGTCGAACTGAGCGTTCTGGGCGTCGGTGTAGTCGAAGCCGACAAACAGCACGGCGATCACCTTGCCAGCCGCATCCCGCACCGGCGTGTACTGGGTCATGTAGGAGCGGTCGAACAACACAGCCCGGCCGACATAACTCTGCCCGGCCAGCAGGCGTTGATAGGCCGGATGCTGGTGGTCAAGGGCCGTACCGATGGCGCGGCTGCCATCCTGTTTGGTCAGGGAGGTGCTGACGCGGATAAAGTCTTCGCCGCTGCGCACAAACACCGTGGCCACGCCGCCGGAAGTGTCCTTGAACTCATCGACCTCATCGAAATCGTTGTTCAACAGGTCGCTGCCCAGGAACAGGCTCGGGGTCTGCACACCGGCCACTGCTACCGGCTGTTCGCCACGCACACTCAACCCCGCGCCAAAGCGCTTTTCAAACAGCCCGCTCAAACGCTGGGTACTCTCGCGCAAGGTGCTGTGGAAGGTGTTGAGTTGGTCAGCGAGCAGGCGCGCCTCGCTGGCCAGGTGTTCCTCGCGCGTGTCAAGGTTGGCGGAGTCGAGGGAACGCAAGGCGAAAACAGTACTGCCGCTAATAACGACAGCCAAAATTACGGCCAAGGCGAGGCCTAACTGAGAGGCGATCCGAGCGCGAGGTTGAGACATGACAGCTCCTGGCCGAGGCCAGGATCATCCTGATCTCATAGCGCTGCTCGGCAAATTATCTGGTGGGAAACGTTGGTGCACGAAGGCTTCAACACACCTTCTTCGGCGGGCACGGGCAATACTTGAGCGATTCACCGGGATATCGCGCAAACGATTGCACGGACGCTCGATAGCGCGTCAATCCAGACGTTCAACCCGGGGCAACTCCATGGCGTTGACTTCCCCTTGCAGAAACTCCGCCAAACGGCGCAAGCGCTCACCACCGGGACGGGTTTTCGGCCACACCAGGTAGTAATTTTCCCCACTGGCCACGGCGGTCGGCCACGGCAGGCTCAATCGCCCTTGGGCGACGTCTTCAGCCACCATCAGCAGATCGCCCATCGACACCCCGTACCCTCGCGCCGCGGCGATCATGCCCAGTTCGAGGGTGTCGAACACTTGCCCACCCTTGAGCGACACCTGCGACGACAACCCCATGCGCTCCAGCCAGTTGCGCCAGTCGCGGCGGTCGGGCGTAGGGTGCAGCAGCTCAGCGGACGCCAAGCGATTAACATCCCAAGGCCCATCGGCCAGCAGGTTGGGTGCGCCCACCGGGATCAGCAGTTCAGGGAACAGGTAACAGGCCTCCCAGTCTGCCGGGAAATGCCCGTAGCTCAACAGGACCGCGCAATCAAAAGGCTCTTGGTTGAAGTCCACTTCATCCACGCTCATCCACGCACTCGTGAGTTGCACTTCGTTGCCGGGCTGCAACGCACGAAAGCGGCTGAGCCGCGCCAGCAGCCAGCGCATGGTCAAGGTGGACGGCGCTTTCATGCGCAGGATGTCGTCTTCGGCATTCAGGGTATGGCAGGCCCGCTCCAGCGCAGCGAAGCCCTCACGTACTCCGGGCAGCAGCAGGCGCGCCGCTTCGGTGAGTTGCAGGTTTCGGCCGCTGCGCTGGAACAGGCGGCAGGCGAAATGCTCTTCGAGCGTGCGGATATGTCGGCTGACGGCACTTTGAGTGATCGACAGCTCCAGCGCCGCACGGGTGAACGAGTTATGCCGGGACGCGGCTTCAAAGGCCCGCAGGGCATAAAGCGGAGGAAGGCGACGAGACATTGGGAAAGCTCCGACAGCGCAATATCGAAACCCTACCAGAATCACTTAGGCATGAGTTTTAATCATGCAAACGATCGCATTTATCGTTTTGTGCAATGCGCTCAAAGCGCCGAGAATCAACCCTTCCTCAACCCTCCGACTTTTTGAGCGTGATGATCATGCAGCATCCGGTACGTACCGAACTCTGGGCCATTCTGCGGCTGTCGGGGCCGTTGATTGCCTCACAGTTGGCACACATGCTGATGGTGCTGACAGACACCCTGATGATGGCCCGCCTTAGCCCCGAAGCCTTGGCCGGTGGTGGCCTCGGCGCCGCGAGCTATTCGTTCGTGGCGATTTTTTGCATCGGCGTAATCGCCGCCGTGGGCACCCTTGTCGCTATTCGTCATGGTGCGGGCGACATCGAAGGCGCTACTCGCCTGACCCAGGCCGGGCTATGGCTGGCCTGGCTGATGGCCTTGGTAGCCGGCTTACTCCTATGGAACCTCAAGCCCCTATTGTTGATGTTTGGCCAGACCGAAACCAACGTGCACGCGGCGGGGCAATTCCTGACCATCCTGCCGTTCGCCCTGCCCGGCTACCTGAGCTTCATGGCCCTGCGTGGTTTCACCAGCGCCATCGGCAAGGCCACCCCGGTGATGGTGATCAGCCTGTGCGGCACAGTGCTTAACTACTTCCTCAACCACGCGCTGATAGAGGGCATGTTCGGCCTGCCCAAATTGGGCTTGATGGGCATCGGCTTGGTCACGGCCATCGTTGCCAACAGCATGGCCCTGGCGCTGATGTGGTACATCCGCAGCAACCGGACCTACGCGGCCTACCCGCTCGGCACCGGCCTGCTGCGCCTCAACACCCAGTATTTGCGCGAGCTGTGGCGCCTGGGATTGCCGATTGGCGGCACCTATGCGGTGGAAGTCGGGCTGTTTGCTTTCGCGGCGTTGTGCATGGGCACCATGGGCAGTACGCAATTGGCGGCGCATCAGATTGCCCTGCAAATTGTCTCGGTAGCGTTCATGGTGCCGGCGGGCATGTCGTACGCGATCACCATGCGTATCGGCCAGCATTACGGCGCCGGGCAGTTGCTGAATGCGCGCATGGCCGGGAGGGTCGGCATCGGATTTGGCGCGGCGGTGATGTTGGGATTTGCGGCGGTGCTGTGGCTGTTTTCCGATCCGCTTATCGGGCTATTCCTCGACCATAACGACCCGGCCTTCCACGACGTGATCGTCCTCGCTGTCAGCCTGCTGGCCGTAGCGGCCTGGTTCGAATTGTTCGACGGCGTGCAGACCATCGCCATGGGCTGCATCCGTGGGCTGAAAGACGCCAAGACCACCTTCCTGGTGGGCTTGGGCTGCTATTGGCTGATCGGCGCTCCATCGGCATGGCTGATGGCGTTCACCCTGGGCTGGGGACCGACTGGCGTGTGGTGGGGCCTGGCACTGGGCCTTGCCTGCGCGGCCATCAGCCTGACTTGGGCGTTTGAAGCGAAGATGGAGAGGATGATTCGCCGGGAGCCGCAAATAGACACGCAATTCCAGGCTATGCAACCCGACTAGAGGATGTACTCGGTCAATGTGGGAGCAGGCTTGCCTGCGATACAGGCACCTCGGTGTGTCAGGCATAACCAGGTGATGCCACCGCAGGCAAGCCAGCTCCCAGATTTGATTGGGTTTACAACACTCGAATACTCAGCCCAAAAGCGCCTGCTCACCCTTGCCGAACGTCAGGTATTCCACCAACTCCGGCAACGGTAACGGCTTGCTGATCAGGTAACCCTGGGCCTGGTCGCAACCAAACAACCTCAACAGCGCAAGCTGCTCGGGCGTTTCCACGCCTTCGGCCACCACTTCCAGGTTGAGGTTGTGGGCCAGGTTAATCATGGCGTGCACCAGCTTGCGGTTTTCTTCACGCTCTTCCATACCGCCGACAAAGCTCTTGTCGATCTTCAACAAGGCAATCGGCAGGCTGTTGAGGTGCACGAACGACGAAAAACCGGTGCCGAAGTCATCCAGGGAAAACCTCACGCCTAGGCGGCCGAGGGCATCCATAGTCTGCTTGACCAGATCACTGCGGCGCATCACGGCGGTTTCGGTGAGCTCAAACTCCAGCCACTGCGCTTCCACACCACGCTCGGCAATGAGCCGGCTGAGGGTCGAGAGCAATTGGCTGTCCTGGAATTGACGAAACGACAGGTTGACCGCCATGTGCAGCGGCGGCAGGCCGCGCTCGCGCAGGTCTTGCATGTCGCGCAGGGCCCGGGAGATGACCCAGTAACCCAGCGGTACGATCAGACCGCTCTGTTCAGCCAAGGGGACAAATTCGCTGGGCGGCAACAGGCCTCGTTCGCCGTGGCGCCAGCGCACCAGCGCTTCAAGGCCGACGATGTGCCCGTCGTCCAGGTCCAGGCGCGGCTGGTAGTGCAGTTCCAGTTCGTCACGGCGCAGCGCGCGGCGCAGTTCACTTTCCAGGTCAGCCAGGCTGCGTGCATTGCGGTTGATGCGTTCGTTGAAGATATGAAAGGTGCAGCCTTGAGTGCTTTTGGCTTGCTGCATGGCGATGTGCGCGTGCCACATCAACGGGTCGGCACCGGCGCGCGCGCGGGCATGTGCCACACCCAGGCTGCAACCGATCAACAGGCTTTCGCCGTCTACCCAGTAGGGCTCGGCCATGGCTTCGGTAATACGTTCGGCCATCCATTCGGCGCGCTGAGGCGCGCGCCGGGTATCAATCAGCAAGGCGAATTCGTCGCTGCCCAGCCGCGCCAGTTGGTCACCGGCTTCGAGTTGGCTCTTGAGCCGCGAGACCACCTGCAGGATCAACCGATCGCCCGCCTGATGGCCCAAGGCGTCGTTGGCGTGACGGAAGTTGTCGAGGTCGAGGTGGCCAAGGGCCAAACCGCGGCCTTCGTTCTCAACCAATCGCGCCGCCAGCAAGGTCTGGAAACCCTGTCGATTGGCGATGCCGGTGAGCGGGTCCTGCTCGGCCAGGCGCTGCAAGGTGTTTTCCAGCACGCCCCGCTCACGCACGTGGCGCAAGCACCGGCGCAATGTGTCGGAATCCAGGACACTACGGATCAGCCAATCGCTGACACCCAGCGGCGCAACCAACGGCTCCTGCTCCAGCAACAACACGCACGGCAAGTTGCAGCGCCCGGCACCGGGTTGCAAGTGGGGCGTGGTCAACAGCACGGCGGTGTGGTCGTCATCGAATAGACGACTCACCGAGTCCCAGTTGGGCGCACTGATCAGCACAGCCCCTTCGCCCATCGGCGCCAGGCACTCGCGCAACAACGCTGCCCACGCTGGCTCATCGGCCAGTAGCAGCAAACGCAAGGGTTCGACAGGCGTAGACAAGCTAGCTCCCTAGACTCTGCAAAAGTGTGGTGGCGGCGGGCATTATGACGCGCTGCCTGATAATCACCAATGATAAGGGTTATCAAATGCGCTGGCTGTAAGGTTTAGCCGCAACCTTAGCCGTAAAAGCCTCCACATCCTGCGGCAAAGTATCAAAACCGGCAAATTTAGATCGAGTGGTACGTCACACTGTCGTTCTGTCAGAGCAGAATCCTGCGAGCCTGTTAAAATGCCCGCCCTTTTGAACAACGACTCCCTGAATTCTGTATGTCCCGACTCAATCCCCGGCAGCAAGAAGCCGTGAACTACGTCGGCGGCCCTCTATTGGTGCTCGCCGGTGCCGGTTCCGGCAAGACCAGCGTGATCACCCGCAAGATCGCGCACCTGATCCAGAACTGCGGCATCCGTGCCCAGTACATCGTCGCCATGACCTTTACCAACAAGGCGGCGCGCGAAATGAAGGAGCGTGTCGGCACGCTGCTCAAGGGCGGCGAAGGCCGCGGCCTCACGGTGTGTACCTTCCACAACCTGGGGCTGAACATCATCCGCAAGGAGCATGCGCGGCTTGGCTACAAGCCAGGTTTCTCGATCTTCGACGAAACCGATGTGAAGTCGCTGATGACCGACATCATGCAAAAGGAATATGCAGGCGACGACGGCGTGGATGAGATCAAGAACATGATCGGCGCCTGGAAAAACGACCTGATCCTGCCGCCCCAGGCCCTGGAAAACGCGCGCAACCCCAAGGAACAGACCGCCGCCATCGTCTACACCCACTACCAGCGCACGCTCAAGGCGTTCAACGCGGTGGACTTTGACGACCTGATCCTGCTGCCGGTAAAGCTGTTCGAGGAACACGCCGACATCCTCGAAAAATGGCAGAACAAAGTTCGCTACCTGCTGGTGGACGAATACCAGGACACCAACGCCAGCCAGTACCTGCTGGTGAAAATGCTGATCGGCAAGCGCAACCAATTCACCGTGGTAGGCGACGATGACCAGTCGATTTACGCCTGGCGCGGCGCGCGGCCGGAAAACCTGATGTTGCTCAAGGACGACTACCCGTCCCTGAAAGTGGTGATGCTGGAGCAGAACTATCGCTCCACCAGCCGCATCCTGCGTTGCGCCAACGTACTCATCTCCAACAACCCCCACGAGTTTGAAAAGCAACTGTGGAGCGAGATGGGCCATGGCGACGAGATTCGCGTGATCCGTTGCCGCAACGAAGACGCCGAAGCCGAGCGCGTAGCGGTCGAATTGCTGACACTGCACCTGCGTACCGATCGGCCCTACAGCGACTTTGCGATCCTGTATCGCGGCAACTACCAGGCCAAGCTGATCGAGCTGAAGCTGCAGCATCACCAGATTCCCTATCGGCTTTCTGGTGGCAACAGCTTTTTCGGACGCCAGGAAGTAAAAGACCTGATGGCCTACTTCCGCTTGATCGTGAACCCGGATGACGACAACGCCTTCCTGCGGGTGATCAACGTGCCGCGCCGTGAAATCGGCTCCACCACCCTGGAAAAGCTCGGCAACTACGCCACCGAACGCAAGATCTCGATGTACGCCGCCACCGACGAAATCGGCCTGGGCGAGCACCTGGATACGCGCTTCACCGATCGCCTGTCACGCTTCAAGCGCTTCATGGACAAGGTGCGCGAACAGTGCGCCGGCGAAGACCCGATCAGTGCCTTGCGCAGCATGGTCATGGACATCGACTATGAAAATTGGCTGCGCACCAACAGTTCCAGCGACAAGGCTGCGGATTACCGCATGGGCAACGTCTGGTTCCTGATCGAAGCGCTGAAGAACACCCTGGAAAAAGACGAAGACGGCGAGATGACCGTCGAAGACGCCATCGGCAAACTGGTGTTGCGCGACATGCTCGAACGCCAGCAAGAAGAGGAAGACGGTGCCGAAGGCGTGCAGATGATGACCTTGCATGCGTCCAAGGGCCTGGAATTCCCCTACGTGTTCATCATGGGCATGGAAGAGGAAATCCTCCCGCACCGCTCCAGTATCGAAGCCGACACTATCGAAGAAGAACGGCGCCTGGCCTACGTGGGCATTACCCGCGCGCGTCAGACCCTGGCCTTCACGTTTGCCGCCAAGCGCAAGCAGTACGGCGAAATCATCGATTGTGCCCCCAGCCGGTTCCTTGACGAGCTACCGCCGGATGACCTGGCCTGGGAAGGCAATGACGACACCCCGACCGAGGTGAAGGCCGTTCGCGGCAACACCGCCTTGGCGGATATACGCGCGATGTTAAAGCGCTAAAATCGACTACTTTTTAATCTACTTTCGGCGCACACCGCGCCATTAGAGGAAGCTTTCCGTGGAAGCACTGCACAAGAAAATTCGCGAAGAAGGCATCGTGCTTTCCGATCAGGTACTCAAGGTCGACGCCTTTCTGAACCACCAGATCGACCCGGCGCTGATGAAGCTCATCGGCGACGAATTCGCCGCGCGCTTCAAGGATTCGGGCATCACCAAGATTGTCACCATCGAAGCCTCGGGCATCGCACCGGCGATCATGACTGGCCTGAACCTCGGTGTGCCGGTGATTTTCGCCCGCAAGCAGCAATCCCTGACCCTGACGGAAAACCTGCTGTCGGCGACCGTGTACTCCTTCACCAAGAAGGTGGAAAGCACTGTCGCGATCTCCCCGCGCCACCTGACCAGCAGCGACCGCGTGCTGGTCATCGATGATTTCCTGGCCAATGGCAAGGCATCCCAGGCGCTGATTTCCATCATCAAGCAAGCGGGCGCAACCGTTGCGGGCTTGGGGATTGTGATCGAGAAGTCGTTCCAGGGTGGCCGTGCGGAACTGGATGCGCAGGGTTATCGAGTTGAGTCGCTGGCGCGTGTGAAGTCGCTGGCGGGTGGCGTTGTGACCTTTATCGAATAATCGCTGCCTGAACGCGGTTAAACATATGGGAGCGGGCTTGCTCGCGAATGCGGTGTGACAGTCAATGTATAAGTCGACTGATACACCGCTTTCGCGAGCAAGCCCGCTCCCACATTGGGTTTTGCGTTGGGCTGTCAGTGCGCGGTGGCCTGTAGGCCGGCGAGCAATAAACGCTGATAGAGGTCCTCTTTCAGCCCTACCGGCTTATCCAACTGCATCCGCTCCAGATGCTTGGGAAATGCCTCCGGCTCCGGTGCATCCAGCGCCGCTTTGCCCAACTCCAGAATCTCCGTCAGCTTGAATTTGCTCTTGAGCCAGTTCAACGCCCGCAACAGATCCTTTTCCTCATCCGTGAAGTCAGTGCCCAGCGGGTACTCCGGAAACAACCGGCGATGCCGTGCCTGAATGCCCTTGAGGCGCTCCGGTGTATTGTCGGCAAAGCGCGGGTCCAGCTGGAAGTCCTTGGGTAACTTGCCGGCCTTCTGCGCCTGTTCGATCAAGTCATCCTGAAAGCGCGAGTCGGTGATATTCAGCAGCGCCTCGATCACTTTGGCATCCGTCTGCCCACGCAAATCGGCAATCCCGTACTCGGTGATGACGATATCGCGCAGGTGTCGAGGAATGGTGCAGTGGCCGTACTCCCAAACAATGTTGGAACTGACCTCCCCCGCCGACTCGCGCCAGCTGCGCAGGATCAATATCGAACGTGCACCTTCCAACGCATGGCCCTGGGCAACAAAGTTGTACTGTCCGCCGACGCCGCTGAGTACACGGCCGTCCTCCAACTGGTCCGCTACACCTGCCCCAAGCAACGTCACCATGATTGCGCTGTTAATAAACCGCGCATCCAGGCGCTGCAGGCGCTTGAGTTCTTCCTGGCCGTAGAGCTCGTTGATGTAACTGATACGGGTCATGTTGAATTCGAGGCGCTTGGCGTGAGTCATTTCCTGCAAGCGCTGGTAAAAACTGCGCGGCCCGAGGAAGAAGCCGCCATGGATCGAAATGCCGTCAGGTTGGGCTGCGTCATCCAGGGTGCCGGCGTTGGCTTGCTGCTGCGTCGCCACATCCGGGTAGACCTTGCGTCGGATAATGCCGGCATCGGCCAGTACCAGCAGGCCGTTGACGAACATTTCGCTGCAGCCATAAAGGCCACGGGCAAAGGGCGCGACGCCGCCTTCGTGGCTGATCAAGGGCGCCCACTGGTACACATCGAGGTCGGTCAGCAGCAGCCGATAGGCTTCGTTATCGGCTTGGCGCGCCAGCAAGGCGGCGGTCAGCGCATCACCCATGGAGCCGATACCGATCTGCAAGGTGCCGCCATCGCGCACCAGAGTGCTGGCGTGCAGGCCGATAAAATGGTCCTGGAAGCCCACAGGCATATTCGGAGTGGAGAACAGCGTAGTGCTGTCCTTTTCGTCGATCAGGTAGTCGAATTCGCCCATGCCCCATTCGGCGTCGCCCGGCATGTAGGGTAAGTCGCTATGCACTTGGCCAACGATCAGAATGGTTTCCCCTGCCTCGCGGCGCTTCTCGATCATGGGCAACAGGTCGAGCGTGATATCGGGGTTGCAGCTCAAACTCAGGCGATCCGGATGCTCGGTGCTGCTGGCCACCAGCTGCGCCACCAGATTCAGGCCGGCAGCGTTGATATCTCGTGCCGCGTGGCTGTAATTGCTGCTGACATAATCCTGCTGCGCCGATGCACTGTGGAGCAGGCTGCCGGGCTGCATGAAGAACTGCTGCACGCGGATATTGGCCGGCAAGCTGTCCTTGTGCAGGTCGGCGAGGAAATCCAGCTCGGGGTAATCGCCGAACACCCGCTCGATAAAAGGCTCGAGAAAGCGTTTTTGCAAGCCATCGCCCATCGTTGGTCGACCCAGGGCCAGCGCGGTGTAGATGGTCAGCGCCCGCTCCGGCAACTTGGCGACGCGCCGGTACAGCGCATTGACGAACAGATTCGGCTTGCCCAGGCCCAAGGGCATGCCCATGTGGATATGCGCCGGCAAACGCGCCAGTACGTCGTCAACTGCTTGCTCGATTGAACACAACTGCACCATCCGACCCTCCTGACATTCCATGATTAGGGGTTGGACCGAGCTTGCCGGGTCTTTGCTGCAATGAACAGCAATCAATTTGATAAGCCCATCCCTGTGCGCATGAAGAAACTGCCAAATAAAAGCCTAATTAAAACAGAAACATATCATAAAGGTTTAACCCGAGATCACGACCAAAGAAAAGCCTTACGACTCATTGAATAAAAGCCCTACGTTCATTTAGGACAAGATCAAAACACAAATTATATCCACGCACTAATATCGATTTCAGTATGAAACCATCTTCAAAAGGCTATACACCTAACGAATACAAATACCCAAGGAAGCGCAATGAAAAACATTAACCATATAATAATTATCGGTTTCGGAAGCGTCGCACAAGGCCTGCTCCCACTATTATCAAGGCATTACAATGGAGTGAACGTGACAATTTTTGAGAAACACCTAAACGAGAGCCTTATCGAAATTACCACCGAATTTTCAGCCACCCTGGAAGAAAAAGTCATAACCGCTGAAAACTTCAAACCTATACTCTCACCGTACTTAAACGGAAATACTTTTTTAGTGAACCTCGCAGTATCTGTCTCAAGCCTGGAGCTTTTAGAGCTGGCTCAAAAGTATGACTCACTTTATCTAGACACCTGTATAGAGCCGTGGGCCTACAAAGACGAAAAATACCAGACGCTAACCACAAACTATCAGCTTCGCGAGGTAATGAAAACGTATCAACAGAAAACGACTGGCCCAACCGCTGTTGTCGCCCATGGCGCAAATCCTGGCTTCATCTCAATTTTATTAAAGAAAGCTTTAGTAGAAATGGCCGCAGCAAACAACATAGTAGCAGAACCGAAAAACCAGATTGAATGGGCAGCGCTTGCCAACATCCTTGAAATACAAGTTATACAAATCTCCGAGCATGACTCGCAAGTCAGTGCATCAGCCCGCGCCCCCCTAAACTTCGTCTCCACATGGTCTGTGGACGGTCTTATTACCGAATGCCTGCAAGCAGCAGAATTGGGCTGGGGCACACACGAAACAGAAATTCCTTACGGCGCAAGAAAAAATGGATATGCACTAGAAATGCTAGAGCAAGGGTGTAACGTTAGAGTTAAAAGCTGGTCACCTAACTATTTGGAATTTTCTGCCTATTTACTAACCCACAACGAAGCACTGTCAATTGCTGAATATTTGACTTTAGGCGACCCCGAGAATCCTACCTACCGCCCAACTGTTTACTATGCGTATGAACCTTGTGATCAGACACTCGATTCAATGCAACTTTTGGGTCAGAGTGAGCAATCAGAAAAAATCAAAAAAACGATTTTGAAAGACGAAATTATTTCGGGAATAGATGAGCTTGGCGTTTTCCTAATCAGCAAAAAGTTCCGCGCCTTCTGGTTAGGGTCAAATCTATCAATTGGTAAAGCCAGGAAAATGGCCAACTACAACAGTGCGACAAGCTTACAAGTTGCCTCCAGCATAATTGGCGGCATGAAATGGGCAGAATACTTTCCAAACGCTGGCGTCATAGAATCCGAAAACTTGGATTGGCGTTACGTATACGATATCACTGTTAACTATTGGGAACCCATCGTCAGTCAACAGACAGACTGGAAACCATCGGATGTCGACCACACGCTGTCTTTCAGTAACTTTTTAGTATGAAGCCGTCTACCTGAAAAATAACTTTACCAAAAGGCCGCTATCATGAATAACATGCAGAGCACCTCTAATACGCCGAAAAAATCAAGCAATGCGTCTTCAATTCTCAAGGATTTTTGCTTTCCTCCGGTAACGCTTAGCAAGGCAGAGAAGGCTACCTGGAAAGAAATTTTCTTCGACTCAATAATTACCGAATACGATGCAAGGAGGCTTTATTGGCATATCGCTGATCAGAATCCAGCTTGCATCTCTGAATCGGCAAATATCTTAAAGCCTTGGCTTAGAGATGAAATCGATCACGCGTATGGCTTCTCTCTGATTTATTCAGCCTATACAGGAATTCCGCTTGACGTTGTAGCAATGGAAGTTGAAACAAGACAATCCGACTTCAACAGCCTAACCCCCTTTATGCAGGACCCACTTAAACTTCTCATCTTGCTTGCGTATGACGAGATAATCACGACGCACGTCTATCAGCGCAGCATAAAAAATTACGACACCTTTAGTTCCTCGCAATTGTCAGTCTGGATCAGAAAAATCAAAAGAGATGAAGCTAAGCATTTTTTCTTTTTCATAGAACAAGCTAAACAGCTATTCCCGAACAGGCTGCAAGAAGCCCCGTCCATACTTAAAGAGCTTTTCACATTAGATTTTGAAAAAACAGAATATACAGGAACCTTCGTGTTAGACCACAACACGCTTGATTATCCAATCACTAAAAAAGAAATACAAGAATCAATAATCCCAACCATCATCAAAAAATTGAGCCATGACACTCACACATCAAACGGAGCAAAAAATGAAACCTCCCTTCCTCAATAAGCGTCATTGGAGCTCTAGAGCGCTATTCAAAGAAATCGCCAATAGCGATTGGGTCAATCCAGGTATTGACCCAGAATACGAGGATTTCTTTTTGGCCGACTTAGTCTCTGAGTACGACGCGATAAACCTGTACCACTACCTTTATCCGAGACGCTCTGAGTTTTCCCCCTACTTCGTGCAATATTTAGACTTATGGTTTTTAGATGAAAAAAATCATGCCGACGGCTTTATAGAACTGAATCGTTTGATATTTAATACAGACGAAGAAACCCTCTTGGACAATTTAAAATCAAGAAACAGCGACTTTAAACCCTTTGAAGAAATTTTATCAAACGAATTAAGCTTACTTACTGTGTTTGCGTACGATGAATACATTTCAGTTAAAACATACAAGAAAGATACGTTCTATAATCAGTTTGGGCACTCGGGCTTCGACACATGGATTGGTAACTTAATCGCCGATGAAGCAACCCATTTCGCAAACGCTATAAAATTATTAAGAAACAACCACTCATCTTGTCTAGAGCTGATTGAAAAAACCTTAAACCGTATTATTCAACTTGAAAGTACCCCTTACAGAAATACCTTCTTGCTCGATCATGACGGGCCACACTTTCTTCTAGGCAACAGTGATTATGCGGACGCTGCCGCGAGTGAAATACTAGACATCCTAACTAGAGATAAAAAATGAAAAACAGTCACTATTTAATAGCCTCCATGGTGCTCATGGTGTTTGGCGAAATCCTAACTATCTATAGTGAAGTGTATGCCTCAAAACTTTCTGGACGAGTTATAGAAAACCCTGAACTTTTTTTAAAACCTATTTTACTCATATGCATTGCCGGCATAAGCCTGATATTCGCTTATTGGTTAGGTTACCAAGGCACAGGGAATATATGGATCGTGACAGTGGCGTCACTCACACTGCTGCTTATATTAGAACCCATCGTCATTTATGCGATGCTAAAGGAACTACCGGGGCGCGGGGCACTCATCGGATTCATTCTTGGAGCCGTAGGGCTACTGGCGACACTGGTACTTTAAAATATGCGACAGCGCTCTTGTTATCCAAAGGTTAGCCCACTTTGCGGGCTAACCTTTTGTAAATGCTTAACTTTTTACTTCAATCCAGACATCTTCTCGATTGCACCTTTAAGCTCGTCATCCGAGCAATCGGCGCATGTGCCTTTTGGCGGCATGGCGTTCAAACCGGTGATCGCCTTGGCCAGCAGGCCGTCGAGGCCGCCCTGGTGGTCGGCGCGGTCTTTCCAGGCTGCGGTGTCACCGATTTTCGGCGCGCCCAGCAACCCGGTGCCATGGCACGCATTGCAATGCTTGGCGATCACGTCGTCCGGCGTTTTCGCACCGCCACCGCCGCCCACTGCCACCGCCACTTCCATCCCTTTGCATTCCTGGCCCTGAACACAGACTTGGCCGACAGGCTCCAGGCGCTTGGCAATTTCATCATTGGTCGCAGCTTGAGCGCTGACAGCCCATAGGGCCAGTACGGTTGCTGGTGCAGCCAGCATTTTCATAATTAGGTTCACGCGTTCACCCTCAATGGTGGCTATTCACGCCTGCGGCCACGGTTTCGCAGGCGGCGAAAGTATAACGGTTAGCCCGCCCGGCTGAAACAACCCTATTAAATAAAGGGAGATTCAGCTTCGCGGATACAGCTACGGGTGTCTCTGCAACGCTGGCAGGACGCCTCTTCTGTCAGAAGTTCGCGGGTGTGGCTGCGCTGATTAGTCGCGCCGGCACATCGAACGGGTTGCGAAAACGATGAGGCTTGGTGCTTTCAAAGTAGTAGCTATCGCCAGCTTCGAGCACAAAAGTTTCAAGACCGACCACCAATTCCAGGCGGCCTTCCACCAGAATCCCGGTTTCCTCACCTTCGTGGGTGAGCATTTCTTCGCCTGTATCGGCACCCGGGGGGTAGATTTCGTTGAGAAACGCAATCGCTCGGCTCGGGTGCGCACGGCCGACGAGTTTCATGGTGACGGCGCCGTCAGAGATGTCGATCAGCTCATTGGCTTTATAGACGATCTGGGTCGGTATTTCCTGGAGGATCTCCTCGGAAAAGAACTCGACCATGGACATGGGGATGCCGCCCAGCACCTTGCGCAAGGAGCTGATCGAAGGGCTGACACTGTTTTTTTCGATCATCGAAATGGTGCTGTTGGTGACACCCGCGCGCTTGGCGAGCTCGCGCTGGGAAAGACCCTTCAGTTTACGGATGGATTGCAGTCGTTCGCCGACGTCCAATGCAGGAGCCTCCTAGGATTCAGGCTTTGTTGTAATTGAGCGTTATCATGGCGACAGCGTTCAGTATTTACAACACTTGGGCCTAAATCCCGGCCAGCTCTACTCGTAGGCGGCGTTCAAGCCCCGGAATAGAGCCTTGGCACGCGGCGCAGGTTGCAGAAGATCTGGTAGGGGATGGTCTCGGCGGCGGCCGCAACGTCGCTGGCGAGGATATTCTTACCCCACAGCTCTACGGTGGAGCCGAGGCCGGCCTGAGGCACGTCGGTAAGGTCGACACACAGCATGTCCATGGACACGCGGCCCAGCAATTGGCTGCGTTGCCCCGCCACCAGCACCGGCGTGCCGGTCGGCGCGTGACGCGGGTAGCCATCGGCATAACCCATGGCAACCACGCCAATGCGCATCGGCTTCGACGTGATGAACTTGGCGCCGTAGCCCACCGGTTCGCCAGCCGGCAGTTCGCGCACGCAGATGACTTTCGATTCCAGGGTCATTACCGGCTGCAAGCGCGCGGCGATGGCCTGCTCTTCACCAAACGGCGTGGCGCCGTAGAGCATGATGCCCGGGCGTACCCAGTCGCTGGCCACGTTCGCCCACCCCATCACCGACGGCGAATTGCGCAGACTGACTTCGGCCGACAGGCCTTGGCGTGCCGCTTCAAACACCTCCACCTGTTCATCGCTGCGTACACAATCGAGTTCATCGGCACGGGCGAAATGGCTCATCAGTACGATTTTCGCCACTTTGCCGCTGGCCAGCAGGCGTTGGTAGGCCTCGTGATAATCCTTGGGATGCAGGCCAACACGGTGCATGCCCGAATCCAGCTTGAGCCAGATGGTCAGCGGCTTGCTCAACCGGGCTTGCTCGATCGCTTCCAACTGCCACAGCGAATGCACCACGCACCAAAAATCGTGCTCGATGATCAACGGCAGCTCGTCAGCCTCGAAAAAACCTTCCAGCAGCAATACCGGCGCACGAATGCCAGCGGCACGCAGCTCCAGCCCTTCCTCGATACACGCCACAGCGAAACCGTCGGCCTCGGCCTCCAGCGCCTGGGCCACGCGCACGGCACCATGGCCATAGGCATCGGCCTTGACCACGGCGAGGGCTTTGGCCCCCGTGACTTCACGGGCCAGTTGATAGTTATGGCGCAGGGCTTGGAGGTCAATCAGGGCACGGGCAGGACGCATGGCGGCAGGCTTCTAGGCGGCAGAGTGAAGAAAAAACCGGCACCGACCAACAGCGTCGGTGCCGGGAGAGGGATGTTGGTTTAAGGCAGCGCAGCGACGACAGACAGCTCTACCAAAATTTCCGGTTCACACAGCTTGGCTTCAACCGTGGCACGGGCTGGGGCGACGCCTTTGGGCAGCCATTTGTCCCACACCGCGTTCATGCCGGCGAAGTCGGCGTCGATGTCTTTCAGGTAAATCGTCACCGACAGCAGCTTGGTTTTGTCGGTGCCGGCCAAGTCCAGCAACCGCTCGATATTGGCCAGGGTTTCACGGGTCTGCTGTTCAATCCCGGCACTCATGTCGTCGCCGACTTGCCCTGCCAGATACACGGTACCGCTGTGAACAACGATGTGGCTCATGCGCTCATTGGTGAGCTGGCGCTGGATGGACATGTTTTGCGGACTCCTGATGGTTGCCGTAACGGGAAATATCGAGGCCTTCGGCGCTGATCTGCGGCGTTTTCTTTGCCATCAGATCGGCCAGCAAACGACCAGAGCCACAGGCCATGGTCCAGCCGAGGGTGCCGTGGCCGGTATTCAGGAACAGGTTCTTGAACGGGGTAGCACCGACAATCGGCGTGCCGTCGGGTGTGGTCGGGCGCAGGCCGGTCCAGAAAGTGGCTTCGGTCAAATCACCGCCCTGAGGATAAAGGTCGTTGACGATCATCTCCAGGGTTTCGCGTCGACGTGGGTTCAGCGACAGGTCAAAACCGGCTATCTCAGCCATGCCGCCGACGCGGATGCGGTTGTCGAAACGGGTGATCGCGACCTTGTAGGTCTCGTCGAGAATGGTCGACGTCGGCGCCATCGCCGGGTTGGTGATCGGCACGGTCAGCGAGTAACCCTTGAGCGGGTACACCGGTGCCTTGATCCCCAGCGGCTTGAGTAACTTCGGCGAATAACTGCCGAGGGCCAGTACGTAGCGGTCGGCGGTTTCAAGCTTGCCGTCGATCCACACGCCGTTGACGCGGTCACCCGCGTAGTCGAGGCGCTGGATGTCCTGTTCAAAGCGAAACTCCACGCCCAACTGCTTGCACATGTCCACCAGGCGCGTGGTGAACATCTGGCAGTCGCCAGTCTGGTCGTTCGGCAGGCGCAGGGCACCGGCGAGGATGTCGGTGACGCTGGCCAGGGCCGGCTCAACGCGGGCGATACCGGCGCGGTCAAGCAGTTCGAACGGCACACCGGACTCTTTCAATACGGCGATGTCCTTGGCCGCACCATCGAGTTGGGCCTGGGTGCGGAACAGCTGGGTCGTACCGAGGCTGCGGCCTTCATAGGCGATGCCGGTCTCGGCGCGCAGCTCGTCGAGGCAGTCGCGGCTGTACTCGGACAGGCGAACCATGCGCTCCTTGTTCACGGCATAGCGGCTGGTGGTGCAGTTGCGCAGCATCTGCGCCATCCACAGGTATTGATCGATATCGGCAGTGGCTTTGATCGCCAACGGTGCGTGGCGTTGCAGCAGCCATTTGATCGCCTTGAGCGGCACGCCCGGTGCGGCCCATGGCGAGGCATAACCCGGGGATACCTGGCCGGCGTTGGCGAAACTGGTTTCCATGGCAGCGGCGGGCTGACGGTCGACCACAACGACTTCGAAGCCGGCCCGCGCCAAATAGTACGCACTGGTCACACCAATGACGCCGCTACCCAAGACCAGAACGCGCATTTTTATATCCTCATCACGGGCTTAGCCGCTGACGTGTGTTATTCGAGCAATGATGGGCGCAGTATAAAAAGCAATCACCAGTGCATTTCACTATATAAATGCCTATATTTGGCGACAATTCTCGGCAAAAACCCTTTTCACAGAGGCGTATCCCCTATGCGTACCAACACCCAGACCAAACGGGAGCTGGACAAGATCGACCGCAATATCCTGCGCATCCTGCAAACCGACGGGCGCATTTCGTTCACCGAGTTGGGGGAAAAGGTCGGGCTGTCGACCACGCCGTGCACTGAGCGGGTTCGCCGCCTGGAGCGTGAAGGAATCATCATGGGGTACAACGCGCGGCTGAACCCGCAGCATTTGAAGGGAAGTTTGCTGGTATTTGTCGAGATCAGCCTCGATTACAAGTCCGGCGACACCTTTGAAGAGTTCCGCCGCGCCGTACTGAAACTGCCCCATGTGCTGGAGTGCCATCTGGTCTCAGGCGACTTTGACTACCTGGTGAAGGCACGGATTTCCGAGATGGCGTCGTACCGCAAACTGCTTGGCGATATCCTGCTCAAACTGCCCCACGTGCGCGAATCCAAGAGCTATATCGTGATGGAAGAAGTGAAAGAGAGCCTTAACTTGCCGATCCCGGATTAACGGACCCGACTCAGTCATTTTTGACCGAGTACATCCGCTAGACCAGCACTTGCCGGGTGCTGGCCATGTAGTCGTGGATCTGCTTTTCGACCCGTGGATGAATCAGTTCCACCGGCCCGCGCCCGTTGGGGCACGGCAAGGTCTTTGTGGTACCGAACAGGCGGCAGATCAGCGGACGCTCGTCATACACCGTGCAGCCATTCGGCCCAAGGTGCACACAGTTCAGCTCGTCCATGGCCGCGTCCTGCTCGGCAGCAGTCTTACGTGGCAGGCGCGACATTTCCTCGGGCGAGGTCGTCACCGGCCCACAGCAGTCGTGGCAACCGGGGACACACTCGAACGAAGGAATCTGTCGGCGCAGCGCGCTGATTTTCTGACTGTTGCAACTCATCGAAACACGTACCGAACGGCGAATAGGCGTGGATTCTGCCGCAAAAAGCACTGATGAGACAGCTTCGTCCGACCGCTGTATCCTGCGTCAAATTTTCCAAACAGGGATGCTCCCCATGACTGCCAGCGCCCGGCACACCACTTCCTACTACGCCGCCAGCAGCGTGCCGCAACCCGATTACCCGGCGCTGGCGGGCGAAGTGAGCGCCGATGTCTGCGTGATCGGCGGGGGCTATTCAGGGCTTAACACGGCGCTGGAGCTGGCCGAGCGCGGTTATAGCGTGGTGTTGCTGGAGGCGCGCAAGATCGGCTGGGGCGCCAGCGGCCGCAATGGCGGCCAGTTGATTCGCGGCGTCGGCCATGGCCTGGAGCAGTTCGCCAACGTGATTGGCACCGACGGCGTGCGCCAGATGAAGCTGATGGGCCTGGAAGCCGTGGAGATCGTGCGCGAGCGCGTCGAGCGCTATCAAATCCCCTGCGACCTGACCTGGGGTTACTGCGACCTGGCCAACCAACCTGACCATCTTCAAGGCTTCGCCGAAGACGCTGAAGAACTGCGCAGCCTGGGCTATCGCCATGAGGTGCGCCTGCTGCAAGCCAACGAAATGAGCAGCGTGATCGGTTCCGATCGTTATGTCGGCGGGATGATCGACATGGGCTCCGGCCATTTGCACCCGCTGAACCTGGCACTCGGCGAAGCGGCCGCCGCGCAGCAGCTGGGCGTGAAGCTGTTTGAGCAGTCCGAAGTTACACGCATCGACTACGGCCCCCAGGTCAACGTGCACACAGCCCTTGGCAACGTCCGCGCCAAGACCCTGGTGCTGGCCTGCAATGCCTACCTCAATGGTTTGAATCCACAGTTAAGCGGCAAAGTGCTGCCCGCCGGCAGCTACATCATTGCCACCGAACCGTTGAGTGCGGCCCAGGCCGCCAGCCTGCTGCCGCAGAACATGGCCGTCTGTGATCAACGGGTGACGGTGGATTACTTCCGGCTCAGTGCCGACAACCGCCTGTTGTTCGGCGGTGCCTGCCACTATTCCGGACGCGATCCTCAGGATATCGGCGCCTATATGCGCCCAAAGATGCTCAAGGTGTTCCCACAACTGGCTGACGTAAAGATCGACTACCAGTGGGGCGGCATGATCGGCATCGGCGCCAACCGTCTGCCGCAGATCGGCCGATTGGCCGATCAACCCAACGTGTATTACGCCCAGGCCTACGCGGGGCACGGCCTCAACGCCACGCACCTGGCCGGCAAGCTGCTGGCAGAAGCCATCAGTGGCCAGCAGCAGGGACGTTTCGATTTGTTCGCCCAGGTGCCGCACATCACCTTCCCCGGCGGCAAGCATCTGCGCTCGCCGCTGCTGGCACTGGGGATGCTTTGGCACCGATTCAAAGAATGGGTGTAATCAGTCACGCCAAAACGGTTTCAAACCTTCATGGCGCGCCTGCTCGGCGCTGAGCCCTATGTCGAGCAGTTGCTCGTGAGTCAGGCTCAGCAGGGCCTTGCGCGTGTGGCGACGGTGCCAGAAAAGACTCCAGCGGCCGCAGGTGGGCGTCGACATCGCCCGCTCCTGCCCCGCTTCCAACTCCTGACCGTGTAATGCCAACCGCACATCGCTCATGCCGCTCATTTTGCTGCCCCTCATTTGCCTGTTGCCATGAGTGACTAGCTTGAGCGCGCGAGCAAAACCATTACAGATTCAACCCACTCTTATTAAATCAATACAGATGCTGCCTTCAGGTGGCTGAATCCTGTATTTTCTGTGTATCTGTAATGGTCCCCCGGGAGCGACCGCCATGACTCTCTACGTCAATCTCGCCGAAGTGCTGGGCACTCGCATAGAGCAGGGCTTCTATCGCCCCGGCGATCGCTTGCCTTCCGTAAGGGCCTTGAGTGTGGAACACGGGGTCAGCCTGAGCACCGTTCAACAGGCCTATCGCCTGCTGGAAGATAACGGCCTGGCGATGCCCAAGCCCAAATCCGGCTACTTTGTGCCCGCCGGGCGCGAGCTGCCGGCCCTGCCCGAGGTCGGCCGCCCGGCGCAGCGACCGGTAGAAATCTCCCAGTGGGACCAGGTACTGGAACTGATTCGCGCAGTCCCCCGCAAAGATGTCATACAGATGGGCAGAGGCATGCCGGATGTATTGTCGCCTACCCTGAAACCCCTGCTGCGCAGTCTTGCAAGGATCAGTCGTCGCCAGGATATGCCCGGACTGTATTACGACAACATCTTTGGCTGTATGGAATTGCGCGAGCAGATCGCCCGTCTGTCTCTGGATTCCGGCTGCCAACTCAACGCCGAAGATATCGTCATCACTACGGGCTGCCATGAAGCGCTGTCCGCCAGTATTCATGCCATTTGCGAACCTGGGGATATCGTCGCAGTCGACTCGCCAAGCTTCCACGGTGCCATGCAAACCCTTAAGGGCCTGGGTATGAAGGCCCTGGAAATACCAACAGACCCGCTCACCGGCATCAGCCTCGAAGCACTGGAATTGGCCCTGGAACAGTGGCCGATCAAGGTCATCCAGCTGACACCAAACTGCAACAACCCCTTGGGCTACATCATGCCGGAAGCCCGCAAACGCGCGCTGCTGACCCTGGCCCAACGCTTTGATGTGGCGATCATCGAAGACGACGTGTATGGCGAACTGGCCTACAGCTACCCGCGCCCGCGCACGATCAAGTCCTTTGACGAAGATGGCCGCGTACTCCTTTGCAGCTCGTTCTCGAAAACCCTGGCGCCCGGTTTGCGCATCGGCTGGGTTGCACCGGGCCGCTACCTGGAGCGGGTGCTGCACATGAAATACATCAGCACTGGCTCCACGGCGACACAGCCGCAAATCGCCATTGCCGAATTCCTCAAAAACGGCCACTTCGAACCGCATTTGCGGCGGATGCGCGCACAATACCAGCGCAATCGCGACTTAATGTTCGATTGGGTCAGTCGCTATTTCCCGGCGGGTACACGGGCGAGCCGGCCACAGGGCAGTTTCATGCTGTGGGTCGAGCTGCCTGAAGGTTTCGACACCCTCAAGCTCAATCGCATGCTGGTGGAACAAGGCGTACAGGTGGCCGTGGGAAGTATCTTTTCCGCTTCCGGCAAGTACCGGAACTGCCTGCGCATGAATTACGCTGCCAAGCCAACCCCGCAGATCGAAGAAGCGGTGCGCAAGGTCGGCGCTGCGGCGATAAAAATGCTCGCCGAGACTGCAGACTGACCTTTCGCAGGAATTAGCCGTCATATGCCGACAATTGCCCTGACGTGGAAGCAGCGCCCTTGATGATTCGACGGCTTTTACCGTTTTTCCTGCTGGGCGCCGTGGCCCTGAGCGGCTGCGCGACGGTCAATGCACCGCGCACGCCCAGCGATGCGCTGCCCGCTGCGCAATCGTCATTCGGCCGCTCGATCCAGGCCCAGGCCGCGCCATATCAGGGACGCTCAGGCTTTCGCCTGCTGCCCAATAGCAGCGAAGCCTTCATGGCCCGCGCCGAATTGATCCGCAATGCCCAAAGCAGCCTCGACCTGCAGTACTACATCGTGCACGACGGCATCAGCACCCGCATGCTGGTGGATGAACTGCTCAAAGCCGCCGACCGTGGCGTGCGCATCCGCATCCTGCTGGACGACACCACCAGCGACGGCCTCGACCACGTCATCGCGACCCTCGCCGCCCACCCACAGATCCAGGTTCGCCTGTTCAACCCATTGCACCTTGGCCGCAGTACCGGCGTGACGCGGGCCATGGGGCGGTTGTTCAACCTGTCGCTCCAACACCGGCGCATGCACAACAAGCTGTGGCTGGCGGATAACAGTGTGGCCATTGTTGGCGGGCGCAACCTGGGTGACGAGTATTTCGACGCCGAGCCGAACCTGAACTTCACCGATATCGACATGCTCAGCGTCGGCCCGGTGGCTGAGCAGCTCGGACACAGCTTTGATCAGTACTGGAACAGCGCGCTGAGCAAACCGATTGATGACTTTGTTTCAAACAGCCCGTCCAAAGGCGACCTGGCCGCCGCACGCGTGCGCCTGCAAGACTCGCTGGCCGAATCTCGTCAGCAGAACCACGCGCTGTACAACCGCTTGCGCACCTACCAGACCCAGCCGCGCATGGACATCTGGCGCCGCGAGCTGATCTGGGCGTGGAACCAGGCATTGTGGGATGCGCCGAGCAAGGTGTTGGCCGAAGCTGACCCAGACCCCCGCTTGCTGCTCACTACCCAACTGGCGCCGGAGCTGAACGGCGTCAGCCGTGAGCTGATAATGATCTCGGCGTATTTCGTACCCGGGCAGCCCGGGCTGGTGTACCTCACCGGCCGTGCCGATGCAGGCGTGTCGGTAAGCCTGCTGACCAATTCTCTGGAGGCCACGGACGTGCCGGCCGTGCATGGCGGCTACGCGCCTTATCGCAAGGCTTTGCTGGAACACGGCGTGAAACTCTACGAGCTGCGCCGCCAGCCCGGCGACCCAAGCGGCGGCAGCGGCCCGCACCTGTTTCGCCGGGGCGCCTTCCACGGCTCGGACTCGAGCCTGCACAGCAAGGCGATGATCTTTGATCGGGAGAAGTCGTTTATTGGCTCGTTCAACTTCGACCCGCGCTCGGTGCTGTGGAACACCGAGGTCGGCGTGCTGGTGGACAGCCCCGAGCTGGCGGAGCACGTACGCAACCTAGCACTGCAAGGCATGTCGCCAGCCTTGAGCTACCAGGCGAAATTGCAGGACGGCCAGGTGGTATGGGTGACCGAGGACAATGGCCAATTGCACACGCTGAGCCGTGAACCCGGCAGCTGGTGGCGCAGGTTTAATGCCTGGTTCGCCACCTCAGTCGGATTGGAACGCATGCTCTAGGAACAATGAAGATCCCGTGTGGGAGCGGGCTTGCTCGCGAATGCGGTGGGTCAGTCAATATTTCCGTTAACTGACACACCGTATTCGCGAGCAAGCCCGTACACATTTGATCCCGTTTAAAATCAGGCGGGCTGCGCAACGCCAAATGCGCCCTGACGCAGCAACAAAACCACCAGCCCCAGCGCGCCGGCAGCCATCAACAACGGCAATGCATGCCCACTGATCCACTGGCTGCCCGCACCGGCCACCAGCGGCCCGATCAGGCAACCGATGCCCCACAACTGCGCCACGTGAGCGTTGGCGCGTACCAGCGCGTCGTCGCGATAGCGCTCGCCGATCAGGATCAGCGACAACGTGAACAACCCGCCGGCGCTGGCGCCGAAGATCACCCACACCGGCCAGATCAGCGGCGTGTGCAACAGCAGCGGAATCGCCAGGCTCGAGACCAGCAACAGCACCGCACAACTCAAGAACAGCGTGCGTCTCGGCAGGTAGTCAGCCAACGCGCCGATGGGCAATTGCAGCAGCGCATCGCCAACCACCACCGTGCTGACCATGGCCAAGGCGATCTCGGCGGTAAAGCCTTGTTGCAGGCAATACACCGGCAGCAGCGTCAGAATCATCGCCTCGAACGCAGCGAATAACGCCACCGCCCAGGCAATCGCGGGCAGGCTCAGGCAAAAACGCCATAGATCGCCGAAGGTGACACTGAAGGAATCGGCCGTTGGCGCGCCGGAACGCCCCAGCAACAGCAGCGGCGCGACCATCAGCAGGCCCACGCCCACCCAGAAACCGTAGTCATGGTCGGTGCCCAGCACGCCCAACAGCAGCGGGCCTGACAGTTGACTCAAGGCATAGCTGCAGCCATACAGCGCCACCAATCGGCCACGCCACTGCTCCACCACCAACTGGTTGATCCAGCTTTCGCCGAGGATAAACACGATGGTCAGGATCACCCCGATCATCAGTCGCAGCACCAGCCACACCGGATAGCTGGGCAGGACGGCCAGCAACCCGATGGACACCGCGCCGGCCCACAGGCACAGACGCATCAGGTTGGCGGTGCCGAGCCATGAGGCCATGCGACTGGAGACCTTCGCCCCCAGCAGCACGCCGAAGGCCGGCATGGCTGCCATCACACCAATGGCGAAACTGCCGTAGCCCCAGCCTTCGAGGCGCAGGGACACCAGCGGCATGCTGACGCCCAGGGCCAGGCCGACGCTGAGTACCGAAGCCAGGACGGCGAAATAAGTCGCCCAACGCATTTCCACGCTCCTGTGGATAATTTCCGAGGTTGCAAACGAACTGTAGGAGCGAGCTTATGTGGGAGCCGGGCTTGCCCGCGATAGCCGATGCTTCGGTGTGTCCGTCACACCTTGGCGCTGCTATCGCAGGCAGCCAGCTCACTCACAAGCTTGCTCCTACAGGGGATCAGCGGTGTTGCTTACAGCTTGATCCAGGTCGACTTCAACTCGGTGTACTTGTCGAACGCATGCAGCGACTTGTCGCGACCGTTACCCGACTGCTTGAAGCCACCAAATGGCGCGGTCATGTCACCACCATCGTATTGGTTGACCCACACGCTACCGGCGCGCAGGGCCTTGGCGGTCAGGTGCGCCTTGGAGATGTCCGCCGTCCATACCGCTGCGGCCAGGCCGTATTGGGTGTCGTTGGCGATGGCGATGGCTTCTTCGGCACTGTCGAAGGTGATTACCGACAGGACGGGGCCAAAAATCTCTTCCTGAGCGATCTTCATGGCGTTGGTCACACCGTCAAAAATCGTCGGTTCCACGTAGGTACCGCCGGTTTCTTCCAGCGTGCGCTTGCCGCCCGAGACCAGTTTGGCGCCGTCGGCGTGGCCGGCTTCGATGTACGACAGCACGGTGTTCATCTGCTGGGTGTCCACCAGTGCGCCGACGTTGGTCGCCGGGTCCAGCGGGTTGCCCGGCTTCCAGCCCTTGAGGGCCTCAATCACCAGCGGCAGGAAGGTGTCCTTGATCGAACGCTCCACCAGCAGGCGCGAACCGGCGGTGCACACTTCGCCCTGGTTGAAGGCGATGGCGCCAGCGGCGGATTCGGCAGCGGCTTGCAAATCCGGCGCATCGGCAAACACGATGTTCGGGCTCTTGCCGCCGGCTTCCAGCCACACGCGCTTCATGTTCGACTCGCCGGAGCGAATCAACAGTTGCTTGGCAATCTTGGTGGAACCGGTGAACACCAAGGTGTCGACGTCCATGTGCAGCGCCAACGCGTTGCCCACGGTGTGGCCGTAGCCCGGCAGCACGTTGAGCACGCCTTTTGGAATACCGGCCTCAACGGCCAAAGCCGCGATTCGGATGGCGGTCAGCGGGGATTTCTCAGACGGCTTGAGGATCACCGAGTTACCGGTGGACAGCGCCGGGCCGAGTTTCCAGCAGGCCATCATCAACGGGAAGTTCCACGGCACGATCGCGCCGACAACACCGACCGGCTCGCGGGTCACCAGACCCAGTTGATCATGCGGGGTGGCGGCAACTTCGTCGTAGATCTTGTCGATAGCCTCGCCGCTCCAGCTGAGCGCATTGGCTGCGCCAGGCACGTCAATTTCCAGGGAGTCGGTGATCGGCTTGCCCATGTCCAGGGTTTCAAGCAGCGCGAGCTCTTCGGCATTGGCCTTGAGCAACGCGGCGAAACGGATCATGGTGGATTTGCGTTTGGCTGGCGCCAGGCGCGACCAGACACCGGAGTTGAACGTGGCGCGGGCATTCTCGACGGCACGCTGGGCGTCGGCGACGTCACAGCTCGCAACGGTGGCCAGCAGGCGGCCATCGACCGGGCTGATGCATTCGAACGTGTCACCGGAAACAGCGGCGGTGTACTCGCCATTGATATAGGCGCGGCCTTCGATTTTCAGGTCCTTGGCGCGTTGTTCCCAGTCGGCACGGGTCAGGGTGGTCATGCGAGTGTCCTCCTCTTATTGAATACAAGGGCCAGGTGATGTCCCCCGGCAGCCTCAAAGAATTCTTGCCCGGCCAGCCTGCTGTTCGGCTCAAGGCAGCTGCCACCCTAAACCAGCGGCTGGGGATGTTTCAATATATTTGACATAACGGCGGTAAACGCCCTTGCGATGTTCATTTTAATAAACATAGACTTTGGGCTCACCAACCCCAGGCCAGACGGGACACGCACATGAGCATCCAGGACATCGTCGACTTCAGCCAAGCCAACACCGCCCCAGACCGCTACCGTCCGGCCGCCGAGAAAATCCTCAAGGGCGATCCCGAACAAACCATCTACAACCACTACAACAGTCCGTGCGGCCAGATGAGCGCGGGCGTGTGGGAAGGTGAAGTCGGACAGTGGAAGGTCAATTACACGGAGCATGAGTACTGCGAGATTGTGCAGGGTGTTTCCGTGTTGCGGGATGCCGACGGCAACGCCAAGACTTTGCGCGCCGGCGACCGCTTCGTGATCCCCGCCGGGTTCAGCGGCACCTGGGAAGTGCTGGAGCCGTGCCGCAAGATCTACGTGGTGTTCGAACAGAAAGCCTGATCAAGAAATCACAGGCAAAAAAAAGCCCGCATCGTGAGATACGGGCTTTTTTTCACAAGGAAGAAAATCAATTACTTGATTTTGCCTTCTTTGTAGATCACGTGCTTGCGAACGCGCGGGTCGAACATTTTCTTTTCGAGCTTGTCCGGGGTAGTACGCTTGTTCTTGTCGGTAGTGTAGAAGTGACCAGTACCGGCGCTAGAGATCATTCGAATCAATTCACGCATGATAAAGCTCCTTAGATCTTGCCAGCGGCGCGGATTTCGGCCAGCACGACAGTGATGCCACGCTTGTCGATGATACGCATGCCTTTGGCAGATACACGCAGGCGAACAAAACGTTTCTCTTCTTCAACCCAGAAGCGGTGATGCTGCAGGTTCGGCAGGAAACGACGACGGGTTTTGTTATTTGCGTGGGAAATGTTATTCCCAGTCACCGGACCCTTACCGGTAACTTGACAGACTCTCGACATGCCTCAGCCCTCTAAAACCACATGCCCAACCCGGCATGGGTTGGCCGCTTAATCTCTCAGTCATTTGGCGCCAGGCGCCGCGTTTCTTTAGGGTCTTACCGGCTACACCTACTAGCGAAGGAACCGGGCCCCTAGAAAAGAGCGCTGCTTTATACCAGAAAGACCCTAGTGCAACAACAGCCCGTGTGTTTTTACCGGCATAAATCTTGGCGACAGACGCCTGAACCGTTGCCAGGAGGGGCCGCTGTAACAGCCGACCGCTCGTCGCACAGAATGATTTACAGCGCCCCGCAGGCACAATGAAGTGCACGGCGAAACGCGCTGAGGCGCCATCAAAACAGCATTTGCGCCAAAAGCACAGGCAAAAATGGGCTAGTCATTTATCAAACAGACCACTACGGTAGGCTTTTTCCAGACTGCACTCGCAGATGGGCCTTCGATCTGCAAAGGAAACCGAATATGCGCCTCGCTGCCCTACCGCTATTGCTAGCCCCTCTATTTATCGCGCCGCTGGCCCAAGCCGCCACCAGTTTGAGCGTTTGCACCGAGGCCAGCCCCGAAGGGTTCGATGTGGTGCAGTACAACTCCCTGACCACCACCAATGCCTCGGCCGATGTACTGATGAATCGCCTGGTGGACTACGACGCCGTCAGCGGCAAGCTGGTGCCGAGCCTCGCAGACAGCTGGGAAGTGTCGCCGGATGGCCTGACCTATACCTTCAAGCTGCACCCGGGGGTTAAATTCCACCGTACCGACTATTTCACCCCGAGCCGCACCCTGACCGCCGAAGACGTGCGCTTCAGCTTTGAACGCATGCTCGACCCCGCCAACCCGTGGCACAAGATCGCCCAGAGCGGCTTCCCGCATGCGCAGTCTCTGCAACTGCCGACGCTGGTCAAGAAGATCGACGCCCTCGACCCGCTGACCGTGCGCTTCACCCTCGATCACGCCGACTCGACCTTCCTCGCCGCTCTCAGCATGGGCTTTGCCTCGATCTACCCGGCCGAGTACGCCGATAAACTGCTCAAGGCCGGTACGCCCGAAAAGCTCAACAGCCAACCGATCGGCACCGGACCGTTCGTTTTTGTGCGTTTCCAGAAAGATGCTGTCGTGCGTTACAAAGCCAACCCGGATTACTTCGCCGGCAAACCGGCTGTGGATAACTTGCTCTTCGCCATTACGCCGGATGCCAACGTGCGCCTGCAGAAACTGCACCGTGATGAGTGCCAGATCGCGCTGTCGCCCAAGCCGCTGGATGTGGGTGAAGCAGAGAAAGATCCCGCGCTCAAAGTAGAAAAAACACCAGCCTTCATGACCGCATTCGTTGCGATCAATAGCCAGCACCCGCCGCTGGACAAGCCCGAAGTGCGGCAGGCGATCAACCTGGCCTTCGACAAGAACAGCTACCTGAAAGCCGTATTTGAAGGCACCGCCGAACTAGCCAATGGCATTTACCCACCAAATACCTGGAGCTATGCCAAGGACTTGCCGGGTTATCCACAGGACATCGCCAAAGCCAAGGCGCTGTTGGACCGGGCCGGCCTCAAGAATGGTTTCAAGACCACCCTCTGGACTCGACCCACCGGAAGCCTGCTGAACCCCAACCCTAACCTGGGCGCACAGCTGTTGCAGGCGGACCTCGCCAAAATCGGCATCCAGGCAGAGATCCGTGTGATCGAGTGGGGCGAGCTGATTCGCCGCGCCAAAGCCGGTGAGCATGACCTGCTGTTCATGGGTTGGGCCGGCGATAACGGCGACCCGGATAACTTCCTGACCCCGCAATTCTCCTGCGCGGCAGTGAAATCCGGCACCAACTTCGCCCGCTACTGCGACCCAACCCTGGACAAACTGATCAGCGCCGGCAAGACCACCAGCGAGCAAGGTGTGCGCAGCAAGCTGTATCAACAGGCCCAGGCACAGATCCAGCAGCAGGCTTTATGGCTACCGCTTGCGCACCCTACGGCGTTCGCTCTGGCGCGCAAGAATGTCAAGGGATACCAGGTGAGCCCGTTTGGACGTCAGGACTTCTCCAAGGTCAGCGTCAAGCCTTGAAAACCTGCCCCGCCCTAATGGGGCGGGGCTACATCCACCCATATTCCGCCATCGACAGCGGGTCACCGTCGCCCACAATGATGTGATCCAGCACCCGCACATCCACGACTTCCAACGCCTTTTGCAGCAACTTGGTTAATTTTCGATCAGCCGCACTCGGCTCGACACTCCCTGATGGATGGTTATGGCACAGGATCAACGCTGCCGCGTTGTATGCAAGCGCACGCTTGACCACCTGGCGGGGGTAAACGATGGCGGTGTCGATGGTGCCCTCAAACAACGCCTCGAAGCCCAGCACCCGATGTTTTGAGTCGAGAAACAGGCAGCCGAAGATCTCGTGGGGCTCATGACGTAAGAGCGCCTTGAGGTAGTCACGCACGGCCAGCGGACTCTCCAATACCGAATCGCTACGCAGGCGCTCGGCCAGGTGGCGCCGAGACATTTCCAGCACCGCCTGCAACTGTGCAAACTTCGCCGGCCCCAACCCCAAATGCTGGATGAACAGCGTCTGGCTGGCCTCCAACAACGGTCGAAGGCCGCCGAATTGCGCCAAGAGATGGCGCGCCAGATCCACCGCACTTCTGCCCGAAACCCCAGTGCGCAGGAAGATTGCCAACAACTCGGCATCGGACAGACTCGCCGCGCCCCACTCCAAAAGTTTCTCCCGTGGACGTTCAGCCACAGGCCAATCGCGAATACTCATCCCACCTCCGTGTGCATGTGCGCCGCTGTTGCCCGACGGTCGCTGTGTTATCTTAAGCCCTCTTTTTTGCGTGCGATTTCACCTGGGGAGGGGGCATCGCAGGCGTCACTGAACTGGCATCACTGAACTGGAAAGGCAAACCAATGCAGCGTCTGTATCGGAAACGCATCGTTCTCGGCGTCGGCGGCGGCATTGCCGCCTACAAGAGCGCAGAGCTGGTTCGCAGGCTCCTGGACCAAGGCGCCGAAGTGCGCGTGGTCATGACACGCGGTGGCAGTGAGTTCATCACCCCACTGACCATGCAAGCCCTGTCCGGCCACCCGGTTCACCTGGACCTGCTGGACCCGGCGGCCGAAGCCGCCATGGGCCATATCGAGCTGGCCAAATGGGCTGACCTGGTGCTGATCGCCCCAGCCACTGCCGACCTGATCGCGCGCCTGGCCCAAGGCATTGCCGATGACCTGCTGACCACACTGGTACTGGCCACCGACGCTACCGTCGCCATCGCTCCGGCCATGAACCAGGCCATGTGGCGCGACCCGGCCACCCAGGCCAACACCCAGCTCCTGCAAAGCCGTGGCCTCAAAGTGTTCGGCCCGGCCTCCGGCAGCCAGGCCTGCGGCGATGTGGGCATGGGCCGCATGCTCGAAGCCACCGACCTGGCGCAGTGCGCCGCAGAGTGCTTCCAGCACCTGGCACTCACCGGCAAACATGTACTGATCACCGCTGGCCCGACCCAGGAAAACATCGACCCGGTGCGTTACATCACCAACCATAGCTCAGGAAAAATGGGCTTTGCCTTGGCCGAAGCCGCGGTTGAGGCAGGCGCACGCGTCACCCTCATCACCGGTCCGGTGCACTTGCCAACCCCCGATCGCGTCACGCGAATCGACGTAGTCAGCGCCAGGGACATGTTGGCGGCCTGTGAAGCAGCCATTCCCTGCGACCTGTTTATCGCCTCGGCAGCGGTTGCAGACTACCGCCCGGAAGTCGTCGCCCCGCAAAAGCTTAAGAAAGACCCTACAAGCGGCGACGGCCTGCTCCTGCAAATGGTGCGCAACCCGGACATTCTGGCGACCATCGCCACCCGCCCGGACCGGCCATTCAGTATCGGCTTCGCGGCCGAGACCGAGCACCTGCTCGACTATGCCGCACGCAAATTGAAAGACAAAAACCTCGACCTGATCGTTGCCAATGATGTCGCAAACCCGAGCATCGGCTTCAACAGTGAGGAAAATGCTATCAGCGTGATCGACCGCGAGTTGCACGCCACCGTTTTCGCCCAGACCAGCAAAGGCAAGATTGCCCGCCAACTGATCTCATTTATCGCCCAACGGCTGAACCAGGTTTAATTTACATGCACGCTTTGCAAGCCAAGATCCTCGACCCACGCATCGGCAACGAATTCCCGCTGCCGGCCTACGCCACACCGGGCTCCGCCGGCCTGGACCTGCGCGCCATGCTCAAGCAGGACACGGTCCTTGAGCCGGGCCAGACCCTCCTCATCCCTACCGGCCTGTCGATCTACGTCGGCGACCCTGGCCTGGCGGCGTTGATCCTGCCGCGCTCCGGCCTGGGCCACAAACACGGCATCGTGCTGGGCAACCTTGTGGGCCTGATCGACTCGGATTACCAGGGCGAACTGATGGTGTCGTGCTGGAACCGTGGCAACACCGCGTTCAACATCGCCGTCGGCGAGCGCATCGCCCAATTGGTGCTGGTGCCGGTGGTACAGGCGCACTTCGAACTGGTACAGGAGTTCGACGAGACTCAACGCGACGCAGGTGGTTTTGGGCATTCCGGCAGCCACTGACTAAGCTGAATCTTGCCGGACGCAGTTGTCCGGCAAGACGCCACCGCATGGCTATTCAGGATGAAGAATGCGCGGATTTATTCAGCGAGATTTCTACAACAAAATCAAAAGGTTACGCGACAGACCAAACGGAGCCAGCACTCCGATGGCACTTTTACACCACGAACTCTCTGCCGAAAACGCCGTCTTACCCTTCAGTTTGAGCCTGCCGGTCAGCCACTTTAAGGCCAGCCTTGCCCCCTTCAGATGGAGTTTCCCCCCGCGATGAGTACCGCAGCCCGAGTAGCCCCGACATTCCCCGACAGCATCTTTCGCGCCTACGACATTCGTGGCGTGGTGCCCAAGACCTTGACCGCCGAAACCGCCTACTGGATCGGTCGCGCCATTGGCTCCCAGAGCCTGGCCCAGGGCGAGCCCAATGTTTCGGTAGGCCGTGACGGCCGCTTGTCCGGCCCGGAGCTGGTGGAACAGCTGATCCAGGGCCTGGCCGACAGCGGCTGCCACGTCAGCGACGTCGGCCTGGTGCCAACGCCTGCGCTGTACTACGCCGCCAACGTACTGGCCGGCAAGTCCGGGGTGATGCTCACCGGCAGCCATAACCCGTCGGACTACAACGGCTTCAAGATCGTCATCGCCGGCGACACCCTGGCCAACGAACAGATCCAGGCCCTGCACAACCGCCTGAAGAACAACGACCTGACCAGCGGTAAAGGCAGCATTACCCAAGTCGACATCCTTCAACGCTACTCCGACCAAATCACCGGCGACGTCAAACTCGCACGCCGCCTGAAAGTGGTAGTGGACTGTGGCAACGGCGCAGCCGGCGTGATCGCCCCGCAGTTGCTCGAAGCCCTGAACTGCGAAATCATCCCGCTGTTCTGCGACGTTGACGGCAACTTCCCCAACCACCACCCGGACCCGGGCAAACCTGAAAACCTGGTGGACCTGATCGCCAAGGTCAAGGAAACCGGTGCCGACGTGGGCCTGGCCTTCGACGGTGACGGCGATCGCGTCGGCGTGGTGACCAACACCGGCGAGAACGTCTTCGCAGACCGCCTGCTGATGCTGTTCGCCCGTGACGTGGTGGCGCGCAATCCGAATGCCGAAATCATCTTCGACGTGAAATGCACCCGCCGCCTCACCCCGCTGATCAAGGAATACGGGGGCCGCCCACTAATGTGGAAGACCGGTCACTCGTTGATCAAAAAGAAAATGAAGGAAACCGGTGCGCTATTGGCCGGCGAAATGAGCGGCCACGTGTTCTTCAAGGAGCGCTGGTTCGGGTTTGACGACGGCATTTACAGCGCCGCCCGTCTGCTGGAGATCCTCAGCAAGGAAAAATCCACGGCGCAGGAGCTGTTTCAGACCTTCCCGAATGATATTTCTACGCCAGAGATCAATATCCATGTGACCGAGGAGAGCAAATTCAGCATCATTGACGCACTGCACGATGCGCAATGGGGTGAAGGCGCCAACCTGACCACCATTGATGGTGTGCGAGTCGATTACGCCAAAGGCTGGGGCCTGGTTCGCGCGTCCAACACCACACCGGTGCTGGTCCTGCGCTTCGAGGCGGATACCGAGGCTGAGTTGCAGCGCATCAAGGACGTGTTCCACGCCCAGTTGAAACGTGTTGCCCCTGATCTCCAATTACCGTTCTGATTTTTTACCGGAGCCCTGAATGACCCTCGAACGCGAAGCCGCTGCCAATACTGCCAAGGTCCTGTCCGAAGCGTTGCCTTACATTCGACGCTACGTCGGCAAGACGCTGGTGATCAAGTACGGCGGCAATGCCATGGAAAGCGAGGAGCTGAAAACCGGCTTTGCCCGCGACATCGTGTTGATGAAAGCTGTCGGGATCAACCCGGTAGTTGTGCACGGCGGCGGCCCGCAAATCGGCGATTTGCTCAAGCGCTTGTCGATCGAGAGTCACTTCATTGATGGCATGCGCGTCACGGACGCGCAGACCATGGACGTGGTGGAGATGGTCCTCGGCGGCCAGGTGAACAAGGACATCGTCAACCTGATCAACCGTCATGGCGGCAGCGCCATCGGCCTGACCGGCAAGGACGCGGAGCTGATTCGCGCGAAAAAACTGACCGTTACCCGTCAGACGCCGGAAATGACCCAGCCGGAAATCATCGACATCGGCCAGGTAGGCGAAGTCATCGGGATCAACACCGACCTGCTGAACCTGCTGGTCAGAGGCGACTTCATCCCGGTGATCGCGCCGATCGGCGTGGGTGCCAACGGTGAGTCCTACAACATCAACGCCGACCTGGTGGCCGGCAAGGTGGCCGAGGCGCTGAAAGCTGAAAAGCTGATGCTGCTGACCAACATCGCCGGCCTGATGGACAAGGAAGGCAAGGTGTTGACCGGCCTGACGACCCAACAGGTGGACGAGCTGATCGCCGACGGAACGATCTACGGCGGCATGCTGCCGAAGATTCGTTGCGCGCTGGAAGCAGTGCAAGGCGGCGTCGGCAGCTCGCTGATCCTGGATGGCCGGGTACCGAATGCGATCCTGCTGGAAATCTTCACAGATACCGGTGTGGGTACGCTGATCAGCAATCGCAAGCGCCCTTAAACGCTGCAAACGAAAAGGCCCCGCTCAATCAGATTGAGCGGGGCCTTTTTGGTGGGAGCTGGCTTGCCTGCGATGCAGGACCTCGGTGATTCAGTAGTACCGAGGTGATGCTATCGCAGGCAAGCCAGCTCCCACACTAGCCTGCATGGGCCGCCGTCTCAGACGCCGAACTGCTCGCGGTACGCCTTGACCGCCGGCAAATGCTGCTTGAGCTGCGGGTCATCTTCCAGGAACTGCAACACCTGGTTCAACGATACGATGCTCACCACCGGAATGCCGAAATCACGCTCCACTTCCTGGATTGCCGACAACTCACCGTTGCCGCGCTCCTGGCGATTCAGGGCGATCAGCACGCCAGCCGCCTTGGCGCCCTCCTGGGAAGCGATGATCTGCATCACTTCACGGATCGCGGTGCCGGCAGTGATCACGTCGTCGATAATCAGCACGTCGCCTTTAAGCGGAGCACCCACCAGGCTGCCGCCTTCGCCATGGGCCTTGGCCTCTTTGCGGTTGAAGCACCACGGCAGATCAAGCCCATGATGTTCAGCCAACGCCACGGCAGTCGCGGCCGCCAGCGGGATGCCCTTGTAGGCCGGACCAAACAATACGTCGAAGGAAATACCGCTTTCAACGATGGCCGCCGCGTAGAAACGACCCAGCTGAGCCAGGGCCGAACCCGAGTTGAACAAGCCGGCATTGAAGAAGTAGGGGCTGGTGCGCCCGGACTTCAGAGTGAACTCACCGAAGCGCAAAACGCCGCGATCGATGGCAAAACGAATGAAATCGCGTTGATACGCCTGCATGAAAAAAGCCTCAGATACCACGGATTTAGCTAATTAGGTAGACGGCGTGTATCATACACGCACGCGATTTTTGGGGCCATTTATGCGGATCATCAGTGTGAACGTCAATGGTATTCAGGCTGCAGTCGAGCGTGGTTTGCTCAGTTGGCTGCAAGCACAGAATGCCGACGTCATCTGCCTGCAGGACACCCGCGCCTCCGCCTTTGAACTGGACGACCCAGCCTTCCAACTGGATGGCTACTTCCTTTATGCCTGCGATGCCGAAGTGCCCACCCAAGGTGGTGTGGCTTTGTACTCGCGGTTGCAACCCAAGGCGGTCATCAGCGGCCTCGGCTTCGAGACAGCCGACCGCTACGGGCGCTACCTGCAAGCCGATTTCGACAAGGTCAGCATCGCGACCTTGCTGCTCCCTTCGGGGCAGAACGGCGATGAAGACTTGAACCAGAAGTTCAAGCTAATGGACGATTTCGCCCGTTATCTGGATAAACAGCGACGCAAACGTCGCGAGTACATTTACTGTGGCTCGCTGTACGTGGCGCAACAGAAGCTGGATATCAAGAATTGGCGCGACAGCCAGCAATCCCCGGGTTTCCTGGCACCAGAACGTGCCTGGATGGACGAGATTGTCGGCAACATGGGCTATGTTGATGCCCTGCGCGAAGTCAGCCGTGAAGGCGACCAGTACAGCTGGTGGCCAGATAACGAACAGGCTGAGATGCTCAACCTGGGTTGGCGTTTCGACTACCAGTTGCTGACCCCAGGTCTGCGCCGGTTTGTTCGCAGCGCACGTCTGCCGCGCCAGCCACGCTTTTCGCAGCACGCACCACTGATCGTGGACTACGACTGGACACTGACCATCTGAGGTCTTTTCCCAGGCACAAAAAAACCGACATCGCTGTCGGTTTTTTTGTGGATGCCTGTCGGCTGAACCCGCGTTATTTGACCACGCGCCAGGTCAAGGGATAGCGATAGGCAATCCCTTTGTTGGCTTTGATCGCACCGATGATCGTCAGCACGATGGTGGCGATTGCCAGCGCAAACATCAGGAAAAAACCGATGACCGCGAAAGCCAGCACGATGCAAGCCATCCAGGCGATGGCCACAGTGATCTGGAAATTCAAGGCTTCCTTGCCCTGATCATCAATGAACGGGTCCACTTCCTTTTTCATCTGCCACAGGATCAGCGGCCCTACGACGCTGCCGAAGGGGAACACAAACCCCAGAAACGCCGCCAAATGACACAACATGGCTCCCTGACGGACTTCGTAGGAAGGCGTAGGCACGGGTAGTTGGCTGTCATTCATGGCGTTTCTCCTTGAAGCCGACTCAGTCAGCCAGTGCGGCGTTCTGCAGCTCGAAAATTTCGGTCATGCCTTTCTGGGCCAGGGCCAGCATGGCGTTCAGGTCGGCCGGCTGGAATGGCGCGCCTTCGGCGGTGCCCTGCACTTCGATGAAACCACCGGTGCTGGTCATCACCACGTTCAGGTCGGTCTCGGCAGCCGAGTCTTCCAGGTAGTCCAGGTCCAGCACAGGCTCGCCCTGGTACATGCCGACCGACACCGCAGCAATCATCTGCTTGAGCGGGTCGCCGCCCTTAAGGCCGCCGCGTTTCTTGATCACTTTCAGTGCATCGACCAGGGCCACCATGGCGCCGGTGATGGACGCGGTACGGGTGCCACCGTCAGCCTGGATCACGTCGCAATCGACGTACAGGGTGACGTCGCCCAGCTTGGACATGTCCAGGGCGGCACGCAGGGAGCGACCGATCAGACGCTGGATTTCCAGAGTACGGCCGCCTTGCTTGCCGCGGCTGGCTTCACGCTGGTTACGCTCGCCGGTGGCGCGCGGCAGCATGCCGTACTCGGCAGTCAACCAACCCTGGCCCTGGCCCTTGAGGAAACGCGGCACGCCGTTTTCGACGCTGACGGTGCAGATAACCTTGGTATCGCCAAACTCGACCAGTACAGATCCCTCGGCGTGTTTGGTGTAGTTGCGGGTGATGCGGATCGAGCGGAGCTGATCGGCAGCGCGACCACTTGGACGTTTCATAGGGGATACCTGTACGGAGGACGAAAAACTGCCGAGCATTATAGAGCCGCGAACCGATTCGGGGCACTTCTAAAAAATTCGGTTACGAATGGCTAGCCTATTGCCCATTGTTTGGGCGCGCTCGCCCCACTGCGCTACAATCCTGCGCCTTCGCAGCCTGTCGGCTTCAATTTACCCATCAGTCCGCATTTGTGGGACTGCATCGCGAGGTACCTCCATGGTGCACAGCATGACCGCCTTCGCCCGCGTCGAAAAAGCCGGCGTCCAAGGCACCCTGAGCTGGGAACTGCGCTCGGTCAACAGCCGTTACCTGGAGCCGCACCTGCGCCTGCCGGAGTCCTTCCGCGACCTCGAAGGCGCCGTGCGTGAAGCGCTGCGCCAGGGCATCTCCCGTGGCAAGCTGGAATGCACCCTGCGCTTTACCGAGGAAACCACCGGCAAGCCACTGCAAGTTGACCGCGACCGCGCCGCGCAACTGGTTGCCGCCGCCGAAACCATCGCCAGCCTGATCAAGCAGCCCGCCGCACTCAACCCTCTGGAAGTACTGGCCTGGCCCGGTGTACTCGTGGCCGACGCCGCCGACCCGCAAGCCCTCAACGCCGAAGCCCTCGCCCTGTTCACGCAGGGTTTGAAGGAGCTCAAGGCCGGGCGCGAGCGTGAAGGCGCCGAACTGGCCCGCCTGATCAATGAGCGCCTGACCTCGATTGAAGCCGACGTAGTCACCCTGCGCGAGCTGGTGCCGCAGATGCTCGCCACCCAACGCCAGAAGGTCCTCGACCGCTTTACTGACATGAAGGCCGACCTCGACCCGGTGCGCCTGGAGCAGGAAATGGTCCTGCTGGCACAGAAGAGTGACGTGGCCGAAGAGCTCGACCGCCTGAGCACCCACATCCTCGAAGTGCGCCGCGTGCTCAAGTCCGCCGGTGCCGCCGGTCGGCGCCTGGACTTCCTGATGCAGGAACTCAACCGCGAAGCCAATACACTGGGCTCCAAGGCGTTTGATCCGCGCAGCACCACGGCCGCGGTCAACCTCAAGGTGTTGATCGAGCAGATGCGCGAACAAGTACAGAATATTGAGTAAGGCAACCTCCATGACCCACAGCACCGGCACCCTTTACATCATTTCCGCCCCTTCGGGCGCGGGCAAGAGCAGCCTGGTCAAGGCCCTGACCGACGCTGACGAGCACATCCGCATCTCGGTCTCGCACACCACCCGCGCCATGCGCCCGGGTGAAGTAAACGGCGTGCACTATCACTTCGTCGAGCGCACCGAGTTCGTGAAGATGATCGAACACGGCGACTTCCTTGAGCGTGCCGAAGTCTTCGGCAACCTCTACGGCACTTCGCAAAGCCATTTGCAGCAGACCCTGGACGAAGGCCACGACCTGATCCTGGAAATCGACTGGCAAGGCGCCGAGCAAGTGCGTCAGTTGATGCCCAAGGCGCGCTCGATCTTCATCCTCCCGCCGTCGCTGGAAGCGTTGCATCAGCGTCTGACCAACCGTGGCCAGGACAGCGACGAGATCATCGAAGGCCGCATGCGTGAGGCCGTCAGCGAAATGAGCCACTACGTCGACTACGACTACCTGATCATCAACGACGATTTTGCGCACGCCCTGGACGATTTGAAGGCGATTTTCCGCACCAATCAGCTCCAGCAGAAGCGCCAACAACAGCGTTTCGGTAAATTACTGGCCGAACTGCTCGGTTGATTGGCTCTTCCCAAAACCGCTGCAAGGGCTTTACATTGGCACTTGTAGCGGTTTTGCGAGGGCCTGCGAAAAATCAGCGCTTCCCTAAACGCTGGTGATTTTTTAAACTGTTTAGTCCGCTCGCCCAACCGGGCAGCGCGCATCTTGCATTCGCTCCGAGGAATACCATGGCCCGCGTAACCGTTGAAGACTGCCTAGAACACGTGGATAACCGCTTTGAGCTGGTCATGCTCTCTACCAAGCGTGCCCGTCAATTGGCCACTGGCGGCAAAGAGCCCCTGGTCCAGTGGGAAAACGACAAGCCTACCGTTGTAGCCCTGCGTGAAATCGCTGAAGGCCTGATGAGCTACGAGTTCATCGCCAACGCCGAAATCGTTGAAGACGAACCGCTGTTTGCAGCGTTCGAGGACGAGTCCAACGAGGCCGTCTAAGCCTATGCCTGGTCGACGTAGCACGGCGCGGGGTCACAGCCAACGGCAGGAGTTAACACTTTGCCGAGCATAGACGCCCTCGCCGATCGCTTATCGGCCTACCTCGGCCCAGACCAGGTCAACCTGGTCCGCCGAGCGTATTTCTACGCCGAGCAAGCCCACGACGGCCAACGCCGCCGTAGCGGCGAGGCGTATGTCACGCATCCTCTTGCAGTGGCAAATATTCTGGCCGACATGCACATGGACCATCAGAGCCTGATGGCTGCGATGCTGCATGACGTGATTGAAGACACCGGCATCGCCAAGGAAGCGCTCAGCGCGCAATTTGGCGAAACCGTGGCCGAGTTGGTCGACGGGGTCAGCAAACTGACCCAGATGAACTTCGAGACCAAGGCCGAAGCCCAGGCAGAAAACTTCCAGAAGATGGCCATGGCCATGGCCCGCGACATTCGGGTCATTCTGGTCAAGCTGGCCGACCGGCTGCACAACATGCGCACACTGGAAGTGCTGTCCGGTGAAAAACGCCGGCGCATCGCCAAGGAAACCCTGGAAATCTACGCGCCCATCGCCAACCGGCTGGGCATGCATACCATCCGTATCGAATTCGAAGACCTCGGCTTCAAGGCCATGCACCCCATGCGTTCGGCGCGCATCTACCAGGCGGTCAAGCGCGCCCGTGGCAACCGCAAGGAAATCGTCAACAAGATCGAAGAGTCGCTGAGCCATTGCCTGGCGATCGACGAGATTGAAGGCGACGTCAGCGGCCGGCAGAAACACATCTACGGCATCTACAAGAAGATGCGCGGCAAGCGCCGGGCCTTCAACGAGATCATGGACGTGTATGCGTTCCGGATCATCGTCGACAAGGTCGATACCTGCTACCGCGTGCTGGGCGCTGTACACAATTTGTACAAACCCCTGCCAGGCCGCTTCAAGGACTACATCGCCATTCCCAAGGCCAACGGCTATCAGTCGCTGCATACCACGCTGTTCGGTATGCACGGGGTGCCGATCGAGATCCAGATCCGCACGCGGGAAATGGAAGAAATGGCCAACAACGGGATCGCCGCCCACTGGCTGTACAAATCCAGCGGCGACGAGCAACCCAAAGGCACGCATGCCCGCGCCCGCCAGTGGGTCAAAGGCGTGCTGGAAATGCAGCAACGTGCCGGCAACTCCCTGGAATTTATCGAAAGCGTGAAGATCGACCTGTTCCCGGACGAGGTCTACGTATTCACGCCCAAAGGCCGGATCATGGAGCTGCCCAAAGGCTCCACGGCGGTCGACTTTGCCTACGCGGTGCACACCGACGTCGGCAACAGCTGCATTGCCTGTCGGATCAACCGTCGCCTCGCGCCGCTGTCCGAACCGCTGCAAAGCGGCTCCACGGTCGAGATCGTCAGTGCACCCGGCGCGCGCCCGAACCCGGCCTGGCTCAACTTCGTGGTCACGGGTAAAGCGCGGACGCACATCCGCCACGCGCTCAAACTGCAACGCCGCTCCGAATCCATCAGCCTGGGCGAACGCCTGCTGAACAAGGTGCTCAACGGTTTCGACAGCGCCCTCGAAAAAATCCCGGCCGAGCGCGTGCAAGCGATGCTCCACGAGTACCGCCAGGAAACCATCGAAGACCTGCTGGAAGATATCGGCCTGGGCAACCGCATGGCCTATGTGGTCGCCCGCCGCCTGCTCGGCGAAGGCGAACAGCTGCCAAGCCCCGAAGGCCCGCTGGCGATTCGCGGCACCGAAGGCCTGGTGCTCAGCTACGCCAAGTGCTGTACGCCGATCCCGGGCGACCCGATTGTCGGCCACTTGTCTGCCGGCAAAGGCATGGTGGTGCACCTGGACAACTGCCGCAATATCAGCGAAATCCGTCACAACCCCGAAAAATGCATCCAGCTCTCGTGGGCCAAGGATGTCACCGGCGAATTCAACGTCGAGCTGCGGGTGGAGCTGGAGCACCAGCGCGGCCTGATCGCCCTGCTGGCCAGCAGCGTCAACGCGGCCGACGGCAATATCGAGAAAATCAGCATGGATGAGCGCGATGGCCGCATCAGCGTGGTCCAGCTGGTGGTCAGCGTTCACGACCGCGTGCACCTGGCCCGCGTGATCAAGAAACTGCGCGCCCTGACGGGAGTGATCCGCATCACCCGCATGCGTGCATAGCCGTTCTCTTACAAGGAGTCACTCATGACCAAGACTGTTATCACCAGCGACAAGGCCCCGGCCGCCATCGGTACTTACTCCCAGGCGATCAAGGCGGGCAACACCGTCTACATGTCCGGCCAGATTCCGCTGGACCCAAAGACCATGGAACTGGTTGAAGGCTTCGAAGCACAAACCGTACAAGTCTTCGAAAACCTCAAGTCCGTGGCCGAAGCCGCTGGCGGTTCGTTCAAGGACATCGTCAAGCTGAACATCTTCCTCACCGACCTGAGCCATTTCGCCAAGGTCAACGAGATCATGGGCAAGTACTTCGAACAACCGTACCCAGCCCGCGCCGCCATCGGCGTTGCTGCCTTGCCTAAAGGCGCACAGGTTGAGATGGACGCGATTCTGGTCATCGAGTAAAACACCCGGCGCAGCCCCCAAGGGCTGCGCCGACTTCGTTTCAGAAGGATTTCGTAATGCGCAAAGCGCTTGTAGCCTCTTCGTTGCTCGCCCTGTTGCTCGGCGGCTGCGCCAGCAACCCCGCCGACCTGGATGTGAGCGGCACCTGGATCAACCAGGCCGCCATCAACGCGGCAGCCAAGGGCGGCCCTTTGCGTGAAGCCCTGCAATCCTTTGGCCCGAACCTCGAGTGGGAGGTCAACACCAAGGCTTCGCAGGCACGCTACTACAACGGTTTTGAAGTAGCGGAAGGCAAGTTGCTGGGTGAGAAATCCGGCGCCTGGAGCGTCGAGTTCTACGGCAGCTCGGCCACCGAACTCAAGCGCAAGGGCAAACAACTGCTGCAAGTGGCCAACGATAACGAGCCAGAACAAGTGTTCGCCCGCGCCAAAGACCCAGCCCCGGAGGGCGCGCCATTGGGCGCCAACTTCGAGCGGGCGCTGTATGCGGCCTATATGGGCGGCGATTGGAAGATTACCGACGGCAACGGCGACGGTGCCACGGTACAGTTCCAGGCCGACGGCAAGGTCGCTGGCCTGCCAGGCGTCGACCGGTACTCGCTGTGCCTGGCGGGAGACTGCGCCTCGATGAGCGGTGGCTATGACAGTATCTGGCTGCAACTGAACGGCCAGGGCAACCCGTGGATCTTCGTGCGCAAAGGCAAGCAGCTGGAAATTTTCCAGGCGGTGAATACCGCGCATACGGACGAAGTACCTTCGTTTACGCCCGGCCCGCGACAGTGGTTGCTTGAAAAGTAATAAATAGCATCACGTAGATCTGAGTGTGGGAGCTGGCTTGCCTGCGATGACGGTGTCACATCCAACGCCGATGTGACTGATACACCGCAATCGCAGGCAAGCCAGCTCCCACATTTTTGACCGCGTTTTAGCCTTTCAAGATCGCTGCATACCCCTCGCGATAGGTCGGATACGTCGGCGCCCAGCCCAGCGCCTTGGCTCGGGCATTGCTGCATTGCTTGCTACCAGCCCGCCTTACACTTGCGTCATCCGCCCACTCGGTCACGCCCAGGTACTCGCGCAACCAGCCCACGACTTCCGCCAATGGCGCAGGCGCATCGTCCACGCCGATGTAGATCTTATCCAGCGAACCGCCCTGCTCCACATGCCGCAACAAAAAGGCGAGCAAGCCAGCGGCGTCATCCGCATGAATCCGGTTGCCATATAAAGGTGGATCAACCGCCACGCGATAGCCTTGGCGCACCTGGGTCAACAGCCATTCGCGGCCGGGACCATAGATCCCGGTCAACCGCACGATACTCGCCGCAATACCGCTGTTGAGGGCCACTTGCTCGGCCTCCAGCATCACCTGGCCCGAATATCCCTTCGCCAGGGTGTCGGAGGTTTCGTCGACCCACTCCCCATTCTGCTGGCCGTACACACTGCTGCTGGACACAAACAGCAGGTGCTTGGGTTCCTGGCCGTAGTCGCCCAGCCACTCCAATACATGCTGCAACCCTTGCACATACGCCGCGCGATAGCCGGCTTCATCGTGGTCCGTGGCAGCAGCGCAGTACACCAGGTAATCCACCCCGCCGATCGGCCAGGTGTCAGGACAATCCTTTTTGAACAGGTCGCCGGCAATGCCGATTACACCGTCGGGAAGCCGCGAGATATCGCGTCGCAGACCATGAACCTCCCATCCCGAGGCCAGCAATTGGCTAGCCAGCCGACTACCCACATCGCCGCAACCGGCAATTACAACAGAAGGCGCAGACATCACAAAACTCCATTCTTAAAGGCGCAGATTAGCCGCCAGAGATGACCAGCGGCCAGCAAAAGGACAAATTAAGTAACTGTATTACTTTTGTTAACAAGAATTACTTGCAATAATAACCCCCCCATTTGTCCTCGGCCTCCAAGGGTCTGGCAGGACGATCACTCATTTCTCTCTCAGGTCCGGCCAGCATGACACGTAATACAAACCCCGCTTCGCCAACCAAGCTTCACAGCCCATCCCGCGCCTGGCGTGCGATTGCTGCGCTGCTGTTCAGCGTACTGCTGGCACCGACCGCCGCATTCGCTGATGCCACCGCCCCAGCCACTCCGGCTGCTGCCGAGCACACGCCTGCAACCCCGACTGCGCCTGTCGCAGCGCCGGTCGCCACCGATCCTGCCCAGGCTGCAAACCCAGCGCCTGCCGACGACTCCGGTGTGGTACTCGAAGAAGACAACACCTTGGGCATGGCCCATGACCTATCGCCATGGGGCATGTACCAAAACGCCGACATCGTGGTGAAAGCCGTGATGATCGGCCTGGCCATCGCTTCGATCATTACCTGGACCATCTGGATCGCCAAGGGCTTCGAGCTGCTGGGCGCCAAGCGCCGCCTGCGCACTGAAATCGTCCACTTGAAAAAGGCCACCACCCTCAAGCAAGCCAGCGAAACCGCGACCAAGAAGGGCACCCTGGCCAACCTGCTGGTACAGGACGCGCTGGAAGAAATGCGCCTGTCGGCCAACACCCGCGAAAAAGAAGGCATCAAGGAACGCGTCAGCTTCCGCCTGGAGCGGCTGGTTGCAGCCTGTGGCCGTAACATGAGCAGCGGCACCGGCGTACTGGCCACCATTGGCTCCACCGCGCCTTTCGTCGGCCTGTTCGGTACCGTGTGGGGCATCATGAACAGCTTCATCGGCATCGCCAAAACCCAGACCACCAACCTCGCCGTCGTTGCCCCCGGCATCGCCGAAGCCCTGCTGGCAACGGCTCTGGGCCTGGTTGCCGCGATTCCTGCGGTGGTGATCTACAACGTCTTTGCCCGTTCGATTGCCGGCTACAAGGCCCAGGTATCGGACGCATCGGCAGAAGTCCTGCTGCTGGTCAGCCGCGACCTCGATCACCTGCCTACCGAGCGCAGCTCGCAACCGCACATGGTGAAAGTGGGGTAATCGGCCATGGGCCTGCATTTGAATCAAGGCGACGACGAACTCGTCGAGAACCACGAAATCAACGTCACGCCGTTTATCGACGTGATGCTGGTGCTGCTGATCATCTTCATGGTGGCGGCACCGCTGGCCACCGTGGACATCAAGGTCGACCTGCCCGCGTCCAGCGCAAAACCTGCGCCGCGGCCGGAAAAACCGATTTTCCTCAGCGTCAAAGCGGACCAGCGCCTGTTCCTGGGCGAAGAAGAAGTCAAAACTGAAACCCTGGGCCCGGTACTCGACGCCAAGACCCAGGGCAAGAAAGACACGACGATATTCTTCCAGGCCGACAAGGGCGTGGACTACGGCGACCTGATGAGCGTGATGGATGCCCTGCGGGCAGCCGGCTACCTAAAGGTAGGCCTGGTCGGACTTGAGACGGCAGCCAAGAAATGATCACGACGCGCCACAAACTGACGCGTTATGGCACCAGCCTCGCCGTCGTGCTGGGCGTGCATGCCGTCGCGATCATCATCGCGCTCCAATGGTCCGCGCCACATCCGGTGCAACTGCCACCGGCCGCCATGGTCATCGACTTGGCGCCAATGCCCGCACCGCCGCCGCCGGCACCGCCCAAGGTGATTACGCCGCCGCAGCCGCCGGCACCGGTGGAAGAGCTGCCCCTGCCGAAAATGGCCGAGGCGCCCAAGCCAACAATCCAGGTACCCAAGCCGGTCAAGCCCAAACCGAAGCCTCAGCCACCCAAGCCAGTGGAGAAGAAGCCCGAGCCGCCCAAGGAAAAACCTTCCGAGGAGCCGCCGAGCGAAACCCCACCGACCAACACACCGGCTGAAAAATCGGCGCAGCCAGCTCCTGGCCCATCGCCACAACAGGTAGCGGCCAAAGCTTCCTGGGAAGGCACCCTGCTGGCGCACTTGCAGAAGTACAAGAAGTACCCGCCAGGCGCCCAACAGCGTGGCAAGGAAGGTTTGAACCGCCTGCGCTTTGTAGTCGATGCCGAAGGCAACGTGCTGTCTTACGAGTTGGTCGGCCGCTCCGGCAACGCTGACCTGGACCGAGCGACCCTGGACATGATCCGTCGTGCCCAGCCACTGCCCAAACCACCGGCCGATATGTTGAAAGGTGGCAGCGTCGAAATCGTCGCGCCGTTTGTTTACAACATCGAAAAGCGTCGCCGATAACCCTCTCCGTGGGCACTCCAGGTGCCCACGGTTGCTTTTCCCAATCCCATCGCTTCAAACCTGAACAGAGATTGAACAGGTTAAGCGTGCGCTCGATCTTCACTTGTAACATTTCAATACGAAGCCAATTATTCGCGAATGGTTCTCATTAGTGGATATTCGGCATGCCCGACCTTGCCCGATTGACTCTCGCCCTGCTCGCGCTACCTGTCGCCGCCCATGCGGATCGACTGGTCACAGTGGGCATTCAAAACCACACCTTCACACCCTCAAGCATCGAGGTGCCGGCAGGCGAACGTTTTCGCATCCAGCTCACCAGTCATGACGAGAGCGTCGATGAGTTCGAAAGCTATGACATGAAGTTCGAGAAGATCATCGTTCCCGGCAACACCGTCACCGTTTTCGCCGGCCCGCTGCACCCCGGCACCTACACCTTTTTCGATGACTACCACCCGGACCAGGCCAAAGGCACGGTCACCGCCGTCGCGCCGAAGGAGTAGGCCATGCTCGCTTGTTTATTGATTGTGTTTCGTGAAGTGCTGGAAGCCGGGATTGTGGTCGGGATTATCATGGCCGCCACCCAGGGCCTGGCACGACGCGGCCTGTTTATCGGCGGCGGGATCGCCGCCGGCGTGCTGGGTGCAGGCCTCCTCGCCCTGTTCACCGGAGCAATCACCCAGGCGCTGGAAGGGTTCGGTCAGGAAATCTTCAACGCGGCGATTCTGATTGTCGCGGTCATCATGCTCGGCTGGCACAACCTGTGGATGGCCACCCATGGTCGCGAATTGGCGACTCAACTGCGCAGCGCTGGCAGTGCCGTACTGCGTGGCGAAAAATCACTCTGGGCATTGGCCGTCGTGATCACCGTGGCGGTGTTGCGCGAAGGCTCGGAAATCGTGCTGTTCCTTTATGGCATTGCCGCCTCGACCCAGACCGACCCGCTCACAATGCTGACCGGCGGCGTGCTCGGCATCATCGCCGGTGCAGCGCTTTCCTGGCTGCTGTATCGCGGCCTGATCGCCGTCAGCCTCAAGCGTCTGTTCTCGATTACCGCCTGGATGATCGCCCTGCTCGCTGCCGGTATGGCCGGGCGCGCGGCCGCGATACTGGCCGGTATCGACCTGATTCCTGCCTGGGGCTATCAGCTCTGGGACACCTCCTGGCTGGTTTCCGATGCCAGCCTCACCGGCAGAGCGCTGCAAGCGCTGGTGGGCTACACCGATCGACCGCTTGGCGTTCAGCTGGTTGCCTGGGTGGTCACGCTGCTACTCCTGGTGACGGGTAATCGATTGATTCATTCACGTTCCCCCTCCAAAGGAGCTGCCACATGAAATACCTGAGTAAACCATTGGCCACCGCGCTGGTGCTCGTCGGCGCTGCGTCCGTATCCGCCCTGGCCCAGGCCCGCGAATACCCGATTGGCGGGCCGGTACAAGCCAACGACATGGAAATCGCATCGTCCTATCTGGTGGGCATTGAGATGGCGCCTATGCCGCCAGGCATGGTCATGAGCAAGGATTCAGTGCACCTGGAAACCGACGTCCACGCCACCGCCGACAACAAGTACGGCCTGGCCAACGGAGAATGGGTACCGTACCTGACCATCACGTACTCCCTGGTCAAGCAAGGCGCGCCGGACTACAAGGAGATTGGCACCCTGCTGCCAATGGTCGCCAAAGACGGCGCACACTACGCCAACAACGTGAAGATGGACGGCCCTGGCACCTACACCGTCGTACTGCGCTACGAAAGCCCGCAAATCAAGGGTTTCTTCCACCATGTCGACAAAGAAACCGGTGTGCCCGAGTGGTGGTCTCCCTTCACCGAAACCTTTACATTCAAGTACCCACAGAGCTAAACGCGTACTTACGACACTCGATTACTGGGTGTCGTAAACACCACCGTGTCTGATAACGTGCGTCTATCGATTGCAGCCGGTATGCTTGGCCCGCAACCTCATGGACGCCCGCTATGACTCTTACAGAATTACGCTACATCGTGACCCTCGCCCAAGAACAGCACTTCGGCCATGCGGCCGAGCGTTGCCATGTCAGCCAGCCGACGCTGTCGGTGGGCGTGAAAAAGCTTGAAGACGAACTCGGTGTGCTGATTTTTGAGCGCAGCAAGAGCGCCGTGCGCCTCACGCCAGTGGGCGAAGGCATTGTTGCCCAGGCCCAGAAGGTACTGGAACAAGCCCAAAGCATTCGCGAGCTGGCCCAGGCCGGCAAGAACCAGCTGACCGCACCGCTGAAAGTCGGCGCCATCTACACCGTCGGCCCGTACCTGTTCCCGCACCTGATCCCGCAACTGCACCGCGTTGCGCCGCAGATGCCGCTGTATATCGAAGAAAACTTCACTCACGTACTGCGCGACAAACTGCGCAACGGCGAGCTGGACGCGATCATCATTGCCCTGCCGTTCAACGAGGCAGACGTGTTGACCCTGCCGCTCTACGACGAGCCGTTCTATGTATTGATGCCGGCCTCACACCCGTGGACACAGAAAGACACCATCGACGCCGGCCTGCTCAACGACAAGAGCTTGCTGCTGCTCGGTGAAGGCCACTGCTTCCGCGACCAGGTACTGGAAGCCTGCCCGACCCTGGCCAAGGGCAACGACGGCGCCAAGCACACCACCGTGGAATCCAGCTCCCTGGAAACCATTCGGCACATGGTGGCTTCCGGCCTGGGCATCTCGATCCTGCCGCTGTCGGCAGTGGACAGCCATCACTACGCCCCTGGCGTGATCGCTGTGCGCCCACTCACGCCGCCCGTGCCGTTCCGTACCGTGGCCATTGCCTGGCGTGCCAGCTTCCCGCGGCCCAAGGCCATTGAGATCCTCGCCGACTCGATCCGCCTGTGCTCGGTGGCCAAGCCGCCTGCTGCGAGCTAAGCAAGCGTATGACTGAGCTGTCGCGAGTGTCGGTGACGGCACTCAAAGGTGTCGGTGAAGCCATGGCCGAGAAGTTGGCCAAGGTCGGCCTGGAGAACCTCCAGGACGTGCTGTTTCACCTGCCCCTGCGTTATCAGGACCGCACACGTGTGGTGCCCATCGGCCAGTTGCGCCCGGGGCAGGACGCCGTGGTTGAAGGCACCGTCAGCGGTGCCGATGTGGTAATGGGCAAGCGCCGCAGTCTGGTCGTACGGCTGCAGGACGGTACCGGCGGGCTGAGCCTGCGCTTCTATCACTTCAGCAATGCACAAAAGGAAGGCCTCAAGCGTGGCACCCGCGTGCGCTGTTACGGTGAAGCCCGGCCTGGCGCCTCGGGCCTGGAAATCTATCACCCGGAGTACCGCGCTATCACCGGCGACGAGCCGCCTCCGGTCGATACCACGCTCACGCCGATCTACCCGCTGACCGAAGGCCTGACACAGCAACGCCTGCGCCAACTGTGCATGCAGACCCTGACCCTGCTCGGCCCGAAAAGCCTGCCCGACTGGCTGCCTCTGGAACTGGCCCGCGACTATCAACTGGCGCCGCTGGACGATGCGATTCGCTACCTGCACAACCCGCCAGCCGATGCTGATGTCGACGAACTCGCGCTCGGTCATCATTGGGCACAACACCGCCTGGCCTTCGAAGAACTGCTGACCCACCAGCTGTCTCAGCAACGCCTGCGCGAGAGCATGCGTTCGCTGCGCGCCCCCGCGATGCCCAAGGCCACGCGCCTGCCGGCGCAATACCTGGCCAACCTCGGCTTTGCGCCAACGGGCGCCCAGCAACGTGTGGGCAATGAAATTGCCTATGACCTCAGCCAGCACGAACCGATGCTGCGGCTGATCCAGGGCGATGTGGGCGCGGGCAAGACCGTGGTCGCCGCCCTCGCCGCCTTGCAAGCATTGGAAGCCGGTTACCAAGTGGCGCTGATGGCGCCCACCGAGATTCTCGCCGAACAACATTTCATCACCTTCAAGCGCTGGCTCGAACCGCTGGGCCTGGAAGTGGCGTGGCTGGCGGGCAAGCTCAAGGGCAAGGTCCGCGCGGCGGCACTGGAACAGATCGCCGGTGGTGCACCGATGGTGGTGGGCACCCACGCGTTGTTCCAGGACGAAGTGCAGTTCAAGAACCTCGCACTGGTGATTATCGACGAACAGCATCGTTTCGGCGTGCAGCAGCGCCTGGCATTGCGCCAGAAAGGTGTGGGCGGGCGCATGAACCCGCATCAACTGATCATGACCGCCACGCCGATCCCGCGCACGCTGGCCATGAGTGCCTACGCCGATCTCGACACGTCAATTCTGGATGAGCTGCCGCCGGGCCGCACGCCGGTCAACACCGTGCTGGTCACCGACACGCGGCGTGTGGAAGTGATTGAGCGCGTGCGCGGCGCATGCGCCGAAGGGCGTCAGGCCTACTGGGTATGCACGCTGATTGAAGAGTCCGAAGAACTGACCTGCCAGGCCGCCGAAACCACCTATGAAGACCTCACCAGTGCCTTGGGCGAGCTCAAGGTCGGGCTGATCCACGGCCGCATGAAGCCAGCGGAAAAAGCCGCCGTGATGGCCGAATTCAAGGCCGGCAACCTGCAACTGCTGGTGGCCACCACCGTGATCGAGGTCGGTGTGGACGTGCCCAACGCCAGCCTGATGATTATCGAAAACCCCGAGCGCCTGGGCCTCGCCCAACTGCACCAGTTACGCGGCCGCGTTGGCCGGGGCAGCGCCGCCAGCCACTGCGTGCTGCTCTACCACCCGCCGCTGTCACAGATCGGCCGTCAGCGCCTGGGCATCATGCGCGAAACCAACGACGGTTTTATCATCGCCGAAAAAGACCTTGAACTGCGCGGCCCCGGCGAAATGCTCGGCACCCGCCAGACCGGCCTGCTGCAATTCAAGGTCGCCGACCTGATGCGCGACGCCGACCTCTTGCCCGCCGTGCGTGATGCGGCGCAAGCACTGCTTGAACGCTGGCCGGATCACGTCAGCCCGTTGCTCGATCGTTGGCTCAGGCATGGGCAGCAATACGGCCAAGTGTGACGCCTGACTCACTTATCCAACCAACAGTTGTATCAAGCTGGTTATACTTCGATGACTGTAAGAAATTGGATCAGGCCATGTCAGAAGTCGCCCTCGCCACAGCCCCACTGACCGCCCCGCCGGTCATTCGGGCTCTGCTCGCAAAGCTCGCCATCCCTTACACGGAGGTTGTCGAACAGCCTGGCCTGAATCCCGCGCAAAAAGTCCAGGCAGTGTTGCTGGAAGACGCCGTTGGCGCGCTCATGGTGTTGTTCCCGCAAAGCCAGTTGCTTGACCTCAGCCGTCTCGCCGAACTGACCGGCCGCCGCCTCATAGCCGTGTCGCCGGACCGCATCGAGCGCATGTTGGCCAAGCATGATCTGAACCTGCTGCCCGGCCTGCCGGCACTGACCAGCTCGCCTTGCCTGTACGAAGGCAGCCTGCTCAGCGAGCCAAGCCTGCTGGTGCACTCAGGCGAAGCCGGGCTGCTGCTGGAGATCGCCAGCGGCGACTTCAAGACCATGCTCACCAAGGCCAGCGCCGGGCACTTCGGCGAACCGTTGAGTAACATCCGCCCCAACCTCGACCGCCCCAATGATGACCGCGAGGAAATCACCCAGGCGATGCAGGCCTTCACCGCTCGCCGAATCCAGCAGCGCCTGGAAGCAACTATCGAGATTCCACCACTGGCCGACACGGCGCAGAAGATTATCAAGCTACGTGTCGACCCCAACGCCACCATCGATGACATCACCGGCGTAGTCGAGACCGACCCGGCCTTGGCCGCCCAAGTGGTGAGCTGGGCGGCGTCGCCGTACTACGCGTCGCCAGGCAAGATTCGTTCAGTGGAAGACGCCATTGTGCGCGTGCTCGGCTTTGATCTGGTGATCAACCTGGCACTGGGCCTGGCCTTGGGCAAAACCCTGAGCCTGCCGAAAGACCACCCGCACCAGGCCACGCCGTACTGGCACCAGTCGATCTACACCGCCGCCGTAATCGAAGGCCTGACGCGCGCCATGCCCCGCGCCCAGCGCCCGGAAGCCGGCCTGACTTACCTGGCCGGCTTGCTGCACAACTTCGGTTATCTGCTGCTGGCCCATGTGTTTCCACCGCACTTTTCGCTGATCTGCCGCCACCTCGAGGTCAACCCGCACCTGTGCCACAGCTATGTCGAGCAACACTTGCTGGGCATCAGCCGCGAGCAGATCGGCGCCTGGTTGATGCGCTATTGGGACATGCCGGACGAGCTGTCCACCGCCCTGCGCTTCCAGCACGACCCGACCTATGACGGGCAATATGCTGAATATCCGAATCTGGTGTGTTTGGCTGTGCGCTTGTTGCGCAGCCGTGGCATTGGCTCCGGGCCGGATGAGGCGATTCCGGATGCGCTGCTTGAGCGTCTGGGCTTGAGCCGTGACAAGGCTGAAGAAGTGGTCGGCAAGGTGTTGGATGCCGAGGTGCTGTTGCGTGAGCTGGCATCGCAGTTCAGCCAGGGCTGACACCGTCGCCTGATAAACCGCTATCGCAGGCAAGCCAGCTCCCACAGTTGACCGAGTTCCAACCCTGGAATGCAGTCAACTGTGAGAGCTGGCTTGCCTGCGATGAATTCATCTCGGTACCCCTGAAGAAACCCTTCAGGCCTTCTTCTTTTTCTTCGGCTTCAAATACTTGGTCAGCCCCTGGAACCAGATCACCAGCGCCGGGTTGCCCTTGATCTGGATCGACTTGTCCTGAATCCCCGTCATGAACGCCAGTTGCTTGTTCTTCGCCTGCATCGTGGCGAAGCCGTAGGCCGCATCTTTGAAAGCAATGGCAAATGCCGGTGCAGGGTGAACCCCTGAACGGCTGGTGATGCGCTGGTCTTTGACGATGAAGTGACGGGCAACCTTGCCGTCGAGGGTCTGCAACTGGAACGCCAGGTCTTTGTCACCCAGTTGTTGCTGGAAAGCGGGGTTGGTGCGGCTGGCTTTGCCCATCATCAGGCCAAGCACCCACAGCAGAAGACGAAATTTCATGCACACGGCCTCGGTGTATTTATTAAGTGGCCGCAGCAGTGTAACGATTTGCAGAAGGAACGCCACCGATCTCGTGCTTTAGCAGGAGATCGGTTAGCGTTTAACGCTTATAGCAACATGTTACTTAAACGTTAGGGCAAGGCACCGGCGCCCAGTCGGCGAGGTTTGGATCGCGGCAAGTGCCTTCGATCTGTGCTTTACCGGCGCTGGCGACCTGCTTGCTTTCAGCTTGCTTGGCCTGGACGGTCTGGATGCTCTTCTCGGTGGTCACCGCTTCTTTCGGCACGGTTGGCAATACCGGCTTCTTCGCAACTTTTGCCGGCGTCTTGCCCTTCTTGGCCGGCACGACTGGCGGCGTCACGTCTGCCTGGGCAACGGTTACCACGTCGTTGCGCTGCACACCGACTTGCTGCAGGTCTTTCTCGTAGGCCTGGGTGTAGTTGTTCAGGTCTTCGCTGGCTTTACCGTTGACCGCAACGATCAGGTCATTGGATTCCTTCAAGCCTGCAACGATTTCCGCCAGGCGCTTGCGGCCTTCGGTGTCGTTGACGGTCTTGGCTTTACGATCGGTCACCAGCTTGGTGAACGCGCTCTGATAGCACTGCTGGGACGCCTTGGCGTAGGCGGTGCTCCGGTCGATGTCGGAAGCGCTTTTGTTGAAGTCAGTGGAGTAGGACGCGATGCGCTGGTTGTCATCCGTGATCTGCTTCTGACGCTCGGTGTAGTAACCCGCTGCGCCGCCGGCCAGGGCGCCGCCCGCTGCACCGATAGCGGCGTTACGGCCGCGCTTTTCGGAGTCGCCGGTCAGGGCACCCAACAGAGCACCGCCGGCCGCGCCGAGGGCCGCACCGGTCACAACCGACTTGGTCATGTTCGAATCGGTTGCGCGCAAGTGCTGCACCGGCTCGTAGCAGTTCGGGTAGTACTCGACCTTGGTGCTTGACGCGACCTTGGAGGCCGGCGACGTGGCGCAACCAGTCAACACGGTGCTAAAACCGGCTGCGATCAGCAGCAGGTGACGCTTGGAAACCGCCTTACGGGAAAAAAGCATAGGTGTGTTCTCTTTTAAGTTTGACTTGCCCAGCACGGCCCACCGCCGCCTGAGTCCCTTCCAAGCTCGCCATACAACCAGCGGTCAAGACCGCTGACCGCTCGCTGCGAGCAATTCCTTCAATATCGTTGCCGGGTCGGCCCGCTGTTGCTTGCGGTAGTTGCCGACATGGCGAACGAACAGTGTCGCGCGCGTCACCAGGCTTTTACCGAGCACTGGCTTGCGATCCAACTCTTCCTTGATACGTTGAAACTGCGCCTGGATAACCGCATCGGTGTAGCGCGTGCCGGTGGCCAGGTTGTCGATGTAGATCGCCACCGCGCCATCAAGCGCGCTACGCCCATTGTCGATGGCCGTGGCAAACAGCTGGGCGCTGGCCGTGTCCTTGTTGTCCAAGGCCTGCTGGCGACTCTTCTGCAGGTTGGTCAGGCGAATGTTGTAGTTGCTGATGGTCTCGGCCACCAACGCGGCCGACTGGATCAGGTTGCCCGCCGCCTCTTCGCGTTGCTGGGCGATCAGCGAGACGTTGCGCTTGAGCTCTTCGTTGACCAGCCCCAGTTCGGCTTGCAGCTTGGGATCGACGCTGGCCGAGATAATGCTGTCCAGGCGCTTGGTCGGGTCCTGGGCATCGTCAATCGCGTCGGTCAACGAGGCCAGGCGGCCCTCTTTTTGCCACTGGGCGAACAGCTCCTTGTAACGCGAGCGCGGCGCCGACAACGCCCCCACCGCCACGCGAAAACCGGTGGTCTCGTTGCTTTGCTCGGTGCCGTCAGCGGCGAACAGCGGGTACTCGCGGCGCATGCCGGTGAACAGCGTACCCTCGCCTTCCAGGTAATTGCCGCCCTTGACCACAAAGCCACCGTAGGTGCCCTGGCGACGCCCGGCATGCACCAGCTGGAAGGATTCCTGGACCATTTCCGCCGCATTGCCGATCACGTCGAACATGCCGATCGGGTTGGGCAGTTTGGTGCCGATGGGCATCAGGCGCGCGGCCTGGCCAGTGCCGCCGGCAACCTGGTTGAATACCGCGTAATCCGCCAGCGGGCCGTCGCTTTCGCTGCCTTCGACGCGCCGTGGGAACAGGCGCCCTTCCAGGTCCTGGCGGCTAACTGCCTGGCCACCGCGCGCGGCGTATTCCCATTCCACTTCGGTGGGCAGGCGCACAAAGCCCAGGCCACCGTCTTCCGCCGAGGAGCCACGGCCGCTTACCGGCAGCAAGTCACGGTGGTATTTCATCAGCCAGGCGCTGTACACCGCCGAGAAGCGCTCGGCTTCAAAGCGCGACAGTTTCACCTTGGGCAAACGCGCGGCCATGCCGGTGGGCAAATCGCAGGCCGGGGCCGGCTCGCCGCTGGCCAACGACTGCGCCTGGGACATCACCTGGGCGTACTGGCGTGCGGTCACTTCGTACTTGCCGATGAAGTACAGCATCGGCTTGAGCGGGGTTTTCGCGTCGGTCTTCGGCATCAAGGGCGCGATGACTTTGTTCCAGTCTTTGGGCAAATCCTTGAGGGTGAACTGGCCGTTGATGAAGTCGCGGCGGTAGCCGGAAATAAACGACTGCTGATAGCCCGCCTCACCTTCGGCGAAGGGGTAGCCGAGGCTGATCTCACGGTCATCCAAGGTGCCCTGGGCCAGCACGTAGGCATAGCGGAACACCATGTTGCCTTCGCAGGGCAGCGGCAGGCTGACGTCGTCCGGCAGCGGTTTGGGGTTGTCGAGTTTGTCGCTGGCCTCATCGGCCCACGCCATCGACGCCAAGCTCAGCGCCACACAGGCGCCCAGTAACTTATACATCTCTGATTCCTTCAGAAGCCTGGATACGCGCCACTCGCCAACCACCACAGGCCGCCGCCACGGCGCTGACGCCAAGGACTGCAACCAGGGCCAGGCCGTAGTGACGCGCCAGCAGGTGACTGGCGTATTCGCCCGGCACCTGCACAAATAATTGATTCAAACCCATCTCGGCCAAGCCATAGAGCCCGGCACTCAGCCCGGCAGCGAAACCTGCGCTGTAGAGCGCCTGCATCACCACAAACAGCAACAGTGCGCCGGTAGAAAACCCCAACAAGCGCAACACGGATAACTCCCGACGCTTGCGCGCCACTGCGGCCAACGCCCCGGCAAAGATCGCCGCAAACGCGCCAGCCAAGGCCAGCCCGGCGATAATCCAGAACACGATAGACAGGTTGCGGCTCAACGACTGCACCTGGGCGATGGTTTGCGCCTGGGTCGAGACCAACAGATTCTGCCCGGCGAAATACACTCGCAACGGCTCTACATCGGTGAGGGTGCGTGCGTACAGGCGAAACGCCGGGTACACACGCTGCTCACTCACACCGACCGCGTCACCTTCCCAACCCAATGCGGGCACCGCTCGACCGTCGCGGTAATCTTCGGCGGCTTCCAGCAGGCCCAAATCAGCGAACAAGCCATCGCGGGCAAAGGCTTCCAGCGGCAATACCGCCTGCACCTGCAACCGTGTGCGCTGGGCTTCGACGCGCCCCGCCACTTGCCGCGCAAAACTGGTCTCCAGCCAATCGCCAGGCCGCGCCGCGAGCTTTTCAGCGGCGGTGTGGCTCAGCACAATCTGGTCCAGGCCCCGAGGCATCGGCAAACCCGCCAGCAAGGGATCGCCCGGCGCCGTCGGCAGCATTTCCAAGGTGAGTGTGCCCACCTGCGCGGTCGCCGCAATCTGCCGGGTACGCGGCACGGCAAACCCGACATCGCTGCGCAGGCCGAGCTGCTCGATAAACCCGCCGCTGAATCGACCACCGCCCAACGGAATGATTTCACGGGTGGCGGGATCGGTCTCCAAACGTTCGGTCAAACTGCTAACCAGTCCAAATTTCAGGCCGAATAACACCAGCAACGGCACCATGACTGCCACCAGCGCCAACACCGAACAGGCGGACAGCCAGGCATCGTTGCGGTAATCCTGCCAGGCCAGTGAGGCAACCAGACCACTGCGCATCAGCACGCCTCCCCGAGGGTAGCGGTGACGCCGCCGTCGGTGTCACGACGGCAAGTGATGCGCCGCACCTGCAAGCCGCTGGCACGGGCCAGGGGTTCGTCATGCGTGGCGATCACGCAGGCCGCACGGTGTTCGAGGGCCTGTGCCAGCAGCGCCTGCATGACACGCTCAGCGTTAAGCGGGTCCAGGGACGCCGTCGGCTCATCCGCCAGCACAAGTTGCGGCGCATGGGCCAAGGCTCGGGCGCAGCTGACGCGCTGGCGTTGGCCCACCGACAGCGCGGCCGGTTTTTTGGCCAACTGATCGCTGATTTCCAGTTGCTCGGCCAGTCGCGCCACGCTGCCGTCGTCCTTCAACCCCAACAGTTGCCGGGACAGGGCGATATTGCCGCGCACATCGAGAAACCCCAGCAGTCCACCGGTTTGCAGCACATAGCCCAGGTGCCGGCTGCGTAACTCGGCCAACGCGGATTGCTGATCGGCACGCCACAGGCCGCCAATGTCGACCTGGTTGAAGGCAAACCGGCCAACCTGATCCGGCGCCAACACCAGCGCCAACAGATCCAGCAACGTGCTTTTGCCACAGCCACTCGGCCCGACAATTGCCAGTTGCTCACCGGCACCCAGCGTCAGCGCCGGAATCACCAGGCTATAGCGCTGGCTACCGAGGCCCCGGGTCTTGTGCACCGCGCTCACATTCAACATCACGGCAGCGTCGACAACGGTACGCGGTACAACGCATCGCCCGGTTCGGCATCGCCGAAACGGACCCAATTGGCCACGTCATTGTGGAAGGTTTCGTAGAGACGGATTTTCGAATCCAGCTCGTCAATAAAGTCTTCCTGCTCGGCGACGCTCAACGACAACCACAAGTCCTGCGTCATGTTCAGCGACTTGCTGCGGTACGGCAGGCCTTCCAGGTATTCACCGAGAAGGCCGCCATCGGCCAGGTTGCCGCCCTTGCGCAGGGCTTGCGGGTCGCGGCTCATATAGGCCGAGGCGCTGGCGATTTCCTGGAAGAAGTCTTTGGGCGAAGTTTGGGTTTTGCGCGCGGCATCGACGATCAGCTTCAACGACTGCTGCAGGTCATTGAGCTGCAACTTGGTCAGCATCACGCACACCTGGAACGCCGGCAGCGCCGGGTTCGTCAGGTCACGGTCGGCGGTCCAGGCGCTGACCAATTGCGGGGCCTGGCTCGCGGTTTTGCGGCCAAGAAAATCCATGTGCATGGCGTAGCCGACAGCGGCGGACTTATCGGCCAGGCTCGGCGCGGAACTCAGCAGTGGCACCGGTTGCGGCGTATTGCTGCGCACTTGATGAACGAGGTTGGCAAACACGCTGCCGATCTCATCGACACGCTCGCCCAGCTTGCGTACATCACCGCCCGGCACCGGCGTATAGAGGTCGCCGATCTGCGGGTTGGCATCGGCGGTGAGCACGCGATATTGGCTTTCCGCACCGGCATGGGTTTTCTTGCCGGCGTCGGTGCGCAGGTGCAGGGCGTAGATCTTGATCTGCTTGCCCAGTGCCGCCTGGCGCACTTCGGCTTCGTTCATTTGGGTGGCGGCAAACGGGTCGTTTTTGCGCAGCGCGCCGGCGTCGGTGACCAGCAGGATAATGCGCCCACCGTAGCCGGACCAATCCATGTCATCCACCGCCTGCATGACCCCGGCAAACGCATCCTCGTTGAAGGAGTGGCTGGAAACGGTGGACGCCTTGACCTGGCGCGCCATGTCGAGGAAGCGTTGCGGATCGCGCCCCTGGTCGAGGGTGATCAGGGTCTTGGCCACGTATTCCAGGCCAGGGGTTTTCTTGATGCTGTTGCGGAAACCCACCAGGCCGAAGCTGACGCTGTCCAACTCGCCGCGCTCGGCAATGCGCGTTTGCAGCTCGTGTACGACGTCGCGGACTTGGTCGATATACGGCTGCATCGACACGGTGGTGTCGACCACCAACACCACGGCGGTGCGGAACGCATCGGCGTTGGTGCTGATCACACGGGCGGCCGGTTTGGCGGCGGCAGCGCTCCCGGGGTCGATGGACGCCACGTTAAGCAACTGCACCGGCTGGCCGTTTTCATCGAAGCTCTCTTTGGCGTCGAAGATCGGCAACAGGTAAAACTGGTTTTGCGGGACCGCGCTGGCCGTCGGCTCAAGCGCCAGCACTTGTTGATTGTCTTCGCTGTTTTTCTGCGCCTTGGCCAATACGGTCTTGGCGGCAGCGGGATCAGCCAGGAGCTTTTCCACCTCCGAGGATTGGCGCAGGAACATCACCGGCGCCCGGCCCGAGCGCTCGGTGAACTTGAGCACCAGGCTTTGCTTCCAGTCGCTGACCTGGGAAGCCGGCAACCAACCATCGCTGCGCCCATCAGTGGCGGCACCGACACGCACCCATGGGCTGCCATCGACGTCTTTGCGCTGGTAAACGTAGAGCACGGAAAACGCCGGCAGCGCTTCGCCGGCTGCACCACCGGCGTCATGGGACAGCTTGGCGCCCGGCTTGCTGAGCACACGCTGAAACAAGGTCTTTTTGCCGGCCATCAGCAAAGGCCGCTGACCGCCATCCACATCCGCCACGGCCGGTTTTACTGGCGCAGGTGGCGGCGTCGGCGTCGCCGGTGTTTTCGGGACTACGGCGGCGGGCGGTGCAGCAGGCGTATCGCCGCTGCTCAGCCACCAGTAACTGGCACCGCCTATCGCCAGTGCAACGGCCACCGCGACTGCCGCCAACGCCAGCACCGGCCCACGACGCTGTTCGGACACGGCGTTGTGCTGCGTCGGCGTCACCACCGGCTGGCGAATCGGTTGCGGCTGAGGCCTTTCAGTCGGAATTTCGATGGACACCGGCGTCATGCCCGCCAGATCAAAACTCAGCGGTATCGGCAGCGGCCGCACCAGCGTTGCTTCAGGCGAGTCCGCCGGCAGTTGATCCAGGGCCCGCAACAACGCCGCCGCATCCGGGAACCGCTCGGCCGGGTCCTTGGCCAACAGCTTACGCAGCACGTCCTGATAACGGCCGTGGTGCACCGGCAACTCCGGCAGCGGCTCGGTCAGGTGAGCCAGCGCGGTGGAGAGCGCATCGGTGCCGGTGTAGGGCAACTTGCCGACAAGAATTTCATAGAGCACCACGCCCAGCGCGTACAGGTCAGCGCGGCCGTCAATCTCCTGGCCCCGCGCCTGTTCCGGGCTCATGTAGCTCGGCGTGCCCACGGCAAATCCAGCCTGGGTGAACTGGGTGCGGTCGTCCAGCGACTTGGCGATACCGAAGTCCGACAACACGGCGGTGCCGTCGGCGCGGAACAGAATGTTCGCCGGCTTGACGTCGCGGTGCACCAGGCCCTGGGCATGCGCATAGCCCAGGGCGGAGGCGATCTGGCGGATCAGGGTCACGCCCTGCTCCGGCGTCAGCCCGGCGGCGATGCGCTCCTTGAGCGTGCCGTTGGGCAGGTACTCCATGGCCATGTAATACAGCTCACCGACATTGCCGATGTCATGGATGGTCACCGTGTGCGGGTGGGACAGGCGCGCCAGGGTCTTGCCCTCGCGCAGGAAACGCTCGCAAAAACTCGGGTCAGCCGCCAGCGCCGCCGCCATCACCTTCAAGGCCACCTTGCGCTCCAGCGAGCGCTGGGTCGCCAGGTACACACTGGCCATGGCACCTTCGCCAATCTCGCCTTCGATGTCGTAACCCGCAATCACAATGTTCATGGCGAGACCTTCACGACGATAGCGGTGATGTTGTCCGGCGCGCCGCGGTTAAGTCCCAGGTGCACCAGGCTGCGTACGATTTCATCCGGTGCGTCATGGCTGAGCACCTCGCGGATTTCATGGTCTTCGACGGTCTTGTTCAGGCCATCGCTGCACAGCAGGTAGCTGTCACCGGGGGCGATCAGCAAGTCGACCACTGCCAACTCCAGCTGCGCCTCCACACCCACCGCGCGGGTGACGATATTGGCGCGCGGGTGAACGCGGGCATCAGCCTCGCTGAGCAGGCCGCTGTCTTGCAGGTCTTGCACGTAGCTGTGGTCGCGGGAGATGCCTTCGAGCACGCCATCGCGCAGGCGGTACAGGCGACTGTCACCGGCCCACAAACACACGCCACGCAGGCCGCGCGCCGCCAACACAACGACGGTGCTGCCCATCATGGTCACGCCACGGTTGGCGGTTTCTTCACGTACGGTCGCGTTGATGCGGATCAGGTCATTGCGCAAGGCCGCCGAATACTCATCCAAAGACCGACCCACCGGCACACTGCGCAGGCTGTCGACGATCAGGCTGCTGACGTAGTCCCCGGCCGCATGCCCGCCCATGCCATCAGCCACCACCCACAGGCGGTTTTCCGACAGGTCCAGGCACGCGTCTTCATTGACCTGGCGCACCATGCCCACATGGCTTTTGCTCGCGGATTTGAACGTCGACCCCATCTACACCACACCTTCTTGTCCGAGCAAAAACTGCGCAAAATCGCCGGCGGCAGGCAAACCCTGACACCGCAATAAACCAGGGGAAATACGTTGGGAGCCACGGCCCCACCACAGGCTGGCACCTTCGCAGGCCTGTTCGGCGAGCGCGGTCATTCGGCTGTGGGGCACGGTGGCGGCAACCCGTTGCAGGCCTGCAAAGCGGCTGTCCACAGCGCGCGGCTCACTGGCCGGAATGCCCAGTTTGTCGAGGTCGTCGTTGAAGCCTTCAAAGGTCGCGCCAGTATCCAGAGTGCTGAGCAACAGCTCTTCAGCCTGTTCGAACCAGGTGTCCGGGCCGCCGACCAGCGACGCCGGATTGGTGTCGTGATCCAGCAAAGCGACCACCGCCAACGGAAAATACCGCCCGACCCGGTCAATACTTGGCATCACCACGCCCGCCGCAGCGTCCGGCCCGCACACACCCGGTGCCAGCACAAAGCGCCACAACGGGCTGACCAGGTACACGTTGAGCCAGTCGCCGCCCAGGCTGTTCTGGCTGGCGAGCAAACCGGCCGCCAGCCAGCTGTCCCACGGGCCGATAAAACTCTGGGGCAAGGCGCGACTGACAAAGTCACCGCGGCTGGCCAACTTGCCGTAGAAACCCAGCGTCGTCATAGCCGCTCCGGCAGGCTGAAGCCGCTGAGCACACGGCTCTTGAACGGGTTGAAGGCGCTGTTGGCACGCAACTCGTAGGCGATGCTCGCGCCGTCTACTCGCAGGCGCAGGTTGAAACGGTCCGGCGAGTTACCGGCGGTGAGGTCCGATTGCTCCAGCAGGCGGAACCACGCCCACGGCCCGTCCAGGGTCACGCCCGAACGGCCGCTGGCCGACGGCGGCATGATGGAAATACGCACCACGCCAATGCTGCCCGGGTTCGGCCACTGCATGGCCACCGGGCGGCTTGGGCCGTGGTCGTAGCTCAATTGCTGGCCGTCCAGATCCAGCAGGAACTGAGTGATCGTCGGGTCCATCGACACCGGCTTGAGTTCGAAACGCACAATCGGCTGGGTGCCGCCGGCGCGGAAGAACGCATCACGAATGGCCGCCGCACGCTGGAAGGTTTGCAGCACGCCCGGCGCAATCCCGAGCTTCTGCGCCGCCCCCGGCTGCCAGCGCCAGGTCGGCGCAGACGTGTCCACATAAGGCTGCAGGTATTTGCGGAAGTAGTTATCCATCACCCCGCCCACACCAAAAAACTGGCCAAAGTCATCCAGCGTGGCGTCGCGCGCGCTGCCCGGCGACATCGGATAACGACCGGCCAGGGACTGGCGGTACACGTTGACCACTTCGCTGACCCACGCTGCGTTCAATTGGTTGCGCACGCCGCCCATCATGCTGTTGGTGGTGGAATTGACCACCGACTTGACCATGCCCTGCACCAACGGCGGCTGGCGCTCGGCATTCAGGCTGACCCGCGTGGCTGCTGCCGCCGCCTGGTTCTTCGCCTCGCCGAGCAAGGCATCGCCACTGGCACCGACCATGGCGCTGACCTGCACATACAGCGCGTTCATATCCGCGAGCAGGCCGTCGATGGCGGCCGGTTCGCCTTCATTCTTGCTGACGATGCTGGTGAGTTCAGCGAAATGCGCGGTCACCGGATCATCCGCCGCTTGCGCAGTGCTGGTGGTCTGTTGCTCCTGGCCGAGCAGGCTGCCGAGGCGCTCCTTGAGCTTGTCGACACCCCCTTCCACCGGCACGCCTTTGGCGGCCAATTGGCGCTCTTCGGCTTGCAGGTCAGTTTCCTTGGCCACCGCCACCAGCAGTTTTTTCAGCGGCGACGTCGGGCCGGAAATCACTCGCAGCACATCGGCCGCCTGGGCCACGCTGGTGATCGGCACAAAGTCGATATCCGCAAGCAAGGCATCCCACTGGCGCTGGTAATCCTGGAAATACAGGCGGCGCACATCGGCGGCGAGGCTCGCCACGTTTTGCTGGTCTGCCTGTTCGCGGCCCAGCACCCACTGCTCTTCAGCCAGGGTGCCCGTCTGATTCAAGCTGCTCAGCAGGAACGCCTGACGATAGCCCTTGGCGGTGAAAAACCCACTCAACGGCTCGCCCAGCGGCTTGCCACTTTTACGGCTGAACACCAGCGCGGCATCACGGCCTGCGGCTTCGTTGATACGGAAGTCAGGAATGCCGTCGGGCAGTTTCTGACGTTTAACGCGGTCATAGACGCGCTGAGCCACCGGCAGTTGTTGCAGTTGGCGACGCAGGTCGTCGATCAGCCGTGGGTCGAGTCGCGCGCTCGGCGGATGGCGCTCGAACAGCGCCTGCAAATGCCCGGTCAACGCCTGGCGCTGATCGGCCGGCAGGTCACGCGGCAGGCTACGGTCCCAGTCGAGGGCGATCCAGGCCTTGATGAAGTCCGGGTCGTAATGCTCATTGTCGGCGAGCATCAGGTAAGCCTTCAGGCCTTCATAGAGGAAGTCGGAATTGCCACCGCCGTGCAGTTGTTCTTCGATGCGCGTCACCAGGCGGGGGGCGAATACGGCGATCAACAGCTTGCGGTAGACACTGGCGGACTCGGCTTCGAGCATGTCGCCTTGATACAGGCCCAGCCCTTCGGACCAACTCGGCGAATCACCCGCGAGGTTCTTCACCGCATTGAGCAACGGCAGCACGGCGAGGACTTCGCGCTGCGCCGGGCTGAGGTTTTGTACCGTCTGGCCCAGCGGCGCGACCTTCTGGTCGACTTGGGCGATGTAGGCCTGATTGGCGCGATAACTCACCCACCACAAACTGCTCACCACCACCACCAAGGCCACGGTAGCGGCTAATACACCGCGTGCGATCCACTTGCGCCGCCGCTCGACCTTCGGGTTCACCCCCACCAGCCCACGCTCGGCGAACGCCACGGCGGTGAACAGTTTTTCGATGAAGTAACTGCGCCCGGTACCGCTCTGGCGCGCCAGGTGCTGGCGGTCCAGGTTCATGCTCTGGGCCATGGCGCCGATCAAGCGATCAATCGGGCTGCCTTCCTGGGTGCCGCTGGTGAAGTACACGCCGCGCAGCAATACGCGCTCTTCAAAGGCATTGGGCTTGAACACGCCTTCAAGGAAGCTTTGCAGGCAATCCTTCAACGCGCCGAACTGCTGCGGGAAGCCGTAGATCAGGTCGCGCCGCGCCGGGTCGCGCTCCTGTTGCAAGCGTTCCACCAAGCGTTCGTTGAGACGCTGCTCCAGGCCGGCAAATTCGCTTTGCAGATGGGCCAACGGGCTGTCGCTGTTCTTGCCGTCATCCAGGGCAAAGGTCATGCCCCACACCTGGGCGCGATCTTCCTTGCTCAGGTTGTCGAAAAACTCCATGAAGCCCGGCACCAGGTCGAGCTTGGTCAGCATCAGGTAGATCGGGAAACGCACGCCCAACTGGGTGTACAGCTCCTGGATACGCAGGCGAATCGCAGCGGCATGCGCGGCGCGCTCGGCGTCGCTGCCCAGTAGCAAATCGGACAGGCTGATAGCGATAAAGGCGCCATCGATCGGGCGGCGCGAGCGCTGCTTTTTCAGCAGGTCAAGAAAGCCCAGCCACGCGGCTTTATCCACCGTGGAGTTGCTGTCCTGCGTGGTGTAACGACCAGCGGTGTCGAGCAAAACGGCTTGATCGGTAAACCACCAGTCGCAATTGCGCGTACCGCCAACGCCTCGCACCGCACCGGCGCCCAATTGCGCGGCCAGCGGAAAATGCAGGCCGGAATTGACCAGCGCGGTGGTCTTGCCCGAGCCCGGCGGGCCGATGATCACGTACCACGGCAGCTCGTAGAGGTTGCGGCGTTCGTCACCGCCGAGCTTGGCCTTTTTCAGCAGCGTGAGGGCTTCGTCCATGCGCTGACGCAGGGTCGATAGCTCTTCGGCAGTGGCGACGCTGTTGGGGTCGGCCGGCGTTTCGGCCGCCAGGCTGCGCATCACTTCGGCGGCCTGACGCCGGGCCTGGATAATGCGGAACACGCGGTAAGCGATCCACACGGCAAACACCAGGATGATCAGCGCCCAACGGCGCCCTTCCGGCACCAGGAAGTCGAGCAACGGCCCGACAAACCAGATGATCAGGCTGAGGGCGATCAGGCCCAGCAATGGGATCACCCAGCGAATCATGAAACTGAAAAACGCCTTCACTCGACGCCCTCCGCCAATACGGTGATTTCAACCCGACGATTGCGGGCACGGCCTTCGGCAGTGGCATTGGTGGCCACCGGCGTGGTATCGCTTCTGCCTTCGGCGCTGAAGCGATCCGCCTGGCCGGTCTTGGCCGCCAGAATCTCCAGCACCGACTTGGCGCGCGCTTCGGACAGCGCCCAGTTGGACGGGAACCGCAGTGTGGCAATCGGGCGGTTATCGCTGTGCCCGGTGACGCGCACCTGACCCTTGACCTTGCGGATGGCATCGGCGATGCGCAGCATCAGCGGCTGGTAGTCATCGACAATGCTGGAACTGGCTGACGCGAACAGCTCATCACCCCTGATCGTCACCACGGAACGGTCGACCTTGTCTTCCACGGCCACGCGGCCCGCCTTGATGTCTTCCACCAGGAAGCCTGCCAGGCGTGGCCGTTCAATCACTTTCGGTTGCGCCACGGGACGGTCGATGGCCTGCACCGGGATCTCGCCCAGGGCATGGATATTCTTGAACACCGGCTCGGCATCCGACGCCAGCTTCATGCGCAAACCGAACAGCAACGCCAGCAGCAGCGCCAGGCCGATGGCCACGGCGATCCATGGCGGCATGAATTGCGCCAGGCGATCACGCGCCACGGTCACGCCGCGCCAATGCGGCGACAGCTCACGCTCGTGCTCGCCACGGGCGCTGCGAATGGCCGCGGCAGTGCGTTCACGCAAGGCTTCCAACTGGCTGCGACCGTCGTTCATCACGCGGTAGCGGCCCTCGAAACCCAGGCACATGCACAGGTACAACAGCTCCAGCAAATACAGGCGCTCGCGCGGGCTTTGCAGGCAGTGGTCGAGCAACTGAAAGACTTTTTCGCCGCCCCAGGCTTCGTTGTGCACGGTGATCAACAAGCTCTGTTTGCCCCAGTCACTGGTGCTGCCCCATGGCGTACTCAGCACGGCCTCATCCAGCGCGGTGCACAGCGCGTAACGCGCCAACAGCACTTCGTTGCGCGCCACACCGGCGGCTTCGGCGCGTTCTTCGAACTGGCGCAAGTAGGCCAGTAACTGCGCACGCAAGCTGGCCGGCGCCGGGTGCGCGATGGTGTTGCGCAGGCGTGTCAGCAGCGCAAGCAACGGGCCAGCGGCGCTTTCCAGCGGGTTGAGGCCTTGGCTTTTACCGGTCAGGATCGGCGCGGCCGGCATCGACAGCGGTGCCGGCTCTGCACGCGCAGGTTCCGGCGCGCGACCACCCGGACGCGGCATGAACTGGGTGCGGTCATCATCATTGGGATGCATCGCGGATTATCCTCGGATCGCCCAGAAGGCCAGGTTCAAACCCGGGAACTGCCCGGCGATATGGAAGGCAAAACCGCCGGAGTTGTTCAGTTGCTGCCAGTGCTCGCTGCCCCGGTCCAACTCGTAATAGGTGCTGCCTGCGTGGTACGGGATCTGCCGTGGCGCCACCGGCAATGGCAGCAGGCCAATGCCCGGCAGTTGCAGGTTGACCATGTCGCGGATGTGTTCCACCGAACCAACCTTGCTCTGCTGGCCAAAGCGCGCGCGCAGGGTTTCGCCAGGCACGTCAGCGCGCACCACCAGGATGAAACTGGCGCTGTCGAGCAGGGTTTTATCAGCGAGCATCGCCACGTGGATGCCGTAGGCTTTCTCCACAATCGGGATGGGCGTGGCCTTGCTGTCGATCAGCATCGACAGCGCTTCACGCAGGGCCGCCATCACCGGGACGAAGCTCAGGGCCAGGTCGTCGTGCTGGTATTGCGGGTATTCCTGGGGGCGACGGCCCGAGGTGGAGAAGGTGGAAAACTCCCCGGCCAGGCTCACCAGCTCGCTGAAAAAGCGTTCCGGGTGCAGCGGGCTCAACTGGCTGAAATGCTGGAGCAGCGGCTGTGCGCGGTTGACCAATTGCAGCAGCATGAAATCGGCAATCTCCGACGCGCCACCGGCGCCCGAGGCGACGACACGGCCAGCCAGGGCTTCGCCGCGCTGGTGCAGCAGGCCCAGCAATTCGCTGCGAAAGGCGCTCAGCGGTTTGCTCGCGGCCACGTCCAGAACCGGCGGAATGTAGGTGTCATCGAGGACCAGCGCGCGGTCAGCGCGTTTTTCCTTGATGCGTACCACGCCGATGGCAGCGTAATCGCTGATGCCATCTTGCGCGGTCAGCAAGCGCAGGGCACGCGAACCCACGGCCACCGGCGCGCGGTTTTCGAACGGCGCGTTGTCGTCACGCACTTCACGCACCTGGCTCACATAACGTGCGGCGCCAAGGTCTTCGCCCTCGTCGACCGTGTCACGGGCACCCGCGCGCTTGAGCGGTAAGGCCAGGTACACCAGGCCATCGCGCAGGTTATCGTCGATATTCAGCGGGCTCGGCGCCAGGTCGTCCTGGGGGATATTGAACGGCGTGCCATCAGGCAACAGGCCGCGCGCCAAAACAATCGCCAGCTTGCCCTGCGCCAGCAGGCCTTGGTCTATCAGCAATTCGGAAAAGCCCCACGCGCCAGCGGATAACGGACGACTGCGGGCGTCGATCAGGTTTTCCAGATAACGGTCATGCTGCTGGAAGTGCTGCGTTCCAATGAACATGCCTTCCGTCCAGACCACGCGATTGTTCCAGGACATGGGGGCTCCGATTGCTTCTTATTGGGCAGGGCTGGATGGGGGAACCACGACGTCGGCGCGCACGGCGCGCACATCGAGGCTGATCTGGTATTCGGTGTACTGGCGAGCCGGCACGTTGAGCACCGTGCGCCATTGCGCGCGGTCCAACTCGCGATAGCCCACCAGCAAACCGATTTGGCGTGTGGAAGGGTCGAGGTCGCGTTGAATGCTCAATTGCTGGCCGGGTTGGACCATCACTTCGTCCTGGTCCAGCAGGTCCAGACCGAGGGTGGATTGCGCGCGGTCAGCCAGCGCGAAGTAGTCGGAGCGACTGAAGGTGGCGGCGTTTTTCAGTTCGAAGATGCGCACCCGCACCGGCGCTGCCTGGCCGTTGGCGCCGGGGTTGAGCCCGGTAATCGCGTGAAAGTGCAACTCGACGGCGGCGGTGTCCGCCTCGGCCTCGGCAACCGCCTGGGGTTTGGCGGCATCCTTGGCACACGCCGTCAGCAGCAACGCGGTGGCTGCTGCGAGTAAAAACCTGGGAATCATCCTGCGTCCTCAATGACGTACTTAGCTATCCGTTTTATCCATTACTGCGGCGCGATTTAGCGTCGCTGTCGTGCGCTGTGTTCTTCGTAGGCCCGGCTGAATTCGCGGCCGAACAGGTCCTGGAAATCTTCCTGGGCCTCGCGGGAAATATTGCTGTAAAGCTCGGTGAACTGCTGCCAGTACTGGGCCTGGCGCGAGCCGTTAAAAAGGCTCGACAGCCCGCCGGGCTTACCCATGCGCTCTTCCAGCTGTGCCGGCTCAAAACGCGTGAGCAGGTGTTTGATCGCCGCTTCCACACCGGCCATTACTGCCAGTTGGTGGGCGCGCAAGTCGTCGAAACTGTCGCGCACGGCGATGTCCGGCGCCATAAACGCTTGGTTACCGTGGCGAAGCAGCAGCAGTAAGGCTTCGTCGGCATTCGGCGCGAATTTCAACGGATTGTTTTCGGCTGGCCGGATCATCGTCTGCTGCATGCGGAACTCGCCCTTGAGGCTGGCACGGGCACGCAAGACGTCGATCAGGCCTTCGACCATCAGCCGGTAGCTGCGGCCGATGCTTTCCATTTGCGCGCAGGCGTCGGCTTTGTCGAGGCGCAGTTGGTCAAGGCCGGCGCCGCGCAGGAAGGCTTGCAGCAGGTCGGGCTGCTGGGTGTCCGGGGCGGCTGGCGGGAGGATCGGCGCAGGTGGCGGTTCGGGCGGCGCAACAGGCTGGGGGGCTGTGACGACAGGCGCTGGCGTGTCGCCAAACAGGTCCCAGTCTTCGGGAATGACTGAACCGGATACGACCGGCTTCTCGACCACCGGCACGGCCACCGGCGTCGGTGGACGGAAGTCGTGTTGCTCGGAGGGTACGTGGTCCGCCACAGTCGGCGGCGGTACGCTGGTCGGGGTGAGGAAGTCGAACAGATCCGGCAGCGTGTCCATCGACGAGGCGCCCTGGAACTGCGGCGCAATTGCCGGCGTCGGCGCAGGCGAGTTCACCACCGCCCCCATCAGCGCCTCAAAGCTGTTCGGCGAATCGCCAGCAAACAACTGGCTATCAACCGCTTGCACGTTGAAGTCGATACGCGCCTGGATTTCGTAATCGCCGATGCGGATCAGCTCACCATCTTGCAACGGCTCGCTGTTACCCCGGCGCATGCGAATACCGGCGTTAACCAGCTCCACGCCGTTGGTACTGTTATCGGTTAAATAGTAACGGCCATCTTTGTATTGAATAACGCAGTGCTGCGAAGAGACAAGGCGCTCTGGGTCGGGCAATACCCAGTCATTATCGGAACTGCGGCCAATAGCCATCACGCCCTGATTCATGGACTTTTCAGGGCATTGCCCAGGGGTGATTTTGTGATAACTAGTGATAGTCAAACACAGCGACATCTTGCCTCCTTGCTGATACATCGCGCGCGGTCTATCCAGGGGTTACCCAAAGGGACCCGTCTTCCCGAGAGATCACCGCCAGGTCGTGCAAACGACCTTGAAAACCTGCTTTTGTCAGCATGATCGCTGATCTTACTCGGCCTCTATGACAAAAATCCTGCCTTGGGCCGCCGTTAGACCCGTCAGTCGCGCAGGGTGTTAAACACCGCACATCTGTCACAGAGGGCGAATAGCTTACCTTGACAAGGCGTAACTACTACACCAAAAATGCACAACTTCTTGAACATCGGTAGTGGCACATTAGTGGCACCGCTGCATATATGACCAAGAACCCATGCAAAGTTCATTACGCAACTATTGCATGAATTGCCCGATATCTAACGGGCCGATAGGGAGATCGAATCAAGTGGATGTGCCGTTGCTGCTCGCCGCCGTTTCCGCGACTTCGCCATGTGGCGAAGACATGGAATATGACGCGGACTTTCTCCACCTGGAGCGTGCCGCCAAGGGCCAACCCGAGCGCAGCATGGGCGACTCCATCCTGCCCGCTGAACCGCCGGACTGGCGCAGCATCCAGCAGCAAAGCCTCGACTTGTTGCAGCGCAGCAAAGACCTGCGTATCACCCATTTTCTGCTGCAAAGCTCCCTCGCCCTGCAGGGTCCGGCCGGGCTGGCCGAAGTCCTCACGCTGATCAACGCGCTGCTGCGCGAATACTGGGCCGACCTGCACCCGCGCCTGGATGCCGACGACGATAACGACCCCACCGTGCGCATCAACGCCCTCTCGGGCTTGACCAGCGACGCGACCATTCGTCTGCTGCGCGAAAGCATCCTCACGCGCTCACGCACGTTCGGGCCGGTGAGCCTGCGCGCCGCGCTGAACGCCAGCGGCCTGATGAGTTTCCCCGATGAACAACTCGGCGCCCAGCAACTGAACGCCGCGTTCCTCGACAGCGACCCGGAACAACTGCAGGCCACCCACGACGCCCTGAGCGCTGCGCGTGCCGCCTGCGAAGCCATCGAACAACAGGTCAGCGACCAGGTCGGTTCGGCCCAGGGCGTGGACCTCAGCCTGTTGAAGCAACCGCTCAAGCAGGCGCTGCAAGTCCTCAACCAATTCGTACCGAATAGCGATACCAGCAGCGAGCCCGAGGCCGTCAGTGACGACAATGCCCCCTCGGTTGAATACGCCGCTGCCCCCGCCGCACCGCGCCCAACGGGTGACATCGCCAGCCGCGATGACGTGCTGCGCAGCCTCGACAAGATCCTTGCGTACTACACCCGGCACGAGCCTTCGAGCCCGCTGCCGGTGCTGTTGAACCGAGCGAAAAATCTGGTGCACGCCGATTTTGCGGCCATCGTGCGCAATCTGATTCCCGACGGCATGTCCCAATTTGAAAACCTGCGCGGCCCGGACGGCGAGTAAGCCGCTCGACTGTGCAGTAACAACACCGTCGCTCAAGCGACCAGGAGCAGCAACGTGGCGAAGCAAAGTTCTCAGAAATTCATCGCGCGCAACCGTGCGCCTCGAGTGCAGATCGAGTACGACGTCGAGCTTTACGGCGCCGAGAAAAAGGTCCAGCTGCCCTTCGTGATGGGCGTGATGGCCGACCTCGCCGGCAAGCCTGCCGAACCGCTCGCACCTGTGGCCGACCGCAAGTTCCTTGAAGTGGACGTCGATAACTTCGACTCGCGCCTCAAGGCCATGCAGCCGCGCGTGGCGTTCCATGTACCGAACGAGTTGACCGGCGAAGGCAACCTGAGCCTGGACATCACCTTCGAAAGCATGGACGACTTCAGCCCGGCCGCCGTGGCGCGCAAGGTCGACTCGCTCAAACAGCTGCTCGAAGCCCGCACCCAGCTCGCCAACCTGCTGACCTACATGGACGGCAAGACCGGCGCTGAAGAAATCATCATGAAAGCGATCAAGGACCCGGCTTTGCTGCAGGCCCTTGCAAGCGCGCCTAAGCCGGCAGGGGACCAGTAATCATGACCGAGAATACCGTCCGCGAAGGCTCCCAGATCCTGGGCGCTACCGAAGAAGCCAGCGAGTTCGCGAACCTGCTGCTGCAAGAATTCAAACCCAAGACCGAACGTGCCCGCGAAGCCGTGGAAACCGCCGTGCGCACCCTGGCCGAACAGGCTCTGGCGCAGACGGACCTGGTGTCCAATGACGCGATCAAGTCGATTGAATCGATCATCGCCGCCATCGACGCCAAGCTGACCGCCCAGGTTAACCAGATCATCCATCACCAGGATTTCCAGCAACTGGAAAGCGCCTGGCGTGGCCTGCACTACCTGGTCAACAACACCGAGAGCGATGAGCAGCTGAAGATTCGCGTGCTCAACATCTCCAAGCCGGACCTGCACAAGACCCTGAAGAAATTCAAGGGCACTGCGTGGGACCAGAGCCCGATCTTCAAGAAGATGTACGAAGAAGAATACGGCCAGTTCGGCGGCGAACCCTACGGTTGCCTGGTGGGCGACTACTACTTCGACCAGTCGCCACCCGACGTGGAGCTGCTGGGCGAGCTGTCGAAAGTCTGCGCCGCCATGCACGCCCCATTCATCGCTGCGGCTTCGCCGACCGTGATGGGCATGGGCTCCTGGCAGGAACTGTCGAACCCGCGCGACCTGACCAAAATCTTCACCACCCCGGAATACGCCGGCTGGCGCTCGCTGCGTGAATCGGAAGACTCGCGCTACATCGGCCTGACCATGCCGCGCTTCCTGGCACGCCTGCCGTATGGCGCCAAGACCGACCCGGTGGAAGCCTTCGCCTTCGAAGAAAACACCGACGGTGCGGACAGCTCCAAGTACACCTGGGCCAACGCCGCGTACGCGATGGCGGTGAACATCAACCGTTCGTTCAAACACTACGGCTGGTGCTCGCGCATCCGTGGCGTGGAGTCCGGCGGTGAAGTGGAAAACCTGCCTGCTCACACGTTCCCGACCGATGACGGCGGCGTGGACATGAAGTGCCCGACCGAAATCGCCATCAGCGACCGCCGCGAAGCGGAACTGGCGAAGAACGGCTTCATGCCCCTGCTGCACAAGAAAAACACCGACTTCGCTGCCTTCATCGGCGCCCAGTCGTTGCAGAAACCGGCCGAATACGATGACCCGGACGCCACCGCCAACGCCAACCTGGCCGCGCGCCTGCCGTACCTGTTCGCCACCTGCCGTTTCGCTCACTACTTGAAGTGCATCGTGCGCGACAAGATCGGTTCCTTCAAAGAGAAGGACGAGATGCAGCGCTGGTTGCAGGACTGGATCCTCAACTACGTCGACGGCGACCCGGCGCACTCCACCGAAACCACCAAGGCCCAGCACCCGTTGGCAGCTGCCGAAGTGATCGTGGAAGACGTCGAAGGCAACCCGGGTTACTACAACTCGAAGTTCTACCTGCGCCCGCACTATCAGCTTGAAGGGCTGACCGTGTCGCTGCGCCTGGTATCGAAACTGCCTTCGGCGAAAAGCGCGTAAGTAGCTGTTGAACCGGCTCTTCTGTGGGAGCCGGGCTTGCCCGCGATTCAGGCGACGCTGTCTGTCAGTCAGACCGCGTTGATGCGATCGCAGGCAAGCCTGCTCCCACAGAAAAGCACTGCCCCATTGGCGGTAACCAAATCGAGTGGCGCACGCCACACAGGGAGAAAACATGGCTGTTGATATTTTCATCAAGATCGGCGACATCAAGGGCGAGTCCATGGACAAGGCCCACAAGGACGAAATCGACGTGCTGAACTGGAGCTGGGGCATGGCCCAGTCCGGCAACATGCATGTTGGCGGTGGCGGCGGCGCAGGCAAGGTGAATATCCAGGACCTGTCGCTGACCAAGTACGTCGACAAGGCGTCGCCGAACCTGATGATGCACTGCGCCAGCGGCAAGCACATCGACAAGGTCAAGCTGACCGTGCGCAAGGCCGGTGGTGAAAGCCAGGTCGAGTACATGGTGATCAACCTGGAAGAAGTGCTGGTCACTTCCCTGAGCACCGGCGGCTCGGGCACTGATGATCGCCTGACCGAAAACGTCACCCTCAACTTCGCCCAAGTGATGGTCGACTACCAGCCGCAGAAAGCCGACGGCACCAAAGACGGCGGCGCGATCAAGTTTGGCTGGAACATCCGTTCCAACACCAAACGCTGATAGCCCTGGAGGCCGTGGCCCTGCGCTACGGCCCCTGACACCTGCCCCGCTGCAAAACCGTCCCTCTCACAACCCGTCCGTGGAGCTGCTTTGGTGGTAACTGAAATCGCTTCCCGCGACCGTCTGCAACCGTCCTTGCTGGACCGGCTGACCGACGACGACCCAACCAACCCCAAGGAAAGCGCCGACAAACGCGTGCTGTCCCTGACCCAATTGAAAGCCTCGGTTCTGCGCGACCTGGCGTGGCTGCTCAACACCACGTCGTTGCTGGATGCCGATGCCACGCTGCACACCCCGGCCGGTACGTCGGTGGTCAATTACGGCCTGCCGGCACTGGCGGGCAACAGCGTTTCCAGCGTCGACATTAAAGCCCTGGAAGCCCTGATCTACCAGGCAATCGCCACCTTTGAGCCACGTATTCTGCGCCACACCCTGCGCGTCAAAGCCCGCGTCGGCCATGGCGAGATGAACCACAACGCCCTGAGTTTCGAGATCGAAGGCGACCTGTGGGCACAGCCGGTGCCGTTGCGCCTGTTGCTGCAAACCGACCTCGACCTGGAGTCCGGCCATGTGCGCGTGGTGAATGCCGACCAGCGGAGGCGCCCATGAACCCGCGCCTGCTGGAGCTGTACAACCAGGAACTGCACCACGTGCGCGAAAGCGCCGCCGAGTTCGCCAAGGAATACCCGAAGATCGCCAGTCGGCTGACCCTGTCCGGTATGGACTGCGCCGACCCTTACGTCGAACGCTTGCTCGAGGGTTTTGCCTACCTCACGGCGCGCGTACAGCTCAAGCTCGACGCCGAGTACCCGACCTTCACCCATAACCTGCTGGAAATCGCCTACCCGCACTACCTGGCGCCGACGCCGTCGATGACCGTGGTGCAATTGCAGACCGACCCCGACGAAGGCTCGCTGGCCAGCGGCTTCCCGCTGCCCCGCGACACGGTTTTGCGGGCCGCACTGGGCCGCGAAACCCAGACCTGCTGCGAGTACCGCACCGCACACCCGGTGACGTTGTGGCCGTTGCAGGTCAGCGGCGCCGAGTACTTCGGCAACCCCGCCGCCGTACTCGGGCGACTGGCTGCCAGCGAGCCGAAAGCCAAGGCCGGCTTGCGCCTGACCCTGCGCACCGGCGCCGAGTTGGCGTTCAACAGCCTCGACCTCGACAGCCTGCCGCTGTACCTCAGCGGCGCCGATGAGCAACCGTTTCGCCTCTACGAACAATTGCTCGGCAACGCCTGCGCGGTGTTTGCACGCAAGCCCGGCGGTGACTGGGTTGAACGCCTGCCGCAAGACGCGCTGCGTTCACGGGGTTTTGACGATGCCGACGCGGCCATGCCGGTGGTGGCGCGCGCGTTTCAGGGCTACCGGTTGTTGCAGGAATATTTCGCCCTGCCCCATCGCTTCCTGTTCGTCGAGTTCGCCGAACTGGGCCGCGCAGTCAAACGCTGCGACGGCCAGGAGCTGGAACTGATCGTGTTGTTCGACCGCTACGAACCGAGCCTGGAAGGCAGTGTCGGCGCGGCGCAGTTCATGCCGTTCTGCACGCCGGCGATCAACCTGTTCCCGAAACGCGTGGACCGTATCCACCTGTCTGACCGCGTCAACGAACACCATGTAATCGCTGACCGCACCCGGCCGATGGATTTCGAGATTCACTCGCTGAGCGGCATCACTGGGCACGGCACGGGGCCGGAGCAACCGTTTCTGCCGTTCTACGCGGTGCGCGACCCATCGCGCTATGGTCGCGACAAAGCGTATTACACCGTACGCCGTGAACCACGCGTACTGTCCAGCGACCAACGCCGCAACGGCCCGCGCTCCACCTATGTGGGCAGCGAAACCTTCGTCAGCCTGGTTGACAGCCAGCAAGCGCCGTACCGCCACGACCTGCGCCAACTCGGCGTGACCGCACTGTGCACCAACCGCGATTTGCCGCTGTTCATGAGTACGGGTAACGGCAAGACCGACTTCACCTTGGCCGACAGCGCGCCTGTGTTGTCTGTGCGCTGTGTGGCCGGCCCGAGCCGCCCGCGCGCCAGCCATGCCCACGACGCCAAGGCCTGGCGCCTGATCAGCCAGTTGTCGCTCAATTACTTGTCGCTGAGCGAGCAAGGCCAGGGCGCCGGCGCCTTGCGCGAACTGCTGCGTCTGTACGGCGATAGCAATGACGCTGCCCTGCAATTGCAGATCGAAGGCCTGCGCGAAGTCAGCAGCAAAGCCGTGACCCGGCGCTTGCCGATGCCTGGCCCGATCGTGTTTGGCCGCGGCTTGGAAATCACCCTGGAATTTGATGAAAACGCGTTTCGCGGCACCGGCGTGTTCCTGCTCGGTGCGGTGCTGGAACGCTTTCTGGCACGTTACGTGTCGATCAACAGTTTTACCGAGACGGTGATCCGTACCACCGAACGCGGCGAGATCATGCGATGGAAAGCCAAGCCCGGGCGTCGTCCGACCCTGTGAACACACTGGATGCGATGCATCAGGAGCCCTGGGAATACGATTTCTTCCAGGCGCTGCGGCGTATCGAGTGCGAGTCGCCAGAGCTGCCGCGCCTGGGCCATTCCCTGCGCCTGGCGGATGACCCGTTGCGTCTGGGGCAGCAAGCCGATTGCACCTTCGCCCCGGCCACCTTGGCCTCGGTCGACCCCGGCGGCGACGGTAAGCCTGCGCGACTGGAACAGTTCTTCTTCGGCCTCGGCGGCCCCAACGGCCCGTTGCCGCTGCACATCACCGAGTACGTGCGCGAGCGTCAGCGCAACAACGCCGACAGCACCAGCAAACATTTTTTGGATGTGTTCCACCATCGCCTGCTCAGCCTGTTTTACCGGGCCTGGGCCGAAGCGCGGCCGACGGTCAGCCACGACCGACCGGACGATGATTACTGGTCGGCACGCCTGGCAGCACTGAGCGGCCGAGGAATGCCGAGCCTGCTGAATCAGGGGCTGATTCCCGATACGGCGAAGCTGCATTACAGCGGCCACTTGTCGGCACAGACCCGCTACCCGGACGGTTTGAAGGCGATCCTCAGCGAATACTTCGGCTTGCCGGTTGAGATTGAAGAATACGTCGGCCAGTGGCTGGAACTGCCCGAGCGCAGCCGCGTCAGTGTCAGCGCCAACCAACTGGGCGTGGACTTTTGCCTGGGCAGCCACGTGTGGGACCGCCAGCATAAGTTCCGCATCCGCCTGGGCCCGCTCAAGCTGGATGACTACATGGGCATGCTGCCTGGCAGCCAGCCATTCAACGAGCTGGTGGCGTGGGTGGCCGAGTACCTGGGCCATGAATTGGACTGGGACTTGAACCTGGTTTTGCAACAACCTGAAGTCCCGAAGCTGCAGCTTAACGGCCAGTTCCGCCTGGGCTTCAACACATGGCTCGGCTGCCCCGCGCACGACGCCAACGACCTAATCCTGGCCCGGCATTACGCCGATCACGCCACCACCTCAAGGAATCCAGAGCATGGGTGAAATCAGTCGCGCCGCACTGTTCGGCAAACTCAACAGCGTGGCCTACAAGGCCATCGAAGCCGCCACCGTGTTCTGCAAACTGCGGGGCAACCCGTACGTGGAACTGGCTCACTGGTTTCACCAACTGCTGCAGTTGCAGGACTCGGATCTGCACCGCATTGTTCGCCAGTTCAACGTGGAGCCGGCGCGCCTGGCCCGCGACCTGACCGAAGCCCTGGACCGCCTGCCGCGCGGCTCGACGTCAATCACTGACCTGTCGTCCCACGTGGAAGAAGCCGTGGAACGCGGCTGGGTTTACGGCAGCCTGATGTTCGGCGAGAGCCAGGTGCGCACCGGTTACCTGGTGCTCGGTATTCTCAAGACGCCGAGCCTGCGCAATGCGCTGCTGGGCTTGTCTTCCGAGTTCAACAAGATCAAGGCCGACACCCTGAGCGAACGCTTTGACGAATACGTCGGCGACTCGCCGGAAAACGCCCTCAGTGCCAGCGACGGTTTTAACGCCGGTGCAGTCCCGGGCGAGGCCAGTGGGGCCATGGCGCCGAGCGCGATGGGCAAGCAGGAAGCGCTCAAGCGCTTTACCGTCGACCTGACCGAACAGGCCCGCAGCGGCAAGCTCGACCCGATCGTTGGGCGTGATGAAGAGATCCGCCAACTGGTGGACATCCTGATGCGTCGGCGCCAGAACAACCCGATCCTCACCGGTGAAGCCGGTGTGGGCAAAACTGCCGTGGTCGAAGGTTTCGCCCTGCGCATCGTCGCCGGTGACGTGCCGCCCGCACTCAAAGACGTGGAGCTGCGCAGCCTCGACGTGGGCCTGTTGCAAGCCGGCGCCAGCATGAAAGGCGAGTTCGAACAGCGCCTGCGCCAAGTCATCGAAGACGTGCAGGCCTCGCCCAAACCGATCATCCTGTTTATCGACGAAGCCCACACCCTGGTGGGTGCCGGTGGCGCTGCCGGGACCGGTGACGCAGCAAACCTGCTCAAGCCCGCCCTCGCCCGTGGCACCTTGCGCACCGTAGCCGCCACGACCTGGGCCGAGTACAAAAAACACATCGAAAAAGACCCGGCGCTGACCCGCCGCTTCCAAGTGGTGCAAGTCGCCGAGCCGTCGGAAGACAAGGCGCTGCTGATGATGCGCGGCGTGGCCTCGACCATGGAAAAACACCATCAGGTGCAGATCCTCGATGAGGCCCTGGAAGCCTCGGTGAAGCTGTCGCACCGCTACATTCCCGCCCGCCAGTTACCGGATAAATCCGTGAGCCTGCTGGACACCGCCTGCGCCCGTGTTGCCATCAGCCTGCACGCGGTGCCCGCCGAAGTGGACGACAGCCGCCGCCGTATCGAAGCGCTGGAAACCGAGCTGCAAATCATCGCCCGCGAGCATGCCATCGGCATCGTGATTGGCGCGCGCCAAAGCAACAGCGAAGCCTTGCTGAGCGCTGAACGTGAACGCCTCGCGACGTTGGAAAGCCGCTGGGCCGAAGAGAAAGCGCTGGTGGATGAGCTGCTCGCCACTCGCGCGACGCTGCGTGAGAAAGTCGGTGAAGTCGACAGCGGCAACGATGCATTGCGCGCACAGCTGGTGGACCTGCAACAACGCCTCACCGCCCTGCAAGGCGAAACCCCGCTGATCCTGCCGACCGTGGATTACCAGGCTGTGGCCTCGGTGGTCGCCGACTGGACCGGCATTCCAGTGGGCCGCATGGCGCGCAACGAACTGGAGACGGTGCTTAACCTCGACCAGCACCTGAAAAAACGCATCATCGGCCAGGACCACGCCCTGCAGATGATCGCCAAGCGCATCCAGACCTCTCGCGCCGGTCTCGACAACCCGAGCAAGCCGATTGGCGTGTTCATGCTCGCCGGCACGTCCGGCGTGGGCAAGACCGAAACCGCCCTGGCCCTGGCCGAAGCCATGTACGGCGGTGAGCAGAACGTGATCACCATCAACATGAGCGAGTTCCAGGAAGCCCACACCGTGTCGACCCTCAAGGGCGCGCCACCGGGCTATATCGGCTACGGCGAAGGCGGCGTGCTGACCGAAGCGGTAAGGCGCAAACCCTACAGTGTGGTGCTGCTGGACGAGGTGGAAAAAGCCCACCCGGACGTGCATGAAATCTTCTTCCAGGTGTTCGACAAGGGCGTGATGGAAGACGGTGAAGGCCGCGTGATCGACTTCAAGAACACGCTGATCCTGCTGACCACCAACGCCGGCACTGAACTGATCTCCCGCGTCTGCAAAGACCCGGCGAACATGCCCGAGCCGGAAGAGATCGCCAAGGCGTTGCGCCAGCCGTTGCTGGAGATTTTCCCGCCGGCACTGCTGGGCCGTTTGGTGACGATCCCTTACTACCCGCTGAGCGACGAGATGCTCAAGGCAATCACCCGCCTGCAACTCAACCGCATCAAAAAGCGCGTGGAGAATACGCACAAAGTTGCCTTCGACTACGACGACGCGGTGGTCGACTTGATCGTCTCGCGCTGCACCGAAACCGAAAGCGGCGGGCGCATGATCGACACCATCCTCACCAACAGCCTGTTGCCGGACATGAGCCGTGAATTCCTCACGCGCATGCTTGAAGGCAAGGCACTGGCGGGTGTGCGCATCAGCAGCCGGGACAATGAATTGCACTACGACTTCAACGACGCCGATTGACCTGGCGAAATGCGATCACAATTGTGGGAGGGGGCTGTGTGGGAGCCGGGCTTGCCCGCGATAGCATCACCGAGGTGTGTCTGGCACACCTCGGTGATGCTATCGCAGGCAAGCCAGCTCCCACACAAGGCAGCGCCCACAGTGGATTCGGTTTCTTCAGCTATTAAGTCATTTACGGGTTAACCGATGCTATTCAACCAAGCCTCACGCCTGGCCAAGATCACCAGCCCCCTTGGGCAGGATGTGCTGTTGCTCAATGAAATGGGGGGCGGCGAAGAGCTGGGCAGGTTGTTCAACTATGAGCTGCAACTGACGTCGCTCGACGCCAACATCGACCTCAACCAGCTGCTGGGCAAGCCGATGAGCGTGGGGGTGCAACTGGCGGACGGTGGCGAGCGGCATTTCCACGGCATCGTCGCGCGGTGCAGCCAGAACATCGACCAGGGCCAGTTCGCCAGTTACCAGGTGACGCTGCGCCCATGGTTCTGGCTGCTGAGCCGCACCTCGGACTGCCGGATTTTCCAGAACCTGAGCATCCCGCAGATCATCAAGCAGGTGTTTCGCGACCTGGGTTTTTCCGACTTCGAAGACGCCCTGAGCCGCCCGTACCGCGAGTGGGAATACTGCGTGCAGTACCGCGAAACCAGCTTTGATTTCGTCAGCCGCTTGATGGAACAGGAAGGCATTTACTACTTCTTCCGCCATGAACAGGACCGCCATGTGCTGGTGCTGGCTGACGCCTACGGCGCCCATACCACGGTGCCGGGCTACGCGTCGATTCCGTACTACCCCAAGGACGAGCAGCAGCGCGAACGCGACCATATGCACAACTGGCACCTGGCGCACGAGGTGCAGCCGGGGTCGCTGGAGCTTAACGACTACGACTTCCAGCGCCCCAGCGCCAGCATCGACGTGCGCTCGGCAATGCCGCGCCCGCACACTGCCGGCGACTACCCGCTGTACGACTACCCCGGCACTTATGTGCAAAGTGAAGACGGCGAACACTACGCGCGCACCCGCATCGAAGCCCTGCAAACCCTGCATGAGCAGATCGAGTTCAGCGGCAACGCGCGAGGCCTTGGTGCGGGCCACTTGTTCAGCCTCACCGGCTTCAGCCGCCAGGACCAGAACCGCGAATACCTGATCGTCGGTTGCCGTTACTACATCGTCCAGGAAAGTCTGGAAAGCGGCGGCGGCTCGGGCTCGGCGCAATTCGAAAGTAGCCTTACCTGTATCGATGCCCAACAAAGCTTTCGACCTTTAGCCAGCACGCACCGGCCCATTGTCAAAGGCCCGCAGACTGCTCTCGTGGTCGGCCCCAAAGGTGAAGAAATCTGGACCGACCAGTATGGCCGCGTGAAGGTGCACTTCTACTGGGACCGCCATGACCAATCCAACGAAAACAGCTCGTGCTGGATTCGTGTGTCGCAATCCTGGGCCGGTAAGAACTGGGGCTCGATGCAGATCCCGCGGATCGGCCAGGAAGTGATCGTGAGCTTTCTGGAAGGTGACCCGGACCGGCCGATCATTACCGGCCGGGTATACAACGCCGAGCAGACGGTGCCTTACGACCTGCCGGAGAATGCCACCCAGAGCGGCATGAAAAGTCGCTCCAGCAAGGGCGGCACCCCAGCCAACTTCAATGAAATCCGCATGGAGGACAAGAAGGGTCTGGAGCAGTTGTATATCCATGCCGAGCGCAATCAGGACATCGTGGTGGAAGTGGATGAAAGCCACTCCGTCGGGCATGACCGCAACAAGAGCATCGGGCATAACGAGACGGTGACCATCGGGAATAACCGTACGCGCATCGTCAAGCAGCAGGACGTTCTCTTGGTCGGCCAGAGGAAGACCGACAGCATCAGCCAGAGCTACATCATCGAAGTGGGTGAAAACCTACGCCTGGTCTGCGGCAAAAGCATCCTGGAGCTGAACGCCAGTGGGCAGATCAACCTCACCGGCGTGAATATCAGCTTCTATGCCAGCGGCGATGCCGAGTTCAACACCGGCGGCGTACTGCATCTGAACAACGACCACGGCCCCGGCGCCACGCCCGATGGCCAGGGCATCAAAAAAAGCATCGACGCCAATATTAAAGCCGTCTTCCCCGCGCCTAAAAGCTCCTGACGAGACCGTTTGCCATGACGTACCGAATCAACGAATTCCAGTTCCAACTGCCTGCGGGCGAGCTGCAAGACGCGTCGATCAATATCCTCAAGTTCCCTGAGCTGGGCACCTCCTTGATCATCAGCCGCAGCTTCCTCACCGACGGCGAAACCCTGCACAGCAACTTCGACGACCAGCTCAAGCGCCTGGAAAAACAGGTGCAGGACTTGCGCTGCCAACCGAGCGTGACCGTGCGTTTGGGCGCCGCCCAAGAGGTGGAAGGCATTGAGCTGCGCAGCCAGTTCAACAAGGGCAATGACAAGGTGTTCCAGTACCAGCTGGCGCTGGTGCTGCCGGGCACGCGCAAGATGCTCGCCTTGAGTTATGTGAAGGCTGACACGCTTGGTGATGCGGAAGCGGCGCATTGGGCGACGATTAAAAATTCGCTGTCGTTCGACGCTATTTCTTGATGAGCAGCCTGCATGTCTGACGCGTTATGGGCGGCCCGAATGGGCGATGCGCTGTCCCACACCTCGATGATGGCGGACATCCTCGGCGGTGTGCTGGAAGTGGCGGCCAATATCGCGATCACTGCGGTGGCGACCGCTGCCGTGGTGGCAGCCACCGGCATTACTGTGGCCACCGGCGGCCTCGGCTGCTTCCTGCTGGGCGCGGTAGTGGGCACGATTGTCGGCCTCGCCATGAGCAAGAGTGGCGCGGACAAAGGCCTGACCAAGATATGCGATGCCTTTAGCAACGCCCTGTTTCCGCCCTCGGTGCAGGCGAACATTCTCACCGGTTCCACCGATACCCTCACCAATAACCTGCCTGCCGCCCGCGCGGCCGGGGCGATCAGCTCCCATGTCACACCGGCCGGCACCGAGCTGGAAGCGTCCAAGCCTGAACCAGAACCCAGCTACCTGGACATGGCCGAAGGTTTCTTCTCGCAGATGTGGCGCCCCACCGTCGCGACGCCCGCGCCGGGCGCCGTGCCGAAGCCGCTGGACCTGGTCGTGTGCATGAAGCACCCGCCAATGCCGCCGCAGTTTCTTGCCGAAGGTTCGGAAAAGGTTACGGTCAATGGTCAACCTGCCGTGCGCAGCGGTGATCGCAGTACCTGCGATGCGACGGTGGTGTCGTCCGGCTTGATCTCATCCAACGTGGCCATCGGCGGCGGCTCGGTGGTGGTGCGTGAAATTCGCAGCGGCAAGACCCCGGGTGTCGGCCTGGCGGTCACGGCGTTGTTGATGCTCAAGGGCAGCAAGGGCAAGTTCTTCAGCAAGTTGCCGTGCATGTTGGTCAGCGGCGCGACCTCGATGGCCATCAGCAGCGCGATGGGGGCTGCGGCCAACGCCGCGATGGGCTCGTCGAACCCGGTGCATGCTGCGACGGGCGCGAAGATACTCGGCGATGTCGAGGAACTGGATTTCGTGCTGCCGGGCATTTTGCCGATCGGCTGGCAGCGCTTTTACAACAGCCGCGACGAACGCCAAGGCAGCCTGTTCGGTGCCGGTTGGAGCGTGGCCTACGAGGTGTGCGTCGACATTCAGCCGCATCCCGAGGGCGGCGAAACGCTGGTCTACACCGATGAACAGGGCCGGCCCATCGACATGGGTTCGATTCCGTTGGGCGGCGCAGTATTCAGTGCCGGTGAAGGGCTCGCGGTGCGGCGACACCTGAATGGGCAGTTGCTGATCGAAAGTGACGACGGCGTGTACCGCTTGTTCGAGCCGACACCGGCAAACCCGTCGCGACTGCGCCTGAGCCAGTTGGGTGACCGTAACGACAACCGCATTTATCTCGACTATGACGACGCCGGGCGCCTGGTGCGTCTGCGCGATACATTCGATCTGGTGCAGGTTGAGCTGATTCGTGATCAGGGCCATGTGACCCACATCGAACGCCTCTATCCGGATCAACATCGTGAATTGCTGGTCAGTTATGGCTATGACGCCGAGGGCAATCTGGCGCAGGTGCGCGACGCAACCGGCCAGGTGCAGCGACGCTTCGCCTACGATGCCGGGCGGCGCATGGTTGAGCATCAATTGCCCACCGGGTTGCGCTGCTTCTATGAGTGGGCGTTGATTGAAGGCCTGGAATGGCGTGTGGTCCGGCACTGGACCGATGAGGGCGACGCCTACCAGTTCGACTACGACTTGCAGGCGGGCCTGACCCGCATCACCGACGGTTTGCAACGCGTCAGCACTCGGCACTGGAACACTCAGTACCAGATCATTCAATACAGCGACAATCTCGGCCAGACCTGGCTGTTCGAATGGAACGACGAACGCCAGTTACTCAGCGCCACCGACCCGCAAGGCGGCCGCTATGAGTACAGCTACGATGAGAGCGGCAACCTGATCGGCGAAACCGACCCGCTCGGGCGCAGCGACTCCACCTTATGGCTGGAGCACTGGGCGTTACCGCAGGTGGAGACCGACGCCGCCGACAACAGTTGGCAGTATCGCTATGACCCGCGCGGCAATTGCATCGCCGAGACCGATCCGCTGGGTTACATCACCCGCTATCGTTATGACGCCCAAGGCCAGGTCGTGGAAATCATCGACGCCACCGGCAAAAGCAAACAACTGCGCTGGAACCCGTTCGGGCAACTGGTCGAGCATATTGATTGCTCGGGCTACCCAACGCGCTTCAGCTACGACGAGCGCGGTTATTTGCAGCTCATCACCGATGCCCTCGGTGAACGTACCCAATTCAGCTACGACGCCCAGGGCCGATTGCTCAGCAGCCAACTGCCGGACGGCCGCACCGAACATTTCCAGCGCGATGCCAGCGGGCAGTTGGTGGGCTATACCGATCCCGCCGGGCACACCACGCTCTATCAACATAACCGGCGTGGCCAGGTGCGCCAGCGCACCGACGCCCATGGTCGCCAGGTGCAGTTCGGCTACGACAGCTACGGGCGACTGCAAGCGTTGGTCAATGAAAACGGTGAAAGTTATCGGTTTGCGTGGGATGCCGGCGATCGGCTGGCTGAACAGCAAGACCTCGACGGCAGCGCCAAGCGCTACGACTACGACCGGCTGGACAACATCACAGCGGTGACTGCCGTTCCGGCGCCTTATGGCAATGGCTTGGCGGTGGTCCCCGAAACGCCGCCAGCGCCCATCGTTCATCGGCTGGAGCGTGATGCGGTCGGCCGACTGGTCGCCAAGACCACCGACGATGGCCGCACTGAGTACAGCTACGATGCGGTGGATCAGCTCACGGCGGTCACCTTCACTGATCTGCAAGGCAATGCCCAGGCGTTGGGTTTCGCCTACGACGCTGTCGGCCAGTTGCTTGCCGAACAAAGTGCCGGCGGCAAGCTGCAACATCACTACGACGAACTCGGCAACCTGATCCAGACCCAACTGCCGGACGGGCGCTGGCTCAATCGCCTGTACTACGGCAGCGGCCACCTGCACCAGATCAACCTCGACGGCCAGGTCATCAGCGACTTCGAGCGCGACCGCCTGCACCGTGAAGTGCTGCGCACCCAAGGCCAGCTCAGCACCCGCAGCGAATACGACCGCAGCGGCCGCCTGCGCTCACGCCAACGCCGCCTTAACAGCCAGCCATCGCTGATGCCTGCGGCGACGCAAAAGCAGTTCGAATACGACCCCGCCGACAACCTGATCGGCAAACTCGACCAGCAACCCGCGGCACAACACCGCCAACTGCTGCACTACGACGCCACCGGCCGCATCATCGCCAGCCAGGACAACCTGCACGGCCAGCGCGAAACCTTCGCCTACGACGCCGCCGCCAACCTGCTCGACGGCCCGCAGACGGGCGCCGGGTTAGTGGTGCATAACAAGCTGCTGACCTATCAGGACAAGCGTTATCGCTACGATGCGTTTGGACGGATGATCGAAAAACGCAGCGCCAAGCGCGGTGTGCAGCGGTTTGCGTATGACGCAGAAAGCCGGTTGGTTGAGGTGCGTAATGAAAGCGGCAGCGTGGTCAGGATGGTCTACGACCCGCTGGGGCGACGGGTTGAAAAAACCGAGCATGGCAGCGATGGGTATCCGTTGGGGGAAACCCGGTTCATGTGGGATGGGCTGCGGTTGTTGCAGGAGCACAAGCACAGTCAGACGAGCCTTTACGTCTATGAAGACGAAGGCTACCAACCTTTGGCTCGCGTCGACGGTGCCGGGCCGTTGCAGAAAATTCGTTATTACCACAACGACCTGAACGGGTTGCCGGAGCAACTGACTGAAGCTGACGGACACAGCGTCTGGCAAGCGACTTATCGGGTGTGGGGCAGCACGCTGGAAGAGGCGCGCGAGCCTTATTACATCGAGGAACAAAATCTACGGTTTCAGGGGCAATATCTGGACCGAGAGACGGGGCTGCATTTCAATACGTTCAGGTTTTATGATCCGGATGTGGGGCGGTTTACGACGCCGGATCCGATTGGGTTAAACGGAGGATTGAATTTCTACGCATACGCGCTCAACCCGTTCGGTTGGAACGACCCACTAGGGTTGTCCTGCCGCCTGAACTCAGTGGGTAGAACACCAGGTAAAGGCAGCCGCACAGGAAAAGCCGTAATTGCTAGGATGAGAGCTGAAGGCAAAATAATTGGCTCCGGAAAAAACATGCGGTTCCAGAGTACTGATAAAAAATGGTATTCGATCAAAGACGCGGATATGGCTCATAAAACCGACGCCGTTAAGTATTGGAACAGCAAAGGCGGTTATCACGGAGCTAAAACAAAAGAAGTACGGGGTTGGATGCGTGACCCTGATAACTACGAGCTGGAATATTATTCCCACAACCGATCCAAAGGCGCGCTGCTGACTGACAGGTACAAAGACCCCGGTGACTTTATCGGCCCCGCAGAAAAGCCTAAATATTATTAAGGATTATTGTATGAAAGATTTGGCGGACGAGAATCCAACACTGGCAGATGAGATCATGGCCACTATGGCGGCAGGCAACGATCTCGATGAACAAAACCGTAAAACTGAAGCGCACGCCCTATACCAAAAGGCATGGAGTTTACTGCCGGAACCAAAGCTTGAGTGGACCCCCTTATCGTCTTGGGTCACTGGCTCCCTCTTCAACCTTCACTTCGAAAATGGCGAGTTCAACGCAGCCGAGCCATGGGCTCAAAAGACTCTTGAGGGCCGAGAGTCGGATATAGATACTGGTCCATTAATTAATGTGGGGATGGTATCTCTCGAACTGGGAAGAAGTGCCGAGGCGTATAAATACTTTGATGAAGCTTATAAATTCGGTAAGGCACGCGCCTTTCAAGAAAGACCAAAGAAATATTTGAATTTCTATCTGGATGAAAAGAAAAAGAAGCATTGATTGCTCGTCCCCACAAAAAATGGGCACCCGACCCAGTCGGCGTGCCCATTTTTTTCCAACCCGCCTCCCTTCAGACGGTACCGCTCTTACGGGTTGACGCTGTCTTTGAGCGACTTGCCCGGCTTGAACGCAACGGTGTTGCTCGCCTTGATCTTCACAGGCTCACCGGTTTGCGGGTTTTTGCCGGTGCGGGCGCCGCGGTGGCGTTGCAGGAAGGTACCGAAGCCAACCAGTGTGACGCTGTCCTTGCGGTGCAGGGCGCCGGTGATTTCTTCGAGAACGGCGTTGAGGACGCGGTTGGCCTGTTCTTTGGTGAGATCCGCTTTTTCAGCGATGGCGGCTGCGAGTTCTGGTTTACGCATAAGTGAAGCCTCTTTGACGGTTTTTTGTTGTTATGTCCGTGCTGCTCTCTTATGGAGCAACGCCCAAGGCGCCGCAGGCTCTACTCTGCGGCAGACGGGAGTGAGGATGGCATGCCCTCGCACGCTCCGCCAGTCTCGCGGCGACCTTTCTAGAGCGAAAAACAGGGTTATTCCGACAGAACGACCGGTATTTACGCCAGCAACGGCGGAAGTTCTTTGTTCAGGGCCAGTTTTTCCATAACCGCACTGCCGGTCAGCGCGTAACCCAGCAGGCGGCCGCTGGCGTCGCGGCACAAGGCCTTGATGTCGGCGCCCTGCCCTTCGACACTCCACACGCCTTCGGTGCCGCGTGGCGGGGGCGAGACCACCAGCGGGCAGATCGGGGTTTTCACGGTGATCGGCATCGGCCCATAGCTGACGGCCGTAGCGTTGCCGGCCAGGGTCTGGGCCAGGGCGCGGGCGCAACTCATCAGTGGCATGACGTAGAGCAGGTTCAGGCCATCAACCTCGGCGCAGTCGCCCAGGGCGTAGATGTTGGCGTGGGAGGTCTTGAGGTGGCGGTCCACCATGATCCCACGGTTGATTTGCAGACCGGCGGCAGCCGCGAGGTCGACGCGCGGGCGCAGGCCGATGGCCGAGACCACCAGGTCGCAGTGGATGACTTGACCGTCCGACAGGTGCGCTTCCAGGCCGTCAGCGGTGCGCTGCAGGCGGTTGAGCACCGGACCCAGGTGGAAACGCGCGCCAAGGCCTTCCAGCCCGGCTTGTACCGCTGCAGCAGCGGCTGGGTGCAGCAGGGTCGGCATGACCTGCTCGCACGGCGCCACCAGGTCGATTTCGTAACCACCGAGGATCAGGTCGTTGGCGAACTCGCAGCCGATCAGGCCCGCGCCCAGCACCAGCACGCGGCGTTTGCCGGCGGCAGCGGTGCGAAAGCGTGCGTAGTCCTCGAGGTCGTTGATCGGGAAAATCAGCTCAGCCGCATCACCCTCAACCGGAACGCGCACAGTTTCTGCGCCCCAGGCCAGGATCAGGTCACGGTAGGCCACTGCTTCTTCGCCGATCCACAGGCGCTTGTGGCCAGGGTCGATGCCGCTGATGCGGGTGTGGGTGCGCACTTCGGCCTTGAGTTGCTCGGCCATGGCACCCGGTTCAGCCATGCTCAGGCCATCGGCTTCCTTGTTCTTGCCAAAACCGGTGGAGAGCATGGGCTTGGAGTAGGAGCGCCCATCATCCGCAGTGATCAGCAGCAATGGGGTCTCGCTGTCGAGCTTGCGAAACTCCCGGGCCACGTTGTAACCGGCCAATCCTGTGCCGATGATCACGACAGGTGCGTTCATTCCTTTCTCCTTGTAGTACGTTTCTTAAATCGATGATTAACCGATTTCGATCATTTCGAAATCCATTTTGCCCACGCCACAGTCCGGGCACAGCCAATCTTCAGGGACGTCCTGCCACAGGGTACCCGGTGCGATACCGTCATCCGGCCAGCCGTCTTTTTCGTCATAGATCAGGCCGCAGACTACACATTGCCACTTCTTCATTACTTGCTTCCTCAGGGTCCAGGCATCTTGGCCGACGGTCGATAGACCTACGTTGCCGTGCGGCTCAGGGCGTTTTGTACTGATCGGGGCCGGCAGATGCAAGCGCGATCGACGCATGGGGCCGGTTCAGCGCGGCAAAAGCCCAGGACGCCATGGTAAGCTCGCCGCCTCTTTTGCTGCCAATACTCACTCACCGTGCCGCACTCAATCGCCCTTCCCGATGCTTGCCAATGGCTGACCCAGAGCCTTCTGAGCCCATTGCCCGCGCCCTTGACCCTTGATTGGCTGTTCGACGAAGGCTCGCTGACGCGCCGGCTCACGTGGCTGTCCAACGATGGGTTCAGCGTGACGCCGCTGTTCGAAGGCTGGCAGCCGTTGCGCGAGGATGAATGTGCAGCGCTCGGCCTGGCCCCGGCCACTGTCGGTTGGGTGCGCGAGGTGTATCTGCGCGGGCATGGCCAGCCATGGGTGTTCGCCCGCAGCGTGGCGGCGCGCAGTGCCTTGCAGGGCGACGGGTTGCACATGGACGAGCTGGGCAGCCGTTCGCTGGGCGAGTTGCTGTTTTGCGATCACGCCTTCACCCGCCAGGCCATCGAGGTGTGCCATTACCCACGGCAATGGCTGCCGACCGTGGACCAGGCCGACGGCTTGTGGGGGCGCCGCTCGCGCTTTGATCGCGGGCCGCTGAGTGTGCTGGTGGCGGAAATTTTCTTGCCGAGCTTCTGGCACGCGTTGCATGACCATCCGGAGAACTGCTGATGTATCAACGCCTGCTCAAATCCTTGAACCGCCTGAACCCCAGGGCCTGGGATTTCATTCAGTTGACCCGCATGGACAAGCCCATCGGCATCTACCTGCTGTTATGGCCAACACTGTGGGCGCTGTGGATCGCCGGCAAGGGCTCGCCGTCCTTGATCAATATCGTGATTTTCGTACTGGGCGTGGTGCTGACCCGTGCCGGTGGCTGCGTGATCAATGATTGGGCGGACCGCAAGGTCGACGGCCATGTGAAACGCACCGAGCAACGCCCGCTGGTGAGCGGCAAGATCAGCGCCAAAGAGGCGCTGGTGTTTTTTGCGGTGCTGATGGGCATCAGTTTCCTGCTGGTGCTGCTGACCAACGCCACCACCATCCTGCTGTCCCTCGGCGGTTTGGCGCTGGCGGCGAGCTACCCATTCATGAAGCGCTACACCTATTACCCGCAAGTGGTGCTGGGCGCGGCGTTTTCGTGGGGCATGCCGATGGCGTTCACCGCCGAGACTGGCCATCTGCCGGCCACTGCGTGGCTGCTGTACATCGCCAATTTGCTGTGGACGGTGGGTTACGACACGTATTACGCGATGACCGATCGGGACGATGACTTGAAGATCGGGGTGAAATCCACGGCCATTCTGTTTGGCGATGCCGACCGCGTGATCATCCTCACTCTGCAAGGCCTGTCGCTGGCCTGCCTGTTGCTGGCGGGCGCGCGGTTCGAGCTGGGAGGCTGGTTCCACCTGGGGTTGCTGGCGTCGGCGGGCTGTTTTGCCTGGGAGTTCTGGTACACCCGCGACAAAGACCGCATGAAATGCTTCAAGGCGTTTTTGCACAACCACTGGGCCGGGTTGGCGATTTTTGTCGGAATTGTGGCGGATTACGGGTTTCGATGAGGGGCCAGGCCCCTCATCGCCAGCGGGTTTAACTAAGGCTTGGCGACCTTCCAGGCGCCATCCATTTTGCCTTCACCGGTCATGTCACCGGCCGTCTTGTCCATGACGAAGGTGTAGAGCGGTTTGCCACTGTAGGCCCACTGGCTCTTTTGATCGTCACGGGTGATGACGGTCCATTTGCCCATCGGCTTGTCGGTGGATTCGGCCATCAACGGCGGCCAGTTGGTGGCGCACTTGTCGTTGCACATGGACTTGTCAGCAGAGTCCTTGGCAAAGGTGTAGAGCGTCATACCCTTGTGGTCCACCAACATGCCGTCTTTGGTCATCGCAGGCTCGGCCGCCAACGCCAGTGTCGGCAGCGTCAACGCGGCCGTTACCAGCAGGGCTTTCCAGGAAAAAGTACTGTGAGTCATCGGAACCTTCCTTTTGTGGTTGTCAGGATTCGGACCCAAAGGGTAGTCCAGAGTGCCAAGAATTGCCCAAGCGACTAAATTACTGTCACACGACTGCAATAATTCCGTTATCTAATGCGGCGCAAGACAGTTAAATGACAAGAGGATTTAGGCATGGTTGGCAGGAGCATTCTGATCGTTGACGACGAAGCGCCCATTCGCGAGATGATCGCCGTTGCGTTGGAAATGGCCGGCTATGACTGCCTGGAGGCGGAGAACTCCCAGCAGGCCCATGCCATTATCGTCGACCGCAAGCCGGACTTGATCCTGCTTGACTGGATGCTGCCCGGCACTTCCGGTATCGAGCTGGCTCGCCGTCTCAAGCGTGACGAGCTGACCGGGGATATCCCGATCATCATGCTCACCGCCAAGGGTGAAGAGGACAACAAGATCCAGGGCCTGGAAGTCGGCGCTGATGACTACATCACCAAGCCATTTTCCCCACGTGAACTGGTCGCCCGTCTGAAAGCTGTATTGCGCCGCGCCGGCCCTACCGATGGCGAAGCGCCGATCGAAGTCGACGGCCTGATTCTGGACCCGATCAGCCACCGCGTGACCATCGACGGCAAGCCGGCCGAGATGGGCCCGACCGAATATCGCCTGCTGCAATTTTTCATGACTCACCAGGAGCGCGCCTACACCCGTGGCCAACTGCTCGACCAAGTGTGGGGCGGCAATGTGTACGTGGAAGAGCGCACCGTGGACGTGCATATCCGCCGCCTGCGCAAAGCCTTGGGCGATGCCTACGAGAATCTGGTACAAACCGTGCGCGGCACCGGCTACCGCTTTTCCACTAAAGGTTGAAAGCAGCTAAAGCAGTTAGCTACAAGCGGCAAGTTGAAGCCCATCCGCTTTGACTTGAAGCTTGCAGCTTGAAACTTTTCACTGTCCGAAGGACCGATTGTGAACCAAAACTGGCATGGCACCCTGATCCGCCACATGCTGCTGTTGATCACCGGCTGCCTGGTGGTAGGCCTGGTCAGCGGCTATTACGGCTGGAGCCTGGCCGTGGGTATCGGCCTGTATCTGGGCTGGACGCTCAAACAGCTGCTGCGCCTGCATGAATGGCTGCGCCAACACAAACCCGATGAAGCACCACCCGATGGCTACGGCCTGTGGGGCGAGGTGTTCGACAGCATCTACCACCTGCAACGCCGCGACCAACGGGTACGCGGGCGCCTGCAAGCGGTGATCGACCGTGTGCAGGAGTCCACCGCCGCGCTCAAAGATGCGGTGATCATGCTCGACAGCGACGGCAACCTGGAATGGTGGAACCGCGCCGCCGAGACCCTGCTGGGCCTCAAGACGCCTCAGGACAGCGGCCAGCCGGTGACCAACCTGGTGCGCCACCCGCGCTTCAAAGAGTATTTCGAGCAGGAAAACTACGAAGAAGCCCTGGAAATCCCTTCGCCCACCAACGACCGCGTGCGCATCCAACTGTACCTGACACGCTACGGCAACAACGAACACCTGATGCTGGTGCGCGATGTCACCCGCATCCACCAGTTGGAACAGATGCGCAAAGACTTCGTCGCCAATGTGTCCCACGAGCTGCGCACGCCACTGACGGTGATCTGCGGCTATCTGGAGACGTTGCTGGACAACGTCGACGAGATCAACCCGCGCTGGAGCCGTGCCCTGCAGCAGATGCAACAGCAAGGTTCACGCATGCAAACACTGCTCAACGACCTGTTGTTACTGGCCAAACTGGAAGCCACGGATTACCCGTCGGACAACCACCCCGTGGCGGTACAAAGCCTGTTGCAGACTATCAAGAACGATGCCCAGGCACTTTCCGGCCAGCGCGAGCAACAAATCACCCTGGAAGCCGACCCGTTGGTGCTGCTCAAAGGCAGCGAGGGTGAGTTGCGCAGCGCATTTTCCAACCTCGTGTTCAACGCTGTGAAGTACACCCAGGACAAGGGCAATATCCGCATCCGCTGGTGGGCCGACGAGCACGGTGCGCACCTGAGCGTGCAGGATTCCGGCATCGGCATCGACGCCAAGCATCTGCCCCGCCTGACCGAGCGCTTCTACCGCGTCGACTCCAGCCGCAACTCCAACACCGGCGGCACGGGGCTTGGCCTGGCGATCGTCAAACACGTGCTGCTGCGCCACCGTGCACGGCTGGAAATCAGCAGCGTGCTGGGCCATGGCAGCACTTTTACCTGTCATTTCCCACCCGTGCAGGTGACCCGCTCCC